>JBFHJC010000017.1:0-27608 GCA_041596155.1 Ilumatobacter sp. | reverse complement strand
GCCGAAGGGCATCCTGCTGGTCGGTCCCCCCGGCACCGGCAAGACGCTCTTCGCCCGCGCCGTCGCCGGGGAGGCGGGCGTCGGCTTCCTCTCGGTGACCGGATCCGACTTCATGGAGATGTTCGTCGGCGTGGGCGCCAGCCGCGTCCGCGACCTGTTCCAGCAGGCGCGGCGGATGGGCAAGGCGATCATCTTCATCGACGAGATCGACTCGATCGGCCGCAAGCGCGGTGCCGGCCTCGGCGGCGGCCACGACGAGCGTGAGCAGACGCTCAACCAGATGCTGTCCGAGATGGACGGGTTCGAGACCTCCGAGGGCATCGTGATCATGGCGGCGACGAACCGTCCCGACATCCTCGACCCGGCGCTGCTCCGGCCCGGGCGCTTCGACCGCCAGATCGTCGTGCCGCTGCCCGAGTACGAGGAGCGCCTGGCGATCCTCCAGGTGCACACGCGCGACAAGCGGATGGGGCCCGACGTCGACCTGGAGACGATGGCCCGCGCCACGCCCGGCATGGCCGGCGCCGATCTCGCCAACCTGGTCAACGAAGCGGCGCTGATCGCCGTCCGCCGGGGCTCCAAGCAGATCGAGCGGATCGATTTCGAGAACGCCCGCGATCGCGTCGTCCTGGGAGCGCGCCGCGAGTCGCTCATCATGACCGCCGAGGAGAAGCGGGCGACCGCCTACCACGAAGGCGGGCACGCCCTGCTGTCGGTCGTGCTGCCCCACGGCGACCCGCTCCACAAGGTGACGATCCTGCCGCGGGGCATGGCGCTCGGCGTCACGTGGAGCCTGCCCCAGGAACGCCACACGTACGCGAAGGAGTACTTCGAGGACACGATCTGCAAGGCGATGGGCGGCCGGGTGGCCGAGAAGGTCGTCTTCGGCCACCTGAACTCGGGTGCCGCCAACGACCTCGAGCAGGCGACCAACATCGCCCGCCGGATGGTGCGCGAGTGGGGTATGAGCGACGAGGTCGGACCGATGGCCTGGCACAGCCAGCAGCAGGTCTTCCTCGGCGAGGACCTCATGACGCAGGGACGCGAGTACAGCGACGAGACCGCCCGGCTGCTCGACGAGGAGATCGCCAAGATCCTGCACACGCAGGAGGACCGCGCCGAGCACCTGCTCACCAAGCACCGGCGTGGTCTCGAGCTCATCGCCGAGGCCCTCCTCGAGCACGAGACGATCGACGGCCCGCACGTCGCTCGTCTGATCCAGCAGGGCCTCGACGAGGCGGGTGTCGACGAACGGCTCGACGCCAACGTGCTCGGCATCCCCGAGTAGGTCGACCGGCGCCTCAGTGCTCGCACTCCCCCCGGCGCTCGATCGAGCCCGGGTGGCGAGCGTCGGCGACGGCGGCCCAGAGGTCGGTCGCAGTCACCGGTCCGACGAAGCCGGCGCGGACGACACCGAGTCCGTCGGCGACGACGAGGCAGGGCACGGCGTCGATCGCATAGCGCTCGTGCAGGTCGCGCCGTCGCTGATAGCTGACCGTCGCCACCGTCACGTCGTCGCACTCGACGACGGCGGCCTTGCGGACCACGTCGCCACACGTCGTACACGTGTCCGAGGTGAAGACGGCGACCAGCCATCCGTCGCCGTCGAAGTCGGCGCGATCGAGCTGCCGCGGCACCTCGAGACGAGGCTGCGTGGGCGGGTCCGCGCGGCGCCGACGCACGATCGCTGCAACGATCGCCGCGACCGCGACGACCGCGAGGGCGAGCAGGACGCGCTCCATGGCGAGGTCAGTTCTACCAGCGCGGGGTCACCCCGCCGGTACGGCCCACGCGGAGTAACGCGTGTCGCCGCGACCGGTCGGGAAGGCGACCTCGACGAAGACCCGGGAGGTCGATGACACGATCAGCTCGCGCCCGAGCACGAGCGGGTCGGTGAGGTCGATCGTCACCAGCGACGCCGGCGCCAGCGGGATGTCCTGGAGGCCGGCGACCGGCACCGGACCCGAGCTCCCGACCGCCATCACCGAGATCGTGCCGGCCGAGTTGTCGGCGTTGTACGCCACGAGTCCGGCGGCCACGGGCGTGGCCGGTCCGGAGGCGAGGTGCCACGTCCTGGCGACGTGACCGTCCTGGCGCGGCGTGGCACCGCTGATGACCGTCGTCGCGACGACGTCGTCGGCGGTCTGCGTCGACGCCCGCTCGACGACGATCGCCGGCTGGTTCGTGGCCGTCGAGAACACGGTGGCGTGGCGGCCCTCGGGCAGGTCGGCGAACGGTCCGGGCTCGAACGTCACGACCTCGCGGGCGGGCACCTCGATCGGATCGACGAGGATCGGTGTCTGGATGCCGATGAACAGCACGTCGACCTCGATCGGGTCGTCGGTGGGGTTGTAGATCGAGTACCGCTCGCTGACGCCCGGACCCTTCTGGCCGTTGGCGAACCACCACTGCTCACGGACCGCCGGCGACGCCAGCGTGACCTGCGTGCCCAGCCGGCCGCCCCCGAGGAAGCGCTGCGCCCGGCCGACCACGAGCCGGCCACGAGCGGCCTCGACCGTCACCGCCAGCACCGGCTCGCTCTGGGCCCCCGCCCCGGGCGCGCCGAGGTCGATGACCCGCACGCTCTGGGCGGGGACGGTCAGGCCGCGGTACGACGCAGGACGGCGTGGCCCTTCGGTGGTCGCGAACTCGAGGTTCACGACGACCGTCTGCTCGAACGGGTTCGTCAGGACGACCTGGTCGAGGCTGCCCTCGACGGTGAACCCGTCGGCGAGGTACCAACGATCGGACGTGGCGTTCGCGCACGCCGTCGCACTCTTGCCGCTCGGGTGGATCGACTGCTGCTCGACGATCGCCCCGCCGTCGTCGACCTCGACGACGGCTGCGACCATCTCACCGGGCAGGGTCGCGTCGAGATCGACCGTCGCGGACGACCACTGCGCGACGTCGAGCTCGCGCCGGCGGGTCTCCCCGGCTTCGTTCAGGAGCCGGACGGTGCCGACCATCCGGTCGTCGGAGCGGTTGGCGATGACGATCGCACCGCCGACGTCGTCGACCCCGGTGGCGGGCACGCCGGGGCAGAACCAGGTCTCGGTCAGGCCGACGCCCGTCGGCGCCGAGGGCATCCAGCCCTGGGCGGCGATGCTGAACGTGGCGGTCGTCGCCTCGGTCGCCTGGCGCGCGACCGACACCGCTCCGGCGAGCGCGGCGACCGTGAGCAGCAGGCCAGGAAGACGCCGTCTCACGCCGACCCCTCCTCGTCCGGGTCGACATCGTCGGAACCGCGCACGAGCGCCGCCAGGTCGACGTCGTCGTCGCCCGGTGGCGCGATGCCGTGCGGCGGCGTGACATCGGCGCCGCGGGGCGCGTCCTCGGGCGGCCTCGCGATGTCGCCGGTCGGGTCGAGCACCTCGCCGGGCACCGCCGCCCGGCGGTCGTCGTCGACCTCGGACCAGACCGGTGCGCCCAGCGTCTCGCCAACCAGGTCCATCGGTGGGTGGTCGCCGAGATCGATGAGCGTCTCGTCGTGCAGTTCGACGGCCTGGCGGCGGCCGAACGGCGACCGGGCGCCGGCGGCGACGACCAGGACGACGAGCCACAGGGCGATGCCGGATGCGACCCACCAGCGCCGGCTCGGATCGGTGTCGTAGCTGACGACACCGGTGCCCGGCACGTCGACGTCGAACGCCGTCGTGACTCCGAAGCCGGGTCGGGGTGCCACCGGTCGGCCGTCGACCGTCAGCCGCAATCGGTCGTCGAACGGGATCGCGACGTGGACGACGCCGGGCGCGACCTGGTTGGCGGCCTCGGGTGTGCCTTCGTCGACGCCGACCATGGAGGGAACGACGCCGGAGAGGTCGGCTCGCGCGAGCGTCTCCTCGCCGGCCAGCCGTGACGTCTCTGCGGCGACACCGGTCAGCTGGGCGCCCACCGGGAACCAGGCCTGGTTCACGAAGATCTCGAGCGTCGGCGGGCCGTAGATCGACCCGATGTCGAGCTGGTTCTGCAGCGCTGCGACGAGGCCCGTCGCAACCGGGAGCGGCTTGTCGGAGGTCGAGACGACGTCGTCGGCGATCGGCACGACGATGTAGCGGATGCCGAGCGGCGCCAGGATTCGGCCGGCGCGCAACGTCGAGCCGTCCGCGATCAGGCCGAGCGCGCGCTCGACGGCGCGATCGCCCCCGGTGACGGGGACGGCGAACCGATCGGTGACGTCGAGCGGGCCGGCGTCGGTGACGGCGTAGGCGACGCCGGGAGCGAACTCGCGAGCCGGAACCGGCAGGATGCGCGGGTCCCCCACGTACAGCACCCGGTAGTCGCCGACGGCCGGGTCGACCGGCAGCTGGGCGGCGAGCAGGTTGGGCATCGGCGTCCGCGGCGTGTCCCACGCACCGTTGCCGACCGACAGTGCGGCCGGCACGACGCCGACGACGATCGCGAGGTTGGCGAGCACGGCCAGCGGCTGGCGCCAGCCGAAGCCGCGCTCGGCGACGTCGTCGCCGAACCCGCCGGCGATCGCGGCTGCGCCGAGCGCCAAACCCAGGGCGACCGGAACCGCCAGCAGGGACGGCGCGGGCAGGTCGAGCGGGCCCGTGCCGCGCTCGGCCATCACCATGAGGGCGCCGAACCCCACGACCAGACCGGCGCCCCGGACGCTCCAGCTGAAGCGCCACGCCCGGGCGATCAAGACGGCGGCGAGCACCGGCAGATACAGCGCCAGGGCGAGGACGGCGAACTGGAAGCCGCCCGGCGACAGCGACGCGATGTCGTGCAGCGATCGGCCCGTCGAGCCCGCCGGGCGGACGCCGAAGACGTGCTCGGTCGACCATTCGAACGCCCACGGGAGGTTGAGCACGAGCGCCAGCAACGCCGACGCCGCGGTCCCGAACGCGAACCATGCGGCGACGCGCCACGGTGCGCCGGCGACGAGCGTGGTGACGGACAGCACGACGCCACAGGCCACCCAGATCGGCAGGCTGGCGGGCACGAAGGCCGTCACCGTCGCCAGCACCAGCGCGAGGAACGCGACCGCGCGGATGCGGTGACGGGCGCCGACGTCGGCGACACCGTCGGCCAGATCGGTCGCGGCGGCGGCCGGATCGGCCGTCTCGACGCCGGCGACGCGGCGAAGCAGGTGCACGAGCCACGGCAGCGCCGCGAACCAGAGCAGGGCCGAGAGGTCGCCATGCGACATCGCACCGGGGATCAGCGGTGTGCCGACGTACACCGCCATCGCGGCGACGCGGGCGCGGCTCGAGGGGAACACGGTCGCCAGGCGCCAGACGCCCACCGCACCGAGCACGTACGACCCCACCACGACGGCGGTCTGCAGCAACGCCATGCGGAAGAGGGTGAGCACGCTCGCGGCGGCGAGGAGCGCCCAACCGGTCGGGAGCGCCGCGGTCGCCCCGAACGACCGACCGTCGAAGCTCGAGCGGAAATCGGTCCACAGGTCGCGCGGGCTCTCCGGGAAGGGCAGGAACTCGCCGACGGCCGGAACGCCGCGCTGGATGAACGTGCGGCTCCCGATCACCACGGCGAGCAGGAACACGAACCAGGCGAGCAGCGGACCGAACGACGCCTCGCGCCAGCGGCGCACGGTGCTGTCGGCACCGACGAACGTCTCGGTCTCCTTGCCGCGCAAGTAGGAGGTCAACCGCGAGCTGCCGCGGTCCTGGAGGCCGAGCACCTCGCGCTCGGGCACGGCCCGCTGCCCCCGGATCGCGCGCCGGCGCGCCAGGATCTGGCCGGTGCGCGGGACGAGACCCACCAACGCCCGCAGGGACGAGAGCGCCTCGGCGAAACGGCCGGTGAACAGACCGACCACCAACTCGACGAAGGTGAGGAGCACCATCTCGACCGAGCGCAGCGGCAATCGGGACCGGCCGGTGAGGGTGGCCACGGTGCGCATCCGGTGGCGGCTGCGCAGCGACCGGTGGTTGAGATCGGGCCGGCGCTCCTCGAGTCGCTCTCGGTGACGCACCCGGGCGTCGGGCGCCACGATCACGCGCGCCCCGGTCATGTGGGCGCGCCAGCAGAGGTCGATGTCCTCGCCGTGGAACGAGATCGCCGGATCGAAGCCGCCGAGAACGCGGAACAGGTCGGCGCGGGCCAGCAGGCAGGCGGACGGCAGGACGAACACGTCGCGCACGGCGTCGTGCTGCTCCTGGTCGACCTCGCCGGGCTCGACCACCGGGTCGACCTCGCCGAACGCATCGAGCCCCAGTCCGACGTGCTGCAGGACGCGCGGCTGGTCCCACTCGAGCAGCTTGGGGCCGACCAGGCCGGCGTTCGAGCGGAACAGCTCCTCGACCATCAGCCGGACGGCGTCGGGCGCCGGAGCGATGTCGTCGTGGCAGACGAGAAAGAACCCGTTGTCGCCTTCGACGAGGCGGAGCACGTCGTTGACCGCCGGCCCGAACCCGATGTTGGCACCGATCGTCCGGACGAACGCGGTGGGCAGGACGGCGCGGATCCGGTCGCTGATCTCGTCCGCCTCGGCCTCGTCGGCAGTGGTGAGCAGGAACAGCGCGCGGAGGTTGGTGTAGTCCTGGGCGCCGAACGCGTCGAGGGTCTCCTCGAACCAGTCGCCCGGCTCGTGCACGACCATCACGGACACGACCGACGGCACGAGATGGGGGTCCGTCTCCACGATGGATCGAGGCTAGCGGCGCGGGTGATCAGGTCGTCATCATTCCGTCATCTCGGTCGGGCGGGCACGACGGCGCGCCCGGCCCGAGCGGGGCGGGGATAGCGTCTGCGTGCCGTGTCCACGTCCGACGACTCCGTTGCACAGCGCAGCCCCCTCCCGGAGGGCACCCTGCCGGTCGGCGCCGCGCTCCTGATCGCAGGGATCGCGACCTACGCGTTCTTCAAGGTCGGCGAGCTGGCACTCGGGGGCGAGGAGGCGTTCGAACCGATCGTGTCGATGTGGTTCGCCACGTTCGCGCTCGCACCCGGCTTCTTCCTGCCGCTCGAACAAGAGCTCGGCAGGGCGCTGTCGCACCGTACGGCGATCGGTGAAGGCGGGCGACCGGTCGTCCACCGCATCGTCGTACTCGGCGCGATCGTCGCCGTCACGGTCCTCACCGCCATCGTCGTGGCCAGCCCACTGATCGCCGGGCGCTACTTCGACGGCGACTGGTGGATGCTCGCCGCGCTGGCGACCGCGTTCGTCGCCTACGCGCCCGCTCACCTGGCGCGCGGCGTGTGCGCCGGCTCCGGCCGCTTCCACTCGTACGCCATCGTCATGGGATCGGACGGGATCATCCGCATCGCCGCCTGCCTGGCGTTGTGGGCGATCGGCGTCACCGGTGCCGCCCCGTACGCGTTTGCGGTGGCGCTCGCGCCCCTGATCCCGGTGATCGTGGTCGGCGTGCGCGGCGAGCTGCGCACCGACGCCGGCCCGCCCGCCGAGTGGCACGAGGTCACACAGAACCTGGGATGGCTGCTGCTCGGGACCGTCTTCGCGGCCAGCCTGTTGAACGCCGGGCCCGTCACCGCGAACCTGCTGAGCGACGCCGGCGAGAAGGAGCTCGTCACCCAGTTCGGCTACGGCGTCCTCCTGGCGCGGATCCCACTGTTCCTGTTCCAGGCGGTGCAGGCGGCGTTGCTCCCCCGCCTCTCACGGCTCGCGGCACGCGGCATGCTCGACGAGTTCCGCAGTGGCCTCCGCAAGCTGATGTACCTGGTCGCGGCGGTCGGGGTGGTCGGCACCGCCGGCGCCTTCGTCCTCGGCCCGTTCGCGATCCGCACGGTGTACGACACCGACCTCAGCGGTCGCACGCTGGCCATGTTGGCGCTGTCGAGCGCGATCTACATGGCGGCGCTCGCCACGGCTCAGGCCGTGCTGGCGCTGCGGGGGCACGCGCTGGTGGCGCTCGGCTGGGCGCTCGCCGTCGCCGGCTTCGTGCTCGGCACCTGGTTGTCGAGCGACCTGCTCTTCCGCCGTATCGAGATCGGCCTCGTCGTCTCGAGCGCAACCGCCCTGGCGTGCTTCGCGATCAGCCTCCGCCACCGGCTCCGCATCGGCGCCTCGCCGACGCCGGGCTCGGTGATGGACGCCATCACCGACATGCCGCTCGAGAGCTGAACCCGGCTCTCCGGACGCCAGCGCGTCAGAGCTCGATGCCGGCCTTGGCGGCCTCGGCGGCGAGATCGTGGCGGACCATCATCGCCACCAACTCCTCGAACCCGACCTCGGGCTTCCACCCGAGCCGCTCACGCGCCTTCGACGCGTCGCCGATGAGCAGGTCGACCTCGGCCGGTCGGAAGAACTTCGGGTCTTGGCGCACGTGGTCACGCCACTCGGTGATCCCGACCTCGGCGAACGCCCGCTCGACGAGCTCCTCGATCGAGTGCGTCTCACCCGTGGCGATGACGTAGTCGTCGGGCTCGTCCTGCTGGAGCATCATCCACATCGCCCGGACGTAGTCGCCGGCATAGCCCCAGTCGCGCTTGGAATCGAGGTTGCCCAGCACCAGCTCGTGCTGCAGGCCGAGCTTGATGCGGGCGACGGCGTTCGTGACCTTGCGGGTCACGAACTCGATCCCCCGTTTCGGTCCCTCGTGGTTGAACAGGATGCCCGAGCAGGCGAACATGCCGTACGACTCGCGGTAGTTGACGACGATGTCGTGGCCGAACACCTTGGCGCACCCGTACGGGCTGCGGGGATGGAACGGGGTGCGCTCGGTCTGCGGCGTCTCGCGCACCTTGCCGAACATCTCCGACGACGAGGCCTGGTAGAAGCGGATCGGGTTGTCGCGGCCACCCACCATGCGGATCGCCTCGAGCATCCGGAGCACGCCGAGGCCGGTGATGTTCGCCGTCAGCTCCGCCTGGTTGAACGACAGGGCGACGAAGCTGATCGCGCCGAGGTTGTACACCTCGTCGGGTTGCGCCAGCTCGAGGGCGGCGACGAGCGACGTGAGATCGGCCAGGTCGCCGGGGACGGTCTCGATGAAGGGCATCTCCTCGACGACCGCCTGGATGCGCGGATTCGACTGGCCCTTGACCATGCCGTACACGTCGTAACCCTGTTCGTGCAGGAATGTCGCGAGGTGCTGGCCGTCCTGTCCGGTGATCCCGGTGATGAACGCTCGTGGCACGAGGTCTCCTTCCGTTGCCGGGAGCAGTCTATGAGGGCGCGGGCCCACCTGCGGAGCTACGGTGAGCGGGCGCCGATGACACACACACCGCTCCGCATCGCTGTCGACGTCGGCCCGCTCTACGGCCATCGCACCGGCGTCGGCCACGCCGTCGCCGGCATCGTCGACGCGCTCGCGGGGCGTGACGACGTGGCCTGCGACCCCTACCTCGTGAGCTTCCGGTCGCGACCCCGCGCCGGCCATCGCCGGCTGCCGGTGCCGGGCATCGTGGCATCGCACGTCTGGTCGCGAGCCGACCGCCCGTCGGCCGACCGATGGTTGCTCGGCGCTGACGTCGTCCACGGCACGAACTACGTCGCCCCTCCGACGAGCCGGCCGACGGTCGTCAGCGTGTACGACTGCTGGTTTCTCGAGCACCCCGAACGCGCCGATCGAGTCGTGCGGCGCGCCGGCCGCGCCCTCGCACGCTCGATCGCCCGCGGCGCGTGGGTGCATGCGAGCTCCGAGGCGACCGCGTCGCGTGTCCGGTCGGTGCTCGGCACCGACCGCGTCGTCGTCGTGCCGCTCGGTCCGCCTCCGGCACCGGCGCCGCTGAGCTCGCTGGCACGCCCGGCGGTGGCCGGCGCGCTCCGCGGAGCGCCGTTCGTGGTGGCGGTCGGCACCGAGGAGCATCGCAAGGACCTCCCCCGGCTCGTCGCCGCGTTCGTCCGCGCCGCTGAGGAGCTGCCGAGCGCCCACCTGGTGCTCGCCGGCGCACCGGGCAACGGCACTGCAGCCCTCGACCATGCGATCTCCGTCGTGCCGGCCGAACTCGCGGAGCGCGTCCATCGCCTCGGGCCCGTGGACGACGAGGTCAAGCACTGGCTGCTCCGCCAAGCGGCGGTGCTCGCCTACCCGTCGATCGACGAGGGCTTCGGCTTCCCGATCCTCGAGGCCCAGCTCGCGGGCACGCCGGTCGTCGCGAGCAGCGTCGGTTCGATACCGGAGATCGCCGGCGGCGGCGCGGTGCTCGTGAACGGACCGGACGTCGACGCGTTCGCGGCCGCGCTGACGTCGGTCGTCGGGAGCGGCGTCGGACGGCTTGGTTTGATCGAAGCGGGCCACCGCAACGTCGCCCGGTTCTCGTGGGAGCGCACCGCCGACGGCCTCGTCGAGCTCTACGCCCGCGCCGCCGGCGAGGGCGCTGCGTGACGGCGGGTTCCCCACCGCCCGTCGCCGTCCTGTGCGGCGGCGTCGGCGCGGCTCGCTTCCTGCGTGGTCTCGTCGCAGCGGTGCCCGCGACGTCGGTCACCGCGATCGTCAACACCGGCGACGATCTCGAGCTGCACGGCCTCGCGATCTGCCCGGACCTCGACACGATCACCTACACGCTCGCGGACGCGATCGACACCGAGCGGGGCTGGGGGCTGGACGGCGAGACGTGGCACATGCTGCGCGCTCTCGATCGATACGCCGCGGTCCGGCCGGACGACTCGGCGGCCGCGCCCACGTGGTTCGGCCTCGGCGACGCCGACCTGGCGACGCACTGCTACCGCACGGCCCGGCTCGCCGAGGGTGCCTCGTTGACCGACGTGAGCGCGGAGATCGCCCGGGCGTGGGGGCTCGCGCTGCGGCTGCTGCCGATGTCGGACGACCGGGTTCGGACGATCGTCCGGCTCGCCGATGGCGAACTCGGCGGTCGCGAGGTCTCGTTCCAGGACTACTTCGTCCGCCTCCGCCACGACGCACCGATCAGCGCGGTTCGCTTCGACCACACCGGGGCCGTGCTCACGGCCGCGGCAGGTGCCGCCCTCCGGGACGCCGCCGCAGTGGTCATCGCACCGTCGAACCCGGTCGTGTCGATCGGGCCGATCCGCTCCCTCGCCGGCGTCGACGGCGCCCTCGCCGCCCGCCGCGAGCGAGTCGTCGCCGTGTCGCCGATCGTCGGCGGTGCGGCCCTCAAGGGACCCGCCGCCCGGATGCTGAGCGAGCTCGGCCACGAACCCTCGGTCGTCGGCATCGCGCGCCTCTACGCCCCTATCGCCGGCTCGTTGGTGATCGACCCGATCGACGTGGCGCTGCGGTCCGCGGTCGAGGCCGAGGGGATGCGCTGCGTCGTGCAACCGTCCGTGATGTCCGAGCCCGAGGTGGCACGGGAGTTGGCGCTCGCGTGCCTCGCTGCGGCGAGCGGCTGAGGTTCGCGGTCAGCGCGTCTGCGCGAGCCCGTCGGCGAGGTTCGTCCACGGCGACCATCCCAGGTGGATGCGGGCCCGTACCGCCGAGAGGGCGAACCGACCGACCTCGTCGGCCGCCGGCGGAGCAGCCCCCGGCTCGGGCGCGGACGGCCCGGCGATCTCGCGCCAGAGCGCCCTCAGCGACGTCTGCTCACCGGTGCCGACGTTGATCACCAGACCGCTGCCCCGCTCGGCCGCCTTCACCAGCGCGTCCACGACATCGTCGACGAACACGAAATCCCTCGTCTGGCGGCCGTCCCCGCGCACGGTCACCTGGCGCCCGTCACGGGCGGCTGCCAGGAACGTCGACACGACGCCGGCACCGTCGCGCTGGCGCGGCCCGTAGACCGAGGCCAGGGCGAGGGCCGTGAACTCGACGGCATCCCGCTCGCGGTGCAGGTCGAGCAGGTCGACGGTGGCACGAGCGAACACGCCACGCTCGCCGCGCGGCTCGATCGGGCGCTCCTTGAGCGGCAGGTCGCGTGCGGCCGGCCGTCCGTAGAGCACGGACGCGGGGAGCGCGACGACGATCTTCGGGACGCCGTGATCGCGGGCCGCGTCGAGGATGGACATGGTGGCGTCGAGAGCGCCGACGAGCTGGTTGCGACCACCACCACGGGGCAGCGCGGCGAGGTGGTACAACACATCGGGACCCCGCATGCCGACGAGGGACGCGCACTCCGCGCTCGCCGCGCCGAGGTGATGGATCTTGAGCGCGCCACCGGCGGCGCGCGCATCGGCGAGGTTGGCGAGCGAACCGGTCGAGAGGTCGTCGACGACGTCGACCGCAGCACCGTCGGCGAGCAGCCGGTCGACGAGGTGCGACCCGAGGAAACCCGCACCCCCGACGACGATCGTCTTCATGTCGTTCATCATGACCGAGTCGACCAGCCCACGGCGCGGACTGGCAGCGGCGAGCGAGTCAGTCGGGCGTCGGCACGCGTTCACCGACGATCGACGCGCCGTCCGCAACCGTGTGAGCGGCACCGACCACAGCGTCCACGACGACCGCCTCCGCACCGATGACGCCGGCCACGATCGAGCGCTCGACGGTCGCCCGGTCGGAGACGACCGAGCCCGGCAGCAACAGCGACGACCGCACCCGCGCGCCGGCGCCGACCACGGCGCGCGCCGCCACCACCGAGCCGTCGACGTCGGCCGACGGATCGACCTCGGCGCCCTCTGCGACCGGCTCCACGACTCGCGCTCGCGAGCCGTCGATGAGGTCGAGGTTGGCGCGGAGGTACAGCTCGGGACGCCCGGCGTCGATCCAGTAGTCGTCGGTCGCCAGCGCGCCCAAGCGTCCCTCGGCGACGAGTAGCGGGAAGACCTCCCGCTCGATCGACACCTTGCGCCCCGGCTCGACGAGATCGAGCACGGCGGGCTCGAAGACGTAGGTGCCGGCGTTGATCAGGTTGGAATCGGTCTCGCCGGGGGCCGGCTTCTCGACGAAGCGCCGGACCGCGCCGTCGGCGTCGAGCTCGACGACGCCGAAGGCCGACGGGTCGTCGACCGGCGTGAGATGGAGCGTGGCGTCGAAGCGGCCGTGGGCGCCGAGGAGGGCCCGGAAGTCGAGGTCGCTGTCGATGTCGCCGTTGCACACGAGGAAGGTGCTCTCGACGCCGACGGCCCGGGCCGCGAACGCGATCGCTCCTCCGGTGTCGAGTGGTTCGGGTTCGACGGCGTAGTGCACCCGGACGTCGTCGTGCCGACCACCGGGGACGGCCGCCGCGAACGGCTCGGGCTTGAACCCGAGGGCCAGCACCACGTCGGTGACACCCGCCGCCGCGAGCCGATCGACCAGCCCGACGATCATCGGACGGTGGCCGATGGGCAGCATCGGCTTGGGGAGGTCGTTCGTGAGCGGTCGCAGGCGGGTGCCGAACCCGCCGACGAGCACGACGGCGAACATCAGCCGGCGGTCGTCGGCGGCGCAGTGGTCTCGGCTGGCGTGTCGGCGACGGTGGTGTCGCCCTGCAGCAGGTCCTCGGGGCGGACCTGGACCTGGTCGTTCTGGCTGAGCGTCGGCAGCTGCTGGGCGTTCGGCGGCATGACCTGCTCCGCGCCGTCGGCGGTGAAGTAGATCGCAAACACCATGCCGTCGTTGTCGAGATGCACGCGGTCCATGTTGGCGATGTAGCGGGTGCCGCTGTCGGTGTCGGTGAAGCTGCCCCACGCCTTGACCGAGAGCTCGGCATCCTCGCCGTTGCACTGCGTCTCGCCCTCGACGTACTCGTCGGTGAAGCCGATCTGGGACTGCTCGGGTGGGAACTTCAGGCGGTCGTTGGTGAGCTCGACCCCGTAGGCGTCGAGGAAGACGCCGAGCACCGCGTTCTTGCCGACGGCGCGCGACGTGAACGGATGCCAGTGGATCACCCCGTCGTTGTGGCTGTGGATGCCCGTCTGGAGGAACGCCGTGTTCGTGAACTGACCCTGCGAGTTGCGCTCCTCGAGGTCGCCCTGCAGCTCGTACCAGGTGTCACAGATGTAGAACCCGTAAGCGGCGTGCCAGTGGTCGTCGATGGTGGGCGGCGACGCGTCCGCGGCCGGCAACGTCTGGCGGCTGTAGACGATCAGCGCCATGCCGAGGATCAGCGTGACGGCCACCACGAACGGGAACACCGTTCCACCCTGGAACCGGACCGTCCTGCCCTGGCCCTTCTGGGCCAGCTTGGCGGCCTTCTTGGTCGACGAGGAGCTACGTGCCACGTGCGGGGAGGCTATCGGGGGTCGGCGCCCATCCCCCGGCGGCCCGCGACCGATCTCAGGAGGCGGTCGTACCTGTCGGCAACCGCCGCCGGCGACGCCTCCGCGATCACCCACGCCCGGCCCCGGTCGCCCATGGCTCGTCGCTCGTCCGGTTGCCGGACCAGACGCGCCAGCTCGGCGGCGAGGGCGAGCTCGTCATCGGGGGCGACCGCCGTGCCGCCTCCGGACGCGACGAGCAGGCGCGGGATCTCGGTGTCGGGGTCGATCGCGGCGACCACCGGCCGGCCGGCGGCCAGGCTGGAGTAGGTCTTCGACGGCACGCTGACGTCGCCGAGACCGGCCCGCAGGAGCACGACGTGGACGTCGCCGGTCGCCAGCACCTCCCCGAGCCGCTCGGCCGGCTGGTAGTCGACGAAGCGCACATTGGCGAGCTCGGCCGCGGCCTCCTCGAGCCGCCGCCGCGCGGCGCCCTCACCGTTGATCACGAACGTGACGTCGCGCATCCGAGCGGCCGCGCCGAGCAGCAGTTCGAGCGACTGGGAGAAGCCGACGTTGCCCGCGTACAGCACGACCGGCTCGTCGCCGATGCCGTGCTCCCGCCGGTACGCCGTGGTGCGGTCCTGCGGGCGAACGGCGTCGGTGTCGACGAAGTTCGGGATCACATGCACGCGGTCGCGGCGCCGAGCCGCCATCTTGGCGCGAACGTTCGCCGCGAGGTCGTCGCTGAGCACCGTGACCGCCGCGGCGCGGTGGTACGTCCAGCGTTCGAGCGCCCTGGCGAGTCCGATGACCCACCGGTTGGTGATCGCCCCCGTGCGCACGGCTGCGTCCGGGAAGATGTCCTGGACGTTGAAGACCAGCGGGGCGCGCCGGAGCCGCCCTGCGAGCCACCCGGTCGCGCCGAGGGTGAGCGGCGGCGACATGGCGAGCACGGCGTCGGCCCGGCGGAGCCAACCGCCCGCGCGCACGGCCGCGACGGTGGCGAGCAGGGAGAAGCCGGCGAAGCCGAGCGCCCGCCGCAGCAGGTTCGCCTTGTCGGCGCCCGGGAACGGATGGACGCGGGTGATCGATCCCCACGCGACCGTTTCCGTACGGAGTGGCCGACCGGCCCACCCGGGCTCGATCCGGTGGTTCCGGTACCAGGGCAGCGCCGTCACGACGTGCAGCTCGTGGCCACGCTCCGCGAGCTCGGCGACGATGCGCGTCATCACCGTCCCGGTCGGCGCGGCATCGGGCGCGAAGTGCGGGCAGACGACGACGATCTTCACCGGTGCGCCAGCCGGTACGCCTCGGCGAGGCGCTCCCCGGAGATCTCGGGGGTGAAACGGCGGCGGCGCTCGCGCCCGCGGACGACCAGCTCGCTGCGCCGGGCGCGCGCGTCGTCCACGGCAGCCGCCCAGGCGGCCGGATCGGCGCCGTCGACGGTGATCGCGGCGTCGCCGACGACCTCCGGGACGGCCGCCGCGGCGCTGCACACGATCGGCGTCCCGACCGCCATCGCCTCGACCAGCGGGGCCCCGAACCCCTCGTACGCGCTCGGGAACGCGAGCGCCTCGGCGCCGGCGAGCAGGACGTCGCGATCGGCCGCCGGCACCCGCCCCGGCCGGATCACGTGATCGCGACGGATGCTCCCGGCGACGTGCCGTTGCAGCTCGCGCTCACCGTCGCCCACACCTCCCAGCAGGACGAGGCGGACGTCCGGGTCGAGGTGGTCGAGCATGTCGACGAGCAGCGCCTGGCGTTTGTGCGGGTGGCTGATCGCCGGGTACACGACGTAGGGGTGAGGGCCGATGCGATACCGCTCGCGCGCGGCGCCGATCGCATCGTCGGTGATCGGCGGCGGATCGGGCACCCCGTGGGGGACGACGACGACGCGATCGGGGTCGGCGCCGAACGCGCCGATCACGGTGGAACGGACGTACGCCGACGGCGCGGTCACCACCGAGGCGTGTCGAACCGAGCGGGGCATCATCCGGCGGAGGTAGGTCAGCCGAGCGCGTCCGAAGTGCTCGGGATACGTGAGGTACTGGAGGTCGTGGACCGTCAGGACGTACGGTCGCCGCGCGCCCAGCGGCGCCGTGCCACCCCCGTGGTGGACGACGGCCGCCGCGCGCGTCGCCCAGGACAGCCAGGAGTGCTCCGCGACGATCCGCAGCGCCCGCGAATCGCGGCGCACGCGGAGCTCGCTGGTGGCGAAGCGCGTCGTGAGCTCGGGGTGAGCAGCCCGCAACGTCGGGGTGCCGTACAACGTCACGTCGACGTCGTCGGGCAGACCGGCGAGTTGCCGGACCAGGTACTCCTCGCTGCCGCCGACCCGCCCGGGCGCGAGCCACAGCAGATTGACGGCGATCCCGACGCGCGTCATCGGACGACCTCACGGTACGCCGCGACCGTCGCCTCCACGGCCCGGTCCCAGGTGAGCTCGGCGGCGCGCCGCCGGCCCGCCTCGGCCCACGCCGTCGGGTCGGTCAGGGCGCGTTCGATGCCGTCGGCGATCGACTGCTCGTCCGCCGGGTCGACGAGGACGGCCGCCCCGCCGGCGACCTCCTCGGTCGACGTCCCGCGACTCGTGACCACCGGGACACCGTGCGCCATCGCCTCGGCGACGGGCAGGCCGAACCCTTCCTGGAGGCTCGGATAGGCGAACACCGTCGCCGCGCTGTAGAGCGCCGGGAGGTCGGCGTGGCGGACGAACCCGAGGAACCGGGCGTCGACGCCGTCGAGATCGACCGCCTCGCCCCACCCCGCGGCCCCGGCGACCACCAGCGGCAGGTCGACGCCGCGCATCGCGGCGCCGAGGCGTACCAGGTTCTTCCGTGGCTCGACGGTGCCGACGAACAGCACGAATCGCTCGGGGAGCTCGTACGTGCGGCGGAGCCGGACGATGTCGTCGGTCGTCACCGCGGCGATGCTCACACCCCACGGCACGATCCGGATCCGCGCACGGTCGAAACCGAGCGCCTCGAGGTCGCCGGCCGTCGATGCGCTCGGGCACAGCACCAGGTCGCAGCCGCGACACCGCTCAAGACCGCGCCGCATCACCCGAGCACCATGCCGCGTGAACCGCTCCGGTGTGTGCACGAACGCGACGTCGTGGACGGTGACGACGTGGGGCGACCCGGTCGCCGCCGGGATCGCGATCGTGGAGTGCACCACGTCGATCGGACCGGTGACCCGCTCGACGCGGGGCTGCTCGAAGCGGTTCCACGTCTCGTAGAGCCACGGCCTCGCCCATGGCAGCGAGCGAGGCGCCACCGCAGGCCGGAACGACGGGTCCGGTGGCCGCCGATGGCGACCTGCCACACCGACGACGTCGATGTCTCCTCGCGCGCGCAAGCCACGCTCGACCTCGAGCGTGGCGACCGCCGTACCACCCGGGACCGGGTGCCAGCACTGCTCGAGCGTGTAGGCGACGCGCAGCGGGTCGGGCATCGCCCCATCATGCCCGCTGGCGCGCGGACTCGTCGCCCGACGCCGCCGGAACCTCCGGCACCGCGTACGACACGAGCGCGCCGGGTACGTTCGAACCGTGCAGGCAGTGCTCATCGGCGTCGGCGCGCTCGCGACCTCATCCGTCCCCGACGATGGGACGATCGAACCCGATCGGGTGTTGGCGCGACTCGCCGTCGCGCTGGCCGCCGGTTTGCTCGTCGGTCTCCAGCGGCAGTTCGCCAAGGGAGCCGACGGCGACCTGTTCGCCGGGACGCGCTCGTTCTCGCTGATCGCCCTGACCGGCGGGCTGAGCTCGGTGCTCGCGGTCCGGTTCGACAGCGTGGCCGTGTTCGCCGCCGGCTTCCTCGTGGTGGGCGCCGTCGTCGCGATCGGCTACCTCGGCGGCGTCCGGTCGGGCGAGCTCGGTCTCACGACCGAGGTCGCGGCAGTCGTCACGTTCCTCGCCGGCGCGCTCGCCGGACTCGGCGAGCTCGCCATCGCCACCGCGGTCGCCGTCGCGACGACCGCGCTGCTCGCGCTCAAGCCCTACACCCAGGCGTTCGTCGAACGCCTGTCGCGCCAGGACGTCGAGGCGACGCTGCAGTTCGCCGTGCTCGCCGCGCTCGTCCTGCCGGTGCTGCCGCGCGACACCATCGGTCCCGAGCCGTTCGACGCCGCCAGCCCGTTCAAGGTCGGGCTGATGGTGGTGTTCATCCTCGGCCTGTCGTTCCTCGGCTACGTGCTGATCAAGGTCGTCGGCGCCCGGCGTGGCATCGGCCTCACCGGCATCCTCGGTGGGCTCGTCAGCTCGACGGCGGTCACGCTCACGATGTCGGAGCGGAGCAAGTCGAGCGCCGGCCTGCTGCGGGCGCTGGCGATGGCGGTCTTGCTCGCGTGGACGATCATGTACGGCCGCGTCCTGGTCGAGGTCGGCGTCGTCAACGCCGAGCTGTTGCGCGAGGTGTGGTTGCCGATCGGCGCCGGCCTCGTCGTCACCGGGGCGTGGGCGGCGATCGTGTCGCTGCGGCGCCAGCGCACCGGAACGGACCCGGACGACGAGCAGGAATTCTCGAACCCGTTCAGTCTCGGCCCGGCGATCCAGTTCGGGCTGCTCTACGGCGCGGTGCTGATCGGCTCGAAGGCGCTCTCGATGTGGCTCGGAGACGCCGGCGTCTACGTCGGGGCTCTGGCATCCGGAGTGGCCGACGTCGACGCCATCACCCTCTCGATGGCCGAGCTCAGCCGCGACGACGGCAGCGTGTCCGACTCGACGGCCGGCAACGCCATCGTGCTGGCGGCGGCGTCGAACACCGTGGTGAAGGGCGGGCTGGTGTGGACGCTGAGCTCCCCCGGCATGCGCAAGCTGGTGATCCCGGCCGTGGTCGGCGCCGTCGTCGTGTCGGTGTCGCTCGCGTTCGCCGTCTGATCAGCCCGCTACGACGCCGGCGACGATCGCCGGCGCCCGGTACGCGGCGGCCAGCGTGGCGACGGTCTCGTGGGCGTTCAGCCCGCTCGGATTCGGCACGACCCACAGGTCGGCTCGGCCGAGCCCGCCCGGCTGGCGGCCCATGGCCGCCTTCGGACGGCCGAACGCCGTCCGGTACGCGGTCACACCGGCGACCGCGACGACGCGCGGCCGGTGCGCGTCCACGAACCGCTCGAGCGCGACCGCCCCGGCCCGCAGCTCGTCCGCCGTCAGCTCGGCCGCCCGCGCCGTCGCCCGGTGCACGATGTTGGTGATCCCGATCCCGCGCTCGATCAGGTGGGCGCGGTCGGCGCCGGACATGCCGGAGCCACGGTCGATCTCGCGCCCGATGACGCCGGCCTGGAGGAGCGCCGGATAGAACCGATTGCCCGGATGGGCGAAGTGGGTCTGCGTCGCGGCCGTCCAGAGCCCCGGGTTGATCCCGACGAACAGCAGCTTCACGCCCGGCCCGATCAGGTCGGGCACCTCGGTGTCGCGGAACGACTCGAGCTCGGCGCGGGTGAATCCCATCGCCTCGCGAGGGTAGGCGTCGATCATCATGGTGCGATGGGTCATCCGTACTGGCCGCTGTTCGATCTCGAGGTGCGCACGCCGCTCCTCACCATGCGCTACATCGACGACGAGCTGGGGGTGGAGCTCGCGGCGCTCGCGGCGCGTGGGATCCACGATCCCGAGGTGATGCCCTTCGGGTTCCCGTGGACGCGTGCCGATTCGCCGGCCCTCGAGCGCGGCGCCCTCCAGTTCTGGTGGCGATGCCGGGCGGAGCTGTCGCCGACCAGTTGGAACATCAACTTCGCGGTGATCGTCGACGGCTCCGTCGTCGGGTCGACCGGCCTGATCGGCAACGACTTCCCGAGGATGCGTCGGTTCGAGACGGGTTCGTGGCTGGGACGCCCGTACCAGGGTCGCGGCATCGGGAAGGAGATGCGGCTCGCCACGCTCGCCCTCGGCTTCGACGGCTTCGGCGCGGACATGGCACTCACCGGGGCGTGGCACGACAACGGGCCGTCGCTCGGCGTCACCCGTGCCCTCGGCTACAGCGAGCAGGGTCACCGCTGGATGCTGCGCGACGACGCGGCGCCGGACCGCTTGATCGGTTACGAGATGCCGCAGGACCACTACCAGCACCGGCTGCGGCGTGACGACGTCGAGCTGTTCGGCGTCGACGAGGTCTGCCAGCTGCTCGAGATCAGCCGGTGAGCCTGGCGACCAGCTCGCCGAGCGGCTCTCGATAGTGCCGCAGGAGCGGCGTGCCGGCCAGCCGCAGGGCGGCGTTGTCGAGCACGCTGTTGGCGGGCCGCGGCGCCGGGCGCGGCGGGTCGAGATCGGCCGTGGCGATCGGCGCCACGCGACCTGGATCGTGCCCGGCGGCGGCGGCGATGTCACGAACGAACTCGCACCACGACACCTCGCCCTGGTTCGTGACGTGGTGAACGCCGCGGCGACGCTCGATCGCGAGCCGGCGCACCATGACGGCGAGGTCGGCCGTGAACGTGGGGCAACCGCGCTGGTCGTCGACGAACCGCAACGGCGCGTCACCGTCGAGCAGGCGTAGCACGGTGCGCACCATGTTGGCGCCGTGCTCGCCGCACAACCAGCTGGTGCGGACGATCGTGGCGTCGCGACCGGCCTCGATCTCACCGCCGAGCTTCGATTGGCCGTACACCGACCGCGGTCCCGGCGCGTCCCATTCGACGTACGGCCGGTCGAGGTCGCCGGAGAACACGTAGTCGGTGCTGATCTGCACCAGGTGGGCGCCGACCCGCACGCTCGCCTCGCGGACCCAGCGCACGGCGAGCGCGTTGTCGCGTCGGGCCCGGTCAGGGTCGGTCTCGCAGGCGTCGACGGCCGTCCAGGCGGCCGCGTTGATCACGACGTCGGGGCGGACGGCGAGCACGGCAGCATGGACCGCGTCGCGATCGCCCACGTCGAGCGCTCGACGGTCGAGGGCGGTGACATCGTCACCGGCACGACCGCACTCGCCGGCGACGTCGTGGCCCAGCTGGCCGCCGGCGCCGGTGACGAGGATCCGCGTCACAGCCCGACGCGGGCCTTGAGTGGCTCCCACCAGGCGCGGTGGTCGCGGTACCAGCCGACCGTGTGTTCCAGACCGGCGTCGAAGTCGCGCTCCTGCTTCCACCCCAGCGCCGTGATCTTGTCGATCTCGACCGAGTACCGACGATCGTGGCCGAGCCGATCGGGAACCCACTCGATGAACGACTCGTCGCGGCCGGTCAGCTCGAGCAGCCGGGTCGTGATGTCGCGGTTCGTGACCTCGTTGTGGGCCCCGATGTTGTAGATCTCGCCGACCTCACCCTCTTCGAACACCAGGTGGGCGGCGCGGTTGTGGTCCTCGACGTGGATCCAGTCGCGCACGTTGCCGCCGTCGCCCATCAGCGGCACCGGCTTCCCGTCGAGGAGGTTGGTCGTGAACAGCGGGATCAGCTTCTCGGGGAACTGGTACGGGCCGTAGTTGTTCGAGCAACGCGTCACCACGACCGGCAACCCGTACGTGGTGTGGTAGCTGAGCGCGAGCAGATCGCTGCCGGCCTTCGCGGCCGAGTACGGCGAGCGGGGCGTCAACCGGTCGGTCTCGGAGAACGAGCCCTCCTCGATCGAGCCGTACACCTCGTCGGTCGAGATGTGCAAGAAGCGCTCGACCTCGGTCCGGCGGGCGACGTCGCAGAGCACGTTCGTGCCGAACACGTTGGTGTGCACGAACGCGTAGGGGTCCACGATCGAGCGGTCGACGTGCGATTCGGCAGCGAAGTGGACGACGGCGTCGTGACCGGGGAGGTGCGTCGCGACCGCGTCGAGGTCGCAGATGTCGGCATGCACGAACCGGGCACGGCGGTCGTCGAGGACGTCTTCGATGTTGGGCAGGTTGCCGGCGTAGGTCAGCTTGTCGAAGACCGTCACCTCGTGATCGGTGTTGGCGAGCACCCAGCGGACGTAGTTCGAACCGATGAATCCGGCACCGCCCGTGACGAACAGCCTCATGCGCCGGTGCCTCCTGCGATCGCCGCGAACGGCGGCGCGACGCGGTCCTTGACCGAGAGCAGCGACGGATCGTCCGGGTCGATTGCGATCGGCCAGTCGATCGCGAGATCGGGGTCGAGCGGGTTGCACGCGGTGCCGGCCATGCCGGGCTCCCACTCGCGGTCGAAGCAGTACAGGTACTGGGTCGGGTCGCCCAACGCCTGGAACCCGTTGGCGACCCCGCTCGGTACGAGCACCTGGACGCCCGGCACCAGTGCGACGGTCTCGACGACACCCCGCGTCGACGACGACGGCCGGACGTCGACGTACGCGCCGAAGGCCTCGCCGGCGGCGACGGTGACCAGCTTGGTCATCGACTCGGCGTGCATGCCGCGGATCACCCCGCGCCGGCTCTCGGTCACGTTGATCTGGGCGAACTCCGTCAGCCCGACGCCCGCCGCGTCGAACGCCGACCGGCGGAACAGCTCGCGGACGGTGCCGCGCCCGTCGCTGACCTGCTTCATGGTCGCGACGCGGAGCCCGTCGATCGCACCGGCACGCACTTCGAATGCGACGATCGCGCTCATTCGACGTCGATCCGGCAGTGGTCGCCCACCATCAAGCGCAGGGCGCGGGGCTTCTGGCGGGAGCGCGTGACGGTGGCGTCCGACCCGATCAGGCTGTCCTCGAGCCGGGCGATGTCGACGACCGACGAGTCGTCCATGATGACCGAGTGCTCGATCTCGGAGTGCCGGATGACACAGTTCGCGCCGATCGCCGAGAACGGGCCGACGAAGCTGTCCTCGACGACGGTGTCGGGCCCGATCGCGACCGGGCCACGGAGGGTGGAGCGGATGATCTTGGCGCCCTCGCCGACCACGACCCGACCGCCGATCGACGAGTCGCCGTCGACCTCGCCGGCGACATCGGTCTCGATCTTCTCCAACAGGAGCCGGTTCGCCTCGAGCAGCGGGGTCAGCTTGCCGGTGTCGATCCACCACCCGGTCAACAGCTCGCAGCGGACCCGATCGCCCTGGTCGAGCAACCACTGGATGGCGTCGGTGATCTCGAGCTCACCGCGGGCCGACGGCTCGATCGCCGCCACGGCGTCGTGGATGCGCGGTGTGAAGAGGTACACGCCGACGAGCGCCAGGTCGGACGGCGGATCGGCCGGCTTCTCGACGAGTCGCACGACGTGGCCGTCGTCGTCGAGGGTCGCGATGCCGAAGCGGTGCGGGTCGGGCACCTGCTTGAGGAGGATCTGCGCGGCCGCCGGCCCCTCGCCGGCCGCGGCCGTCTCGAACGCCTCGACGAACGCGCCGAGGTCCTGTTCGAGGAGGTTGTCGCCGAGGTACATCACGAAGTCGTCGTCGCCCAAGAACTCGCGGGCGATCAGCACGCAGTGTGCGAGGCCGAGCGGGGCGTCCTGCGAGACGTAGGTGATGCTGGCGCCGAAGGCGCTCCCGTCGCCGAGCGCTCCCATCACCTCGTCGCGAGTGTCGCCCACGATCACGCCGATCTCGGTGATCCCTGCGGCCACCATCGCCTCGATCCCGTAGAACAGGATCGGCTTGTTGGCCACGGGGACGAGCTGCTTGGCGCGGGTGTGGGTGATCGGTCGCAGGCGCGTACCGGCACCGCCGGCGAGGATCAGCGCCCTCATCGATGGAACCTCATACCCGCCGGAGCCTACGGGGCGGAACCGCCCGTGCCGAGAATGGGTGCTGCTCAGCCCGGCGACACGGGCACGGTACTGCCGGTCTCGAACTCGACCGGCGCCGGTGCTTCGCCGCGGAAGTAGGCGAACACCGCGTCGGCGCCGTCACCGAGCCGGAGCACCGACGCGTCGCCGACGCGGTCGTTCACGACCGGGAGGCGATAGGTGCGCAGCCCGATCTCGGCCGCGTTGCGGAGCGCCTGTCCGGCTTCGAGCGGGTCGAGCCGGTCGTCGATCCGCAGCGACTCGACGACCGCCTGGATCAGCTCGCCGGATCCGAACGGGGACGAGCGGAGCTTGCGCAGTGTGCCGTCGACGGCGGCCCGGATGAAGAGTTGCTGGCGCTCGATGCGCCCGAGGTCGGCTCGCGGGTCGGTCACCCAGTCGGTGCCGTCCCATTCCTGGTAGTGGCGGCTGCGAGCGTACGCCAGCGCCATCACCCCGTCGAGAACCTGACAGCCGGGTTGCAGCGCGAGGCCGCTGTTGGTGTCGCGAGCGGCGTTGCCGACGCACACCTCGACGCCGCCGAGGTCGTCGATGATGGCCTTGAACCCGACGAAGTCGACCTCGACGTAATGGTGGATCGGGATGCCGAGCGACTGCGTCACCGTGGCGGCGAGCCGCTCCGGGCCGTCGTTGTAGGCGCTGTTGATGCGATTGCTGCTCCCGGTGCCTGCGATCTCGACCCACAGGTCGCGGGGCAGGCTCACGAGAGCGGCGCCGCCGTTGCGTTCCTGGCGGAGCACCATGATCGTGTCGCTGCGACGGCCACCGACCGCGCTGGTGTCGCCGATCGCGGAGAAGTCCTCCGAGCTCGGGTCGACCCCCTCTCGGGTGTCGGAGCCGACCAGTAGATAGTTCTCGGCCGGGTATTCGATGGACCCGTCGTCGCCGGGCACCTCCGACAGCACCGCCGACAGCCCGTCGATGCGCTCGACGTCGGCCGTTCGATCGTTGGCTGCCCGGAGCACCCCGAGTGCGCCGCCGGCGCCGATCAGCGCGACGAGCGCGAGCATCCAGGGAAGTGGCGATCCGGGGCGGCGCGCTCGGCGCCGGTGCGTCACGTCGGGGGGCCGATGCACGGCCCGCAACGGTAGCGCCCGTACGCATCGAACGGGCGGCGGATCAGAGGGTGCGCAAGTGCACGACGTCGCCGACGTCGACGCGGTGGGTGACGGCGCACTCGTCCAGCACCATCAGGGCACCGTCGGGCGCGACGTCGAGCGCCGTCCCTCGCACCTCGCCGCCGGGCAGCTCGACCCTGACCCGCTGGCCGATCGTCACCAGCGTCCGCCGGTACCGCTCGTGGAGCTCCGCCCCGTCGGGCAGCCTGTCGTAGGCCGAGAGCAGCTCCGCGAGCACCTCGGCCGGACTCGCCGCGCCGTCGAGTGCTGCCGCCCCCTGGGGCGCCCAGCCGACGTTGAGGCCGAGCCCGACGACGACGGCACCGCTCGCCGCCCGCTGGGCCAGGATGCCACCCAGCTTGCGTCCGTCCAGCAGCACGTCGTTCGGCCACTTCAACCCGGCCCCGCGCCCCGTCGTCCGGCCGACGGCGTCGACCGCCGCCAACCCGACCCGGCGCGTCAGCTCGCCCGGGTCGGCGGGCACGTCGCGGAAGAGGATCGACACCAGGAGGTTCGCCCCCGGTGGCGCCTCCCACGTGCGGTCGAGCCGGCCGCGCCCGGCCGTCTGGTGGTCCGCGACAAGCACGCTCCGGTCGGGGAGCCGGTCGGCCGCGGCGAGCAGGTCGGCGTTGGTGCTCCCGGTCTCGGCGACGTGCTCGACGTTCCAACCGCCCGGCCACCCGACCGGGTCGCCGGGCGACCGGGCATGGTCGTCGCGATCCACACCACCTACATTGGCAGCCGTGCTGCAGAAGATCCTGATCGCCAACCGGGGCGAGATCGCCGTGCGGGTCATCCGTGCTGCCCGCGAGATGGGCATCGCCACGGTCGCGGTGTACTCCGAGCTCGACCGCAACGCCCTCCACGTGCGCCTCGCCGACGAGGCCTACGCGCTCGGCGGCCAGACGGCGGCCGACAGCTACCTCAACACCGAAGCGATCCTGGACGCGATCCGGCGGAGCGGCGCCGACGCTGTCCACCCCGGCTACGGGTTCTTCAGCGAGAACGCCGACTTCGCGCGCGCCATCACCGAGCTGGGTGTGACCTGGATCGGACCGCCGGCCGAAGCGATCGACGAGATGGGCGACAAGGTCTCCTCGCGGCTCGCCGCTCAACGCGGCGGCGCACCGATCGTGCCGGGCACCACCGAGTTCGCGTCGGGCCCCGACGACATCCGCGCCTTCGGCGACGAGCACGGGTGGCCGGTGTGCATCAAGGCGGCCTTCGGTGGCGGCGGACGCGGCATGAAGGTGGTCGAGGCGGCCGCCGACGTCGATGACGCGATGGCGTCCGCGCAGCGCGAGGCGAAGGCCTTCTTCGGACGCGACGAGGTGTACGTCGAGCGCTATCTCACGTGGCCGCGACACGTCGAGGTCCAGATCGTCGGCGACCGACACGGCAACTGCGTGTGGGTGTCGACGCGCGACTGCTCGGCTCAACGCCGCCACCAGAAGCTGATCGAGGAGGCGCCGGCTCCGGGCCTACCCGACGGCGTCGAGGCGGCGATGGGCGAGGCCGCGGTCAAGGCGGCGAGGGCGGTCGGCTACTACAACGCCGGCACGGTCGAGTTCATCTACCAGGACGGCGACTTCTTCTTCCTCGAGATGAACACCCGTCTCCAGGTCGAGCACCCGGTCACCGAGGTGATCACCGGCATCGACCTCGTCGAGTGGCAGATCCGCGTCGCGGCCGGCGAGGAGCTGCCGCTGACCCAGGAGCAGGTGCGGGCCTTGCAGCGTGGCCACGGGATCGAGGTGCGCATCAACGCCGAAGATCCTGCGGGCGGGAAGTTCCTGCCGTCGCCGGGCCCGATCACGAAGCTGCACCTGCCGAACGGCTTCGGGGTGCGGTTCGACACCGGCTACGACGCCGGCGACGAGATCAGCCAGTTCTACGACAACCTCGTCGGCAAGCTGATCGTCTGGGGGAAGGACCGCGACACGTGCATCGCCCGCACGATCCGCGCCCTCGAGGAGATGTCGGTCGAGGGCGTGGCGACCACGATCCCGGCCGACCTCGCCATCTTGCGCCACCCCGACTTCCAGGCGGTCGAGCACTCGACGAAGTGGGTCGAGCAACGCCTCGACCTGTCGGGCGTGTCAGCCGCGGCAGCGGGCACCGACGGCGACGCCGACGGCCTGGTCGAGCGCGCCACCACGGTGGAGGTCAACGGCCGCCGCTTCGAGGTGAAGATGTGGGTGCCGGAGGTCGCCGCCGCGGTGGGGCCAGCAAAGGCACGCAGTCCCCGCGGCGCAGCGGGCGGCGCCGCCGCCGCCGGCGGATCCGGTGACGTCATCGTGCCGATGCAGGGCACGATCGTCAAGGTGCTCGTCGAGGTCGGCCAAGCGGTGGAGGCCGGTCAGAGCGTGGTGGTGCTCGAGGCGATGAAGATGGAGAACCAGATCAACGCCGAGAAGGCCGGCACCGTCAAGGAGATCAAGGTCGCGCCCGGCGACACGGTCGGCGGTGGCGACGTCGTGGCCGTCATCGAGTAGCGCGCGACCGCTACTCGGCGGCTTCGGCCAGCGCCTCGCTGAGAGCCGGGTGCACCAGCAGCGACTCGTAGATGTCGCTGACGCGCAGGTTGGCCGTCACCGCCAACGCGATCACCGAGATCAGCTCGGCGGCGTGGCGACCCACGATCGAGCCACCGAGGACGACGCCGGTGGCCGGGTCGGAGAGGATCTTCACGAACCCGCGCGGGTCGTTGTTGATGAGCGCCTTGGCGGTCGTCGCGAACGGAACCTTGGTGACCCGGATCTTGCGGCCCGACGCGAACGCCTCGGCCTCGGCGAGACCGACGTCGGCGATCTCGGGCTCGGTGAAGATGGCGGAGGCCGCCTTGTCGTAGTCGAGGTGACGGTGCTCGATCGTGTGCAG
>JBFHJC010000016.1:0-28148 GCA_041596155.1 Ilumatobacter sp. | reverse complement strand
GATCGCGTCCTGGAGCATGCCGACCCCGACGTCCTCGTAGCTGATGACGTTGAAGTCCTCCGGCTGGTACAGCTCGCCGGTGTCGGGGTCGATCGCCTCGAGAACCTGCGCGTACTCGTTGTAGGTCATCGCCTCGGCGGCGTCGATCTCGCCCTCGAGCAGCGCGACCATGTCGAAGTTCTGGCCGACCAGTTCGACGTCGGTGGCCGGGTCGAGGTCTTCCTGACCGAGCGCCGCGAACACCTCGTACTCGTTGCCGAAGCCCCAGTTGCCGATCTTCTTGCCGGCGAAGTCCGCGGGTGACGTGATGCCGGAGTCGGCGAACGCCACCTGCAGGGTGCCGGACCGCTGGAAGATCTGGGCGATGTTGACGATGTTCGCGCCGGCCTCACGGCTGGCGAGCGCCTTGGGCACCCACGCCAGCGCGAAGTCGACGTCACCGTTGGCGAGCTGGGTCTGGGGCACGATGTCGACGCCGCCCTCGATGATCGTCACCTCGAGGCAGTGGTCGGCGTAGAACCCCTGATCGATGGCCGCGTAGTAGCCGGCGAACTGGGCCTGGGTGAACCACTGCAGCTGGAGGCTGATCTCGTCGACCGCGTCGCACGCCATGTCATCGGCGGGCTCGTCGGCAGGTTCGTCCGCCGGTTCGTCGGCGGGCTCGT
This sequence comes from Ilumatobacter sp., assembly GCA_041596155.1. Classification (GTDB taxonomy): domain Bacteria; phylum Actinomycetota; class Acidimicrobiia; order Acidimicrobiales; family Ilumatobacteraceae; genus Ilumatobacter. The sequence continues at coordinate 27,483 of JBFHJC010000016.1, read as the reverse complement.
CGGCGGGTTCCTCGGCCGGTTCGTCGGCCGGTTCGTCGGCGGGTTCGTCGGCGGGTTCGTCGGCCGGTTCCTCGGCCGGTTCCTCGGCCGGCTCGGCCGCGTCGTCGTCGCCGCAGGCGGCAGCGACCAGCGACAGCGCCGCGAACGCGGCAACGACCCGGGTTGCACGTTGGACTCTCATGTTGTTCCTCCCCCTGGGGCGATGCCCCGACGGTGTGTGGTGATGATCTCCAGAGCCATGGAGACGAGGTAGAACACGAGGCCGAGCACGCACGCTCCGATGACGTACGCCCAGGCCACCGCGTTCTTGGAGTTCGCGAAGTTGGACGGGATGAAGTAGCCGAGTCCGTTCTGGCGGCCACCGAAGTATTCGGCGACGAACGCGGTGATCACCGACGTCGGCGCAGCGATGCGCAGCGCCGTGAACAGGTAGGGCAAGGCGTTGGGGATGCGGGCCTTGACGAGCACCGCGCGCGGCGGCGCTGCGTACGACCGCAGCAGCTCGAGATGGGTCGGCTGCACCTGACGCAACCCCTTGGCGACGTTGACGAGCACGATGAAGAACACGATCACCGTGACCATCAGCCGGCGCGGGATCTCGCTCGTCGCCGAGAACATGTTCTGGAACACCGCGACGAGCACGATGATCGGGATCGCGTTCAGCGCGACGGCCAGTGGCGAGGCGAGCTCGTTGAGGATGCTGAACCGCATGAGGAGGAAGCTGGCGGCGACGCCGACGGCCGTCCCTGCGACCAGTCCCACGAGGGCGTTCGAACCCGAGACCAGCGCAGCATCCCGAACGAGACCGGTGTTGTCGAGGAAGGCGCTCCAGATCGCGCTCGGCGCCGGCAGGAAGAACGGCTTGAGATCGAACCCCTTGACGACCGCTTCCCAGACCGCGACGAACAGCGCGCCGACCACGACCGGGGGCACGACGGCGGCGGCGAGCCGGCGCAGGTTCATCGGTCGTCGACCCCACCGGTCGGAGCCCCGTGGTCGAGGCCGCGCAGCGCCTCGCGGACCGCGGTGATCGCGGCGTAGAACTTGTCGGCTTCGCGCGTGTCCTCGTCGCGGACCGTCCCGAGGTCGACGTCGACGATCTCGCGGATCCGGCCGGGTCGGCGCGACATCACCACCACCCGGTCGGACAGGAACGCCGCCTCGGGGATCGAGTGGGTGACGAAGACGACCGTCGTCTCGGTGGCGCCACAAATCCGGAGCAGCTCGGCCTGCATGTGCTCGCGAGTCATCTCGTCGAGCGCGCCGAACGGCTCGTCCATGAGGAGCAGCTGCGGATGGGCGGCCAGAGCGCGCGCGATGGCGACGCGCTGCTGCATCCCGCCCGAGAGCTGCCAGGGCATGTGGGTCGCGAACTCGGGCAGCTTGACCAGCTCGAGCATCTCGCGCGAGCGGGCGCGACGCCGGGCCTTGTCCCAGCCCTTGAGCTCGAGCGGGAGCTCGATGTTCTTCTCGACCGTGCGCCACTCGAACAGCCCGGACTGCTGGAAGGCCATGCCGTAGTCCTGGTCGAGTCGGGCCTGGGCCGCCGACTTGCCGTTCACGAGGATCTGGCCGGTCGAGGGCTCGATCAGGTTGGCGATCAGGCGCAGCAGGGTCGACTTGCCGCACCCCGACGGTCCGATCAGCGACACGAACCGTCCCGGCTCGATCGTGAGGTCGATCTCGACCAGGGCGTCGACCTGATCGGCCTGCCCCTCGTTGAACGCCTTCGAGACGCCTTCGACGACGACCGCGCTCACGCCGGCTCCTCCCGCGGTCGGTTCCGCATCACGATCACGTCGAGCAACACCACCAACCCGAACAGTGCCAGACCGAGCACCGCCGCGCCGGCGATCGACGCGTAGACCTTCGGCGGGTCACCGGTGGAGGCCTGCTGGTACGAGATGACGGCACGGCCGATGCCGCCGCGGATGCCCGTCGAGATCTCCGACACGATGACGCCGACGACCGACAGCGTCGCCCCGAGCTTGAGCGCCGGGACGATGTGGGGCACGGCGGCCGGGAACCTCAGCTTGACCAGCGTCTTCCACCAGCCGGCCGCGTAGCTGTCCATCAGCTCGACCGCCGCCGGCGGCGCCGACTTCAGTCCGCGCAGCGTGCCCACGGCGATGGGGAAGAACGACAGGAAGGCAGCGAGGACCGACACCGACGCCCAGCGCGGCCACTCCCACCCGAAGATGTCGAACCGGCCGCTCCAGCTCACGACCTGGGGCGCGAGAGCGATCAGCGGCACCGTCTGCGACATGATGATCCACGGCAGGAGACCACGCTCCGCGACCCGGAACCGGGCCATGAGCACCGCCAGCGAGATCCCGACGGCGGCGCCGAGCACGAGCCCGAGCAACGACAGCTTGAACGTGAACCAGGCATAGCCGCTGACGGTCCGCCAGATCGGGTCGCCGCCGCCGCGGTTCTCGGGCTCGCCGAGCCGTTCGACGATGTCCCACGTGTGGGGCATCGCCCGGTCGGACGCCTTCGGGATGACGCGCATGCCGAGGATCGTGCCGCCGTCGTCGGGGCCGACCAGCTTGTACAGCTCCCAGCCGATCGCCACGAGGGCGAGCGCGACGACGAACAGCGCCGCCCGCCGTACCGCCCGCCGGATCACCGTCGACCGGTCCGCCGCCGTGGGGACCTCACACCGGCCGTCACGTCTTCGCGAGCTCCTGCTCGTTCAGCTCGGGGATGACGTGCTCGCCGTACTCGAGGAGGGTGTGGTCCTTGCCGTCGTGCTGCAGGTAGATCGCGAACTGGTCGACGCCGAGCTCGCGGAGCTCGTGCAGCCGGCGGAGCTGCTCGGCGGGCGGACCGAGGATGCAGAACCGGTCGACGATCTCGTCGGGCACGAACGTCGTGTGGGTGTTCCCGGCCCGGCCGTGCTCGTTGTAGTCGTAGTCCTGACGGTTCTTGATGTAGTCGGTGAGCGCTTTGGGCACGGGCGCGTCCTCGCCGTACCGGGCGACGATGTCGGCGACGTGGTTGCCGACCATGCCACCGAACCAGCGGCACTGGTCGCGCATGTACGGCAGGTCGTCGCCGACGTAGGCGGGTGCCGCCACCACGATCGTGAGGTCCTCGGGGTTGCGGCCGGCGTCAGCCGCGGCCTTGCGCACGCTCGAGATCGTCCACTCGGCGATCTGGGGGTCGGCGAGCTGGAGCACGAACCCGTCACATGTCTCGCCGATCATCTTGAGCGCCTTCGGGCCGTAGCCGGCGCCGAGCACGTCGAGCCGGCTCGCCGACGCCCACGGCAGGCGGATGTTCGAGCCCTTGTACTCGACGGCGCGCCCGTTGGCGAGCTCGCGCACGACGTGGACGCACTCGGCCATCGTGGCGAGCGTCGTCGGCTTGCCGTTGGTGACGCGCACGGCGGAATCGCCGCGACCCATCGAGCAGATCGTTCGGTTGCCGTACATCTCGTTGAGCGTCGCGTACGTGCTCGCGGTCACCGTCCAGTCGCGGGTGGCCGGGTTGGTGACCATCGGGCCGACGATCACCCGACGGGTCTCGGCGAGGATCTGGCTGTAGATGACGTACGGCTCCTCCCAGAGGATGTGGGAGTCGAACGTCCAGACGTGGCTGAACCCGAGCGACTCCGCCCGCTTGGCGAGCTCGATCACCCGCAGCGCGGGAGGGGTGGTCTGGAGAACGACTCCGACCTGCATGCCGTCACTCATCGTCCGCTCCGCTTCGACTCGCTCCGGTGCGACTCGTCGCTGGCGCTTTCCTCGTCGTCGTGTGTTCGTCGGTGGACAACATCACCATCCTCCTCGTGTGTGGGCTCCCGGGTCCCCGTGGTGTTCGCGCCGCCGGCCGACCTGACCGCCGCGGCCGGACGGAGGGAGCGGCCGACGCGCAACGGCGGCCAGTACCGACCATCATCTCGTCTCGGGGAAGCCGAGGTCGATCTCACTGGTGCTGGGGTCGGGCCACCGGCTCGTGACGACCTTGCCACGCGTGTAGAAGTTGATGCCCTCGGGTCCGTACATGTGGGTGTCACCGAACAGGCTCGCCTTCCAGCCGCCGAAGCTGTAGTAGCTCACCGGCACCGGGATCGGCACGTTGACGCCGACCATCCCGACCTGGATGTCGTACTGGAACGAGCGGGCGGCGCCACCGTCGCGGGTGAAGATCGCCGTGCCGTTGGCGAACGGGCTCGAGTTGATCATGTCGACGCCGTCCTCGTAGCCGTGGACGCGCACGACCGACAGGACCGGTCCGAAGATCTCGTCGTCGTAGCACCGCATGCCGGGCCGTACCTTGTCGATCAGGGTCGGATCGACGAAGAAGCCGGGCGAACCGTCGGCGCGCCGCCCGTCGACGACGACCTCGGCGCCCTCGTCTGGCGCTGCGGTGATGTATGACGCGACGCGGTCGCGGTGCTCAGCGGTGATCAGCGGGCCCATCTCGTTGTCGGGCTCGTGGCCCGGCCCGACCTTCACCGAAGGGATGCGGTCGGCGATCTTGGCGACGAGGTCATCCGCGATCGAATCGGCGGCGAGCACGACGCTGATCGCCATGCACCGCTCGCCGGCCGAGCCGTATCCGGCGCCGATCGCGGCATCGGCGGCCATGTCGAGGTCGGCGTCGGCCAAGACCAGCATGTGGTTCTTGGCGCCGCCCAGGGCCTGGACTCGCTTGCCGTTGGCCGTCCCGGTCTCGTAGATGTACCTCGCGATCGGGGTGGAGCCGACGAAGCTGACCGCCTGCACGTCGTGGTGCTCGAGCAACCGGTCGACGGCGACCTTGTCGCCTTGCACGACGTTGAAGCACCCGGGAGGCAGGCCGGCCTTCGCGAGCAGCTCGGCCATGAACATCGACGCCGACGGGTCCTTCTCGCTCGGCTTCAGCACGAACGTGTTGCCGCAGGCGAGGGCGTTGGCGAACATCCACATCGGCACCATCGCCGGGAAGTTGAACGGGGTGATGCCGGCGACGACGCCGAGCGGCTGACGGATCGAGTACACGTCGACGCCGGTCGCCGCCTGCTCTGAGAACCCGCCTTTCAGGAGGTGCGGGATGCCGCAGGCGAACTCGACGTTCTCGATGCCACGGGCGACCTCGCCCATGGCGTCGGAGAGCACCTTGCCGTGCTCGGCGGTGAGCAGCGCCGCCAGCTCCTTGCGGTTGGCGTCGAGCAGCTCACGGAGCCGGAACATGACCTCGGCGCGCCGCGAGAGACTGGTCGACCGCCAGCCCGGGAAGGCCGCCTTGGCGGCGTCGACGGCAGCGTCGACCTCGTCGACCGAGGCCATCGCGACCTCGCCCGACTGCTCGCCGGTCGCCGGGTTGAAGACCTTGCCGGTCCGGCCGGAAGTGGACTCGACGACCTTCCCGTCGATCCAGTGCTGGATGTGGTTCACGGTTGTGCTCCTTGGCGTCGTGCTTGCGCTCTGGTCACGTCTGGTTCGGATTCTTGCGCTGAGCTGGTGTCAGACACTATTTGCACCGTGCCGTTCGAGCGGTCGATCCGGTGAACGGGATGCATGCGGTGTCGGACACTCGTCGCGCCGTCAGTGCAGGTAGGTGGACAGGCCGCGCTTGACGTACTTGCCCCAGCCGGCCTGACCGGTGAATTGGTCGTTCTCGACGATCACGCGGCCGCGGCTGAGGACGGTGTCGACCTTGCCGTCGATCTCGAAGCCCTCGTACGCAGAGTGATCCATGTTCATGTGGTGCTTGTCGTTCACCCCGATCTTGGTGCGGCCGTTGGGATCCCAGACGAGGATGTCGGCGTCCATGCCGGGCGCGATCGCGCCCTTCTTGTCGAGGCCGAACATCCGGGCGGGCGTGGTCGAGCAGGTCTCGACCCAGCGCTCGAGGCCGATCTCGCCGTTGACGACACCCTGGTAGAGCAGCTCCATGCGGTGCTCCACGCCGCCGATGCCGTTCGGGATCGCCGAGAAGTTGCCGAGCCCGAGCTCTTTCTGATCCTTCATGCAGAACGGGCAGTGGTCGGTCGACACGACCGCCAGCTCGTTCATGCGCAGACCCTTCCACAGATCGCGGTGGTGGTGGGCGTGCTTCGTGCGCAGCGGCGTGGAGCAGACCCACTTGGCGCCCTCGAAGCCGGGCTGCATGAGCTGGTCCTCGAGCGAGAGGTACAAGTACTGCGGGCACGTCTCGGCGAACACGTTGAGGCCGGCGTGCTGGGCGGCGGCGACCTCCTCCAGCGCCTCGGATGCCGACATGTGCACGATGTAGAGCGGCACGTTGCCCGCGACCTTGGCGAGCTGGATCGCCCGGTGCGTCGCCTCGCCCTCGAGCTCGGCCGGTCGGGTCAGCGAGTGGTACATCGGGTCGGTCTCGCCGCGCGACAGGGCCTGGGCGACGAGGACGTCGATGGCGATCCCGTTCTCGGCGTGCATCATCATCATCGCCCCGGACTCACCGGCGTTCTGCATCGCCCGCAGGATCTGGCCGTCGTCGGCATAGAAGACGCCCGGGTACGCCATGAACAGCTTGAAGCTGGTCACCCCCTCGTTGTCGACCAGGTAGGTCATCGCCTTCAGCGCCTCCTCGTCGACGCCACCGATGATCTGATGGAAGCCGTAGTCGATCGCGCAGTTGCCCTCGGCCTTGCGGTGCCAGTCGGCGAGTCCCTCGTGGACGTTCTCGCCGGTGCGCTGCACCGCGAAGTCGACGATCGTGGTGACGCCACCCCATGCGGCCGCCTGCGTGCCGGTCTCGAACGTGTCGGACGCGAACGTGCCACCGAAGGGCAGTTCCATGTGGGTGTGGACGTCGACACCGCCGGGCACGACGTACTTGCCCGACGCGTCGATCGCACGGTCGGCGTTGACGCCGAGCGCCGCCGCCTGGCCGGGGGCCAGGATGGCGACGATCGTCTCGCCGTCGATGAGGACGTCGCCCTGCGACTGCCCGGTCGCCGAAACGATGGTTCCGTTGGTGATGAGTGTGGTGGTCACGTTCAGTTCCTTTCCCGTATCGGAAGGTGCCTGGCACCTTTCGATACGTCAGCGGGCGACGAGCTCGTCGTAGGCGTCGGGGCGGCGATCGCGGTAGAAGGCCCAGCCGTCGCGGACTTCTCGGATGCGGTCGAGGTCGAGGTCGCGCACGATCAGCTCGGGCTTGTACGGGTCGCCCTTGTCGCCGACGTACTGACCACGCGGGTCGACGAAGTAGCTCTGGCCGTAGAAGTCGTTCTCGCCGAGCGGCTCGATGCCGACCCGGTTGATCGCCCCGACGTAGTACATGTTGGCGCACGCCGCAGCCGGCTGCTCGATGCTCCACAGGTACTCGGACAGCCCACGATGGGTCGCCGATGGGTTGAACACGATCTCGGCGCCGTTGAGCCCCAGGATCCGCCACCCCTCGGGGAAGTGGCGGTCGTAGCAGATGTAGACGCCGACCCTGCCGACGGCGGTCTCGAAGATCGGGTATCCGCCGGTGCCGGGCGCGAAGTAGAACTTCTCCCAGAACCCTTTCACCTGCGGGATGTGCTGCTTGCGGTACTTGCCGAGGTACGTGCCGTCGGCGTCGATGACGGCAGCGGTGTTGTAGTACTGCCCGGCCTGCACGATCTCGTACATCGGGAGCACCATGACCATCCCGAGCTCCTTGGCGACGCTCTGGAAGCGCTGCGTCGTCGGCCCGTCGGGAATCGCCTCGGTGTACTCGTAGTACTGGGCGTCCTGCACCTGGCAGAAGTACGGCCCATAGAACAGCTCCTGGAAGCACATGATCTGGGCACCGTCGGCGGCGGCCTCGCGGGCCGCCTCCTCGTGCTTGTCGATCATCGATTCCTTGTCGCCGGTCCAGTCGGTCTGCAGCAGCGCTGCCCTCACGATGTTCGCCATACGGCCGACAGTATCCACGCGTTGACAACCCGTAAAGAGCAGGACGGCCCTGGCCGGGGGGCGAGGCATGCGCGGCGCCGCCCCGGGGTACGTTCCCGCGGTGGACCACCCGCTCGCCGGTCGCTACGAGCTCGGCCCTGCCATCGGTGCCGGGGGCATGGCGCGCGTCCACGCCGCGACCGACACCGTGCTCGGACGCCCGGTCGCCGTGAAGCTGCTCGACGCCGATGCGGCCCGCACGGCCGACCCGGCCGGGCGCGAGCGGTTCCTGCGGGAGGCGCGCTCGCTCGCCTCGTTCGCCCATCCGAACGTCGTCACCCTGTACGACGCCGGCGAGGCCGACGGGCTGCTGTACCTCGTGATGGAGCGCGTCGCGGGCGGCAACCTGGCCGAACTGATCGCTCGCGACGCCCCGATCGAGTTCGCCGACGCGGCGCGGATCTGCGCCGACGTGCTGGCCGCGCTGCAGGCCGCCCACGACGCCGGGCTCGTCCACCGCGACGTGAAGCCGTCGAACATCCTGTTGACCACGGACGGCGTCGCCAAGCTCGCCGACTTCGGCATCGCCAAAGAGCTCGACGACCTCGCCGACGGTCTGACGGCGGCGGGCATGGTGGTCGGCACGCGGCACTACCTTGCGCCGGAGCAGGCCATGGGGGCCGACGCCACTCCGGCCAGCGACGTGTATGCGGTCGGTGTGATGCTCCACGAGCTCGTCACCGGCCAGCGTCCGGGCCCGGGTCCGGCGTTCGCCGCCGGGCTTCCGGCAGCCGCCGAGCCCGTGCTGCGGCGTGCCCTCGCTGCCGAACCGAGCGCTCGCTTCGCCGACGCCGCCGACATGGCGCGTCAGCTCGGCCGTCACATCGAGACGACCCGCCTCCTCCTCGCCACACCGGCTGGGGACCATCGCGACGTCACCGAAGTCATCGGACGGTCGAGCGCTCCGGCGCGGCGGGAACCGAGCCGCACACCGACCCGCGTCGCGACGGCGGTCGCCCCACCGTTGCCGGCCCGACCGGCCCGACCGGCACGGCGCCGATCCTGGTGGCCGCTGGTGCTCATGGGCGCCGTCGCCGCGGCGCTGCTCGTCGGCGTGGCGCTGCTCGCAGCAGGTGAGGCCGGGCGCGTCGACTCGGTCCCGACGACACCGGCGACCGGCGAGGCGGCACCAGACCCCGCCAGCGTCTCGCCGACGGAGCCGTCGCCCACGGAACCGGAGCCGACCGACCCGCCGCCCACGGAACCGGTCCCGACCGAACCAGACGAGCTGATCCCGGGGTTCGCCGCTCCCCACGACCTCGCCGACTTCATCGCCGAGCTGCGCGACGAGCGCGAGGTCGCGGGCAAGGAGGCCAAGAAGCTCGCCGACCGGCTCGAGGAGCTCGCCGAGCGCGCCGAGCGCGGTCACGACGACGACTCAGGGAAGCTCGACGAGCGAGCGGACGATCTCCGCGACGACGTCGGCGACTGGGTCGAGGAGGGCAAGCTCCACCCGTCGGTCGGCGCCGTGGCGCTCGACTTCGTCGACCGGCTCCTCACCGGCGCCGAACGTTGAGTCCGATCGCCGGTGCCGCGCTCGTCGCGCCGCAGCGCGAGCATGCGGGCATGACGTCACCGTTCGCGCCAGCGCTCGAACGGGCGCGCCATCGCTACTCGTCGCGCCGTCCACGGGCGGCCGAGCTCCACCGTGCCGCCCGGGCCGTGATGCCGGGCGGATCGACGCGGTCGGTGCTCGACGTCGACCCGTTCCCGATCCGGATCGCCCAGGCAGCGGGCGCGCGCCTCGTCGACGTCGACGGTCACGAGTACGTCGACTTCCTCGGCGACTACTCGGCCGGACTGCACGGCCACGACCCGGCCCTCGTCGCCGACGCCGTCCGGGCCGTGCTCGACCGCGGCTGGACGTACGGCGCCACCCACGTCGACGAGGTGCGCTTCGCCGAGGCGATCGTCGCCCGCTTCCCCTCGATCGAGCGGGTCCGGTTCACGAACTCCGGCACCGAGGCGAACCTGATGGCGATCCAGGTCGCCCGTCATCACACCGGTCGCGATCGCATCGCCGTCGCCGACCTCGCCTATCACGGCGGCCTCTTGTACTTCGGCCACGGCGGCGAGGCGTTGCTCGCCCCGTTCGACTTCGCGCGCTTCGACTACAACGACGTCGACTCGATGGTGGCGGCGGTCGGCGACGACGTGGCCGCCGTGCTCGTCGAGCCGATGATGGGCGCCGCCGGATGCATCCCGGCGAGGGCCGACTTCCTCCGGGCGGTGCGACGGCGGTGCGACGAAGTCGGGGCGCTGCTGGTCTTCGACGAGGTGATGACGTCGCGCTCGAGCGCCGGCGGACAGCAGGCCCGGCTCGGGGTGCTGCCCGACATGACGACGCTCGGCAAGTACCTCGCCGGGGGGATGACCTTCGGTGCGTTCGGTGGCCGCGCCGACGTGATGGCGGCGTTCGATCCGGCATCCGGCGGTGAACTCACCCATGGCGGCACGTTCAACAACAACGCGATCACCATGGCGGCCGGCGCCGTCGCCGTGACGGAGCTACTGGCGCCCGGCGTACTCGATGTCCTGTTCGCTCGCGGCGACGACCTGCAAGCACGGATCGCGGCCGTCTTCGCGACGACCTCGCTGCCGCTGTCGGTCACCGGACTGGGCTCGCTGATGACACTGCACTCGGTGCGTGGCCCGGTCGACGGGCCACGCGACCTCGCCGCGTCCGATCCGGTGCTGAAGGAGCTCTTGTTCCACGAGCTGCTCGAGCGGGGGATCTACCTCGCTCCTCGCGGGTACGTCGCCCTGTCGACCGCGATCGACGACGCCGACTGCGACCGGTTCGTCGACGCGCTGGCCGACGCGGTCGCGGCGATCGGACGGGAGGGGCGGTGACACGCCCGGCCATCGCCACCTGCTTCGGCGGCGGCGGCGCCTTCGGACTGGGGTTCAACCTCGGCGTCGCGGAGGGACTGCGCGAGGCCGGCCTCGACGTCGCCCGGTGGCCGCTGTTCGGCACATCCGCCGGATCACACGCCGCGGCCGCGCTCGCCACCGGGCTCACGTTCGAGCACGTCGCAGCGCGCTGGGAGCACTACATCGGCGGCCAGACCCGCCGGTTCGGGGTCAGCGCGTCGGAGCTCAGCGAACCGATCTACGGCGGTTACCGCACCGACTCGGTCGAGGCGGTCGCGGTGCGTCTGCCGTGGCCGCGCCGCGTCGTCCTGCGGTCGAGCGAGCACCGGCTGGCCGACATCGTCGCCGCCAGCTCGGCGGTGGTGGGGATCACCCGGCCTCACGTCATCGACGGCGTGCGATACGTCGACGGCGGCACCATCAGCATCGCGTCGGTCGACCGGGCACCGGCGGCCGACCTGCTGCTCGTCGTCACGCCCTTCGCCGCCCGCGGTCAGGGGATCGCCGGATGGGTCGGGCGCACACAGTCCCGACGCGAGATCCGCCGCTGGACCGACGCTCATCGTGGCGACGTGCTCCAGGTCGTTCCGTCGCCGCCGCTCGCGGCACTCGGCGGCGGGATGCCGCACCAACTCGGCGACGTGTCGATCGGACGCACCGCCTACCCGCTCGCGTTCGAGATCGGTCATCACGTGGGCGACGTGCTGCGCCATGAGCGGCCGCACCTCTTCGGGCAGCCGGTGCGACGCCCGACCTGACGCCACCGCGTGCGCAGCACGTACGGTGGGCGCATGGAGGTGGGGATCGCCGTCGCGGGTTGCTCGACCGACGACGTCGCCTTCGTCGTCGAGGCCGAGCGGCTCGGGGCGACGTCGGTGTGGGTCGCCGAGGCGTGGGGCCACGACGCCCTCACCCCGCTCGCCCACCTCGCCGCCCACACGTCGACGATCCGGCTGGCGAGCGGCATCGTGCAGGTCGGCGCCCGCACGCCCGCGATGCTCGCGATGCAGGCGATGTCGCTGCAGGCGATGTCGAGCGGCCGCTTCGTGCTCGGGCTGGGGGCGAGCGGGCCGGGGATCATGGAGGCGTGGCACGGGGTGCCGTTCCGCCGGCCGGTCACCGCGATCCGCGAGACGATCGAGATCGTCCGCCAGGCCGCGCGCGGCGACCGGCTCGATCACGACGGCGAGGTCTATCGCCTGCCGCTCGACCGCGACGCCAAGCCGATCCGGTCGATGGCGCCGGCGGTCGAACCGATCCCGATGTTCGTCGCTGCGCTCGGCCCTCGCAGCCTCGAGATGACCGGCGAGGTCGCCGACGGCTGGCTCGGCAACGCGTTCATCCCCGAGCATGCCGACTCGTTCCTCGCGCCCCTGCGGGCCGGCTGCGAGCGGGCAGGCCGCTCGCTCGACGACCTCGAGCTGGCGATGCCGGTGGCGGTCGAGGTCACCGACGATCCGGAGGAGGCCGGGCGCCGCCACGCCGACGGCTACGCCTTCACGATCGGCGCGATGGGCACGCCCGACAAGAACTTCTACAACCAGGCCTTCACCAGGCAGGGCTTCGGCGACGACGTCGCCGCCGTGTACGAGCTCTGGCAGGCCGGCCAAGGCGAGCAGGCGGCGGCACGGGTGCCGTTCGACATCGGGTTCAAGACCAACCTGCTCGGCCCGCCCGACACGATCGCAGAACGGGTACGCCGGTACCGCGACGCGGGGATCCACACCCTGCAGGCCAAGGTCGCCGGGACGCTCCAGGAGCGCATCGACACGGTCGCGCAGCTGGTCGACATCGTCGCGACGGTCGCGGCGGAGGCGCCCGCCGTCGATCGCGGGTAGAACAGAAGCGTGCTGATCGTCGTCTCACCCGCGAAGGCGCTCGACTTCGAGTCGCCGCTGCCGACCCGGAAGCACAGCGAGCCGCTGATGCTCGACCGCTCGAAGCAGCTCGTGTCGATCATGGCGCAGAAGACTCCCGACGACCTGGCGACGATGATGTCGATCTCCCCCCGGCTCGCGGAGCTGAACTTCGAGCGTTTCCAGGACTGGACGCCGCCGTTCACGCCCGACAACGCCCGCCCGGCGGTGCTCGCCTTCAACGGCGACACCTACGTGGGCCTCGACGCCGCGGGAACGTTCGACGAACGCGACTACACCCACGCCCAGAAGGTGCTCCGCATCCTGTCGGGCCTGCACGGCGTGCTGCGTCCGCTCGACCTCATCCAGCCGTACCGGCTCGAGATGGGTTCGCGGGTCGCCCACCCGGGCGGTGACGACCTCTACAGCTTCTGGGGCGACGAGATCACCCGGCTGCTCAACCGCGACCTCGCCGCCAGCCCCGGCGCCAAGGCGCTCGTCAACCTGGCGTCGAACGAGTACTTCGGGGCGGTGCAGGCCGACCGCATCGCCGGCAAGATCGTCTCGCCGCGCTTCCTCGATGCCAAGGGCGACGGCGACCACAAGGTGGTCAGCTTCTTCGCCAAGCGGGCGCGGGGGGCGATGGCCGGATGGATCGTCCGCGAGCGGATCGGGTCGACCAAGCAGCTGACCGCGTTCGCCGAGCTCGGCTACCGCTACGACGAGGGCCGCTCGACCCCGACCGAGCCCGCCTTCGTCCGCCGCACCGACTGACGTATCGAAAGGTGCCAGGCACCTTTCGATACGTCCTGCGGGGGGTCAGCGCGACATGAACGAGAGAATCAGGGCGTGATGACCTGGCAGCGGTGGGGGTCGGTGCAGTCAGTCGGGTCGAGGCCCCGAGCGCGGTCGGCGAGCACGGCCAGCTCGCGGCGCAGCTCGTTCAGCCGCGCCAGCTGGTCGTCGACCTCGACGAGGTGCCGTTCGAGCAGCTCGCGGCTGTGCTCGCAGCTGCGGGCGCCCTGGTCCTTCAGCTCGAGGATCGAACTGATCTCGTCGAGCGTGAGCCCGGTGGCCTGCGCGTCACGGATGAACCCGAGCCGCTCGGTCGCGTGCGGCGGGTAGCGCCGATACCCCGACGCGGTGCGATCTGGCTCCGGGAGGAGCCCGATCGACTCGTAGTAGCGAATCGTGTGGGTTGAGACGCCGGTCCGTTCGGACAGCTCACCGATGAACACGGGGCACCTCCTCGTCGTTCGTGCACCCACCGACCATTCTGATCGGTGGGCGCCGGCGCGTCACCGGCACCTCACGCCAGCTCCTCGGGTCGCAGGTCGACTCGGCGCAGGAGCTGGGCGTTGGCGGCGACGATGATCGTCGACGCGCTCATCGCGACCGCCGCCGCCGCCGGCGGGAGGGTGAACCCGGCGAAGGCGAGTACGCCGGCGGCGAGCGGGATCGAGACCACGTTGTAGGCGGTCGCCCACACGAGGTTCTGAATCATCTTGCGGTACGAGGCCGTCGACAGGTCGATCACGCCGACGACGGCGCGAGGGTCACTCGACGCCAGGACGACACCGGCCGATTCGATCGCCACGTCGGTGCCGGCACCGATCGCGATGCCGACGTCGGCCCGGGCGAGGGCCGGGGCGTCGTTCACCCCGTCGCCGACCATCGCGACCTGGAGGCCGCGGGCCTGCAGCTCGGCGACCTTGGCGTCCTTGTCCTCCGGCAGCACCTCGGCGTGGACCTCGTCGATGCCGAGCTCGGCGGCGACCGCGTCTGCGACCTGCTGGGCGTCACCGGTGATCATCATCACCTGCTTGCCACGGGCGTGCAGCGCCTCGACCGCCCGCTTCGACTCGGCCCGAACCTCGTCGGCGACCGCGACCGCCCCGACGACCTCGCCGTCGGCGAAGACGTAGAGCACGGCCCCGCCGCGCGCCTTCCAGGTGTCGGCCCGGTCGCGGAGCAGCGTCGGCACGATGGCGCCCTGGTTGGCCAGCATCGCCGGACCGCCGACCGCGATTCGGCGGCCGGACACCGTGGCGGTGATCCCTCGCCCGGTGATCGCCTCGAAGTCCGACGCCTCGGGCACGTTGCCGAGCCGCTCGCCGACCGCCACGATCGCCTTGGCGATCGGGTGCTCGCTGTCGGCCTCGGCGGCGGCCGCGAGCCGCATCACCTCGTCGAGATCCCAGCCGGCGACCGCTGCCCGGTCGATCACGGCGTGGCTGCCCTTGGTGAGGGTGCCGGTCTTGTCGAACAGCACGGCGTCGACCTCGCGCATCCGCTCGAGCGCCAGTCGGTCCTTGACGAGGATGCCGGCCTTGGCCGACTGCGCCGTCGAGATCGCGATCACCAGCGGGATCGCCAAACCGAGCGCGTGCGGGCAGGCGATCACCAGGACGGTCACGGTGCGGATCACGCCGTCGACCGCGTCGCCCACCAACCACCAGGCGATCATCGTCACGACGGCACTGAACAGGGCGACGTAGAAGAGCAGGGCGGCCGCCCGGTCGGCGAGCGCCTGGGTCCGCGACCGTGACGACTGCGCAGCGGCGACCAGGCGCTGGATGCCGGCCAGCGCCGTGTCGTCGCCGACGGCGTCGATCTCGACCCGGATCGACCGGTCGGTCGAGACGGTGCCGGCGACCACGCGGTCACCCTCCGACCGGTCGACCGGCCGGGACTCGCCGGTGATCATCGACTCGTCGAGCGCCGCCGAGCCGCTGACGATGTGACCGTCCGCGGGCACCCGTCCGCCGGGGCGCACGAGCACGACGTCGCCCGCCCGGAGGTCGCCGATGGGGACCTCGACGGGCTCACCGTCCTCGATCCGCTCCGCACCGTCGGGCAGCAGCTCGGCGAGCGCTGCGAGGGCGCCGCGGGCCTGGCCGATCGCCTTCATCTCCTGCCAGTGACCCAGCAGCATGACGACGATCAGGGCGGCGAGCTCCCACCAGAAGTCGAGATCGCCGACGCCGAGCGTGTTCAGCAGCGAGGCGACGTAGGCGACGGTGATCGCCAACGCGATCAGCAGCATCATGCCGGGCTGACGTGACCGGATCTCGCGGTATCCGCCGAGAAGGAACGGCTTGCCGCCCCACAGGTAGACGACGGTGCCCAGCACCGGGGGCACCCACGCGACGCCGTTCAGCTCGTAGCCGAACCAGTCCTGGATCATGTGCGACGTGAACACGACCGGGATCGCCAGGAGGAGGTTCCACCAGAACAGGCGGCGGAACATCTCCGGGTCGTGCCCGGCGTGCTTGTCGTGCGCCCCGTGCGCCCCGTGCGCCCCGTGAGCCTCCTGCCCACCGTGGTGGCCGGCACGGGCATCGTGGACCCCACCGTGGCCGCCGCCGTGTGGGGCATCGTGGCCCCCGTGCTCGAGATCGTGGCCCTCGTGGCACCCCGAATCACTGCCTTGCATGGTCTCCATGGTGTCGTTCATCTCGCCTCCTCGCTCGCGCCGGGTACGACGGACCCCATGGTGCACCTTCGAGTCGACTCGAAGGTCAAGCGCGAATTCCGGCAACGCTGCGACTTGTTGCGGTCGGCGTGGCATACCCCGGGAGGCGATCGTCACACCGCGGGCGCGTACGCACCGTTTACGCGTCGGCACCGATGACAGCGCGCACGCCGTCGTCGTACGTTGAGACCGTCCGAATCGGACACCGGCCACACGAACCGGCCGCACCAACCAGCGACACGAACCAGCCACACGAAAGGGGAACGACATGACCGTCTACATGGTCGACCGGGACCTGCCCGGCATCAGCATGGACGACCTCGCCGCCGCCCAGCGACGGGCGATCGAGACCGCCGCCGAGTTCCGCGGCCAGGGCCGCAACGTCCAGTACATCCGCAGCACGTTCGTGCCGGGCGAATCGCACTGCATGTGCCTGTTCGACGCGCCCGATGCCGACACGGTCTCCGACCTGAACAACGCCGCCCAGATCCCGTTCACGCGGATCACCGAGGCGCTCGACCTGACGCCCTAGTACCGTCGGACCATGCCTGGGGAGGGGGACCTGGGGCGGCTGCCCTCCGGCACGGTGACATTCCTGTTCACCGACATCGAGGGCTCGACCCGGCGCTGGGAGGCGCACCGCGACCTCATGCCCGAGCGCGTCGCCCGCCACGACCGGATCCTGACCGACGCGATCGGCGCCGCCGGTGGTCGCGTCGTCAAGCATCTCGGCGACGGCCTGATGGCCGTCTTCGGCGACGCCCACCAGGCCGTCGTCGCCGCGCTCGACGGCCAGCGAGCACTCGCAGCCGAGAACTGGGAGCCCGTGCCGACCATCCGCGTCCGGATGGGCATCCACAGCGGTCGGGCCGCTCCGACGGGCGACGACTACCTCGGCGACGAGGTCAATCGGGCGGCGCGGGTCGCCGACAGTGGTCACGGCGGACAGATCGTGCTGTCGGGAGCGGCGGCCGCGATGGTCGAATCGGCCGGCGTCGAGCTCGAGGCTCTCGGTCGCCACCAGCTCAAGGACCTCAATCGCCCCGTCGAGCTGTTCCAGGTCGTCGCCGACGGCCTCGAGCGCGACTTCCCACCTTTGCGGACCCTCGAGCTGACCTCCCACGACCTGCCTCCGCAACGGACCAGCTTCATCGGACGTGACACCGAGCTGTCCGCACTGCGCGGTGCGATCCGGGCCGCGCGGCTCACGACCGTCGTCGGGCCCGGCGGGGTTGGCAAGACGCGACTGTCGCTCCACGCCGCCGCCGAGGTCGCCTCGTCGTTCGCCGGTGGCGTCCGGTTCGTCGACCTCGCCGCGGTCGAGCGCCAGGACGAGCTCGCGAGCGTCCTCCTCGACCGGCTGTCGCCCGACGCGGTGCCGTCCGGCGCCGACGACCCGACGATCGCGCTGGTCAAGCAGCTGCGCGGGCGCGAGCTGCTCGTCGTCCTCGACAACTGCGAGCATCAGGTCGCAGCGTGCGCGCGCCTGCTCGACACCCTCCTCGACGCGTGCCCCACCCTGACGGTGGTCGCCACCAGCCGGACTCAGCTCGGGGTGAGCGGCGAGACGATCGTGACGCTCGACCCGTTCCCGATCTCGTCGGAGCCCGGCGATGGCGACGACGCGGTCCGGTTGTTCCTCGAGCGTGCGCAGGCGAGAGGCGCGTCGACGGAGACGCTCACGGCGGACCTCGACGCGGTCGCCGAGGTGTGCCGCATGGTCGACGGCCTCCCACTCGGGATCGAACTGGCGGCCGCCCACGCTCCGCATCTCACGCCGCGCGGCATCTGCGAGCACCTCGGCCGGCACACCAAGCTCCTCGTGTCCCGGGACACGGTCACCAACGAGCGCCATCGCAGCCTGAGCACCCTGCTCGACTGGAGCTACGAGCTGCTCGAGCCGGTCGAGCGAGAGGTCCTGTGCCGGCTCGGCGTGATCGCAGCACCCGCAACCCTCGAGCAGATCGAGGACGTCGTCGCAGGAGACGGCGTCGACCGCGACGACCTGCTGAACGTGCTGGCTTCGCTCGTCGACAAGAGCCTGCTGCGGGCCGACACCGACGAGTGGCCGGCGCGCTACTCGATGCTGAGGCTGGTGCACCGCTTCGCCCGCTCACGGCTCGAGGCGTCCGGGCAGCTCGATCGCTGGCTCGATCGCCACGCAGCTTGGGTGATGGTCTCGATCCGGGGCCACGACGACGGCGTCAGCCGCGGGGTCGACTCCGACGAAGCGTTGCGGGAGTTCATGGAGCACTCCGGCGACGAGTTCGTCGCCGCACTCGCCTGGGCAGACGACAGCGGCCGCCACGAGCTGGCGTGGTCGCTCATCGCCGCAGGCTGGCGGTGGTGGGAGATGCGGGGTCGGTCGCGCGACGGTCTGGAGCTGTTCGAGCGCTTCGTCTCCCCGGACGAGTCGATCGACGACGACGCCTGGGCCCAGGCGCTCGAAGGCATTGCCAACCTCGCGTTCGCGGTCGGCGACCTCGATCGGTCGGCCCGGTGCCACCGCGAGGCGATCGCGGTGCTCGACCGTCGGGGCGACGTCGAGCGGGCCGCGTGGTGCCGCACCGGTCTGTCGATGGCACAGCTGATCGAGGGCGACCCGGCTGCTCGGGCGACCGCCACCCGGGCGCTCGCCGACTTCGAGGCGAACGGGAACGCTCGCGGCATCGGCCACGCCCGGTCGGCGCTCGCCATGATCGCGTCTCGCGGCGGCGACCAGGATGCTGCGGAGCGCAGCTACCTCGACGCCCTCGCCGTGCTCCGTCCCGTTGGTCAGCGACGGGACGCGGCGAGCGTGCTGTCGAACCTCGGCAACCTGGCCGAGGATCGCGGCGAGCTGCGGCGGGCGACGCGCTACTACGACGGGGCGCTGCAGCTCTACCGCGAGGTCGACGACCGCCGGGGCGTCGCGCTGATCCTCAACAACCTGTCGATCGTCGCCCAGCGGTTGGGCGACCCCGGTCGCGCCGAGGCGATCGCCCGCGAGGCACTCGAGATCTTCAGGTCGATCGGCGACACCGCCGGCGAGGCAGCCGGTCTGAACAACCTCTCGAACCTGGCGGCCGAGCGCGGCGACCGCGTCGCCGCGCTGGCGCTGTGTCGCGAGGGCATCGAGGCGTTCAAACGCTCGGCCGATGCAAGGGGCGTCGTGACCGGCCTGCGCAACGCCGCCGCCCTGGCCGCTGATTGGGGGCTCGACGGCATGGCCTGGACGTGGCACATCGACGCCGGCGCGCTGCTGGTCCGACTCGGCCTGATCCGCGAGGCGCACGCCGAGCTGGCGGCGCTCGCCGCGTTGGCGCGCGCGCACGGTCTCGACGAAGCCACCGGCGTGATCGAGGCGAACGACGCCGACGGATCGGCGACGTCGATCGCCACGACGTTCGACCGCCTGCGCGACGCCGGGCCGCCCGACCGATCTCCACTGCCGACGCCGGCCGAGCACGCGGGCCTGGACGAGCTGACCGCTCGACAGCGCGAGCTGCTCGAGCTCGTCGGCAACGGGTTGACCAACGCGGAGATCGCCGAGCGGTTGTTCATCTCGCAGCGGACCGTCGACGCCCACCTCAGCCACATCCGAACCAAGCTCGGGATCAGTGCACGGTCCAAGCTGATCGTCGCCGCCCGCTCCCTCGACCCCGCCGACACCCGAGCGCGCTGACCGGAAACACGGGCTCAGCCGGCGACGATCCCCAACGCCGTCACCGCACCGTCGGCGAGCGGACCGAGGACGGATCCGTCGGCCGGGCTGAGGATGTGCAGCGCCGTCACCAGCGCGAGATGGTCGCCGGAGCGGATCAGCACGATGTCGGTGTCGATCGGGAAGCCACCGGCCGTACCGGCGACGCCGTACCCGAACGACTCGTCGCCGAACGAGCCCAGGTCGCGGGCGACGTAACCGAGCTCGAGCGGGGTGCCGTCGTCGAGCGAACTGGTGAACTCGGCGCACTCCGCGACCGCTTGGTCGTAGCGGGCGAGGATCGTGTCGGCATCGCCGGGCTGGAGCTCGTAGATCGTCACCGCGCCGAACGGTCCGAGCTGTGGGTCACCGCCGTAGTTCTGGGTGGTCGCCGAGATCGGCTCGATGCCGTCGAGCGTCGTGATGCCCGGGCACAGGTCGGTCAGCGGCGGGTCGTTGTCGGTGGCTCGCAGCCCGGTCGGCGCCGGCGGCATGGCGGCCAGCACGTCGTCGCGTGCAGCCGGCCCCGTCGGCTCGGGTGGCAGCGTCGTCTCGGGCACGTCGGGGATGTCGAGGAACCCGGTCGGCAGGCCCGACAGCGGCGCCGCGCCCTCGAGCCACACCTCGTGCCACCACACCCGCCCGCTGGCGCGACGCTCGCCGGGCTCGCCGTCGGGATACGTGTAGTTCTCCACACCGCGCAACTCCGGCACGGTCAGCACGAGCGTGGCGCCCGACGCCCACCAGTGCAGCGGCATCGCCTCGGCGGTGATGCGGCTGATCTCGGCGGCCGCCGCCTTGCGAGCCGCGTCGTCGAGGCCGCGCAGGATCTCGATCTGGGCATCGATCTCGGGGCTCGTGAAGTTCGTCCAGTTGAGCACCTCGCCGGCGCCGTAGCGGGTGCGGAACAAGGTAAGCGGGTCCTGCTCGTTGCCGTCGGCCCAGCAGCCGATCTGGAAGTCGCCCTGGAAGAGCGGTTCGCTCGACGTGCCGACCACCTGGTTGATGTAGCTCGCCTGCTCGGTCGTGCGGAGCTCGACCTGGAAGCCGATGTCGCCCCACTCCTGCTGGAACAGCTGGGCCCGGTCGAGGTTGATCGGGTCGGTGTTGCAGTCGTACGTGAACGTCACCGGCTCGCCGACCGCCTTGCCGTCGCTGCGAGCCGGGTCGTTGACGTACTCGTCGTAGAGGCGTTGCGCTTCGGCGAGGTCGTAGAACGCGTACCCCTCCCCGGCCGCCTCGTCGTACCAGGGGCTGCGCGAGTTGAAGTATTGGGTCCGCACGACGTTGACCCCCGACAGGTTGGCGGGGCTGATCGCGTTGGCCTGCTCCGGGTCGAGCGCGTGAGCTGCGGCGCGGCGCAGGCGCACGTCGTCGAACGGCGGGACGACCGTGTTGTAGATGTTCATGCCGGCGCCGTTCCCGATGTACTCGTAGGGCACGAAACCCTCGTCGATGAGCGCCTGACCTCCCTCCGGTCCGCCCTGGGTGAGCACGTGCAGGTCACCAGCCTCGAGGCTGGCGCGACGGGCCGTGGCGTCCGGCAACACCCGGAACCGGACCCGGTCGAGGTACGGGAGCGGACCGCCGTCCGGTGCTGTGCGCCAGTAGTTCGGGTTGCGCACCACGATCACCTCCGAGTCGCGGGTCCACGACTCGAACATGAACGGGCCGCTGCCGACCGGGTGGTCGACCGACTCGTCGGGCCCATAGGCACGCCCGGCGGTCGGCGAGAACACGGCGCCGGTGCCGATGCCGGCGAGCACGTTCTCGAACGCCGGATCCGGAGCTTTCAGGATGTAGCGCACGGTGTACTCGTCGACGGCCTCGGCCCGCTCGATCGTCGAGTTCGAACCGAACGGGCCCTCGTGCCACTGGGCGACCATGTCGACGGCGGCGGCGGCGTTCACCTCGGTCCCGTCGTGGAAGAAGATGCCCGGCCGGATCGGCATCGTCCACTCGGACGCGTCCCCGTTCGGAGTGGCGCGCGCGGCGGCGACGAAGGGGACGATCTGACCGGTGCCCGTCTGGTCGTACCAGCGGTCGTACAGCGCGTCCATCACGAGGAAGCCGGCCGAGAACGCCGTCTCGGAGCTCGGGGGATACCACCCGCTCGACTCGGCGGCGATGCCGACGGAGATCTCACCGCCGCGGGTGATCTCGAGGCCGGTCTCCTCCGGCGCCGCCTGGGTCGTGGCCGTGGCGATGTCGGCCGACGTGGCGGGCGCATCGTCCGGCTCGCTCGTTGCGTCGTCGCCTGACGAACCGGGGCCGTCGTCGCCACCGGTGCACGCCGTCACGACGAGCGATGCGGCCGCGAGGAGCCCGAGCGCTCGCGAACGGCGGGGATGGCGGGCGCTGGTCATCATGGGCTCCTCGTGGTGGCTTCGGCGTGGTCGGTTCAGATTCGCGCTTCGCGCACCTGGTACCGGCGTCGGAGACCGTCGCCGACCAGGTTGAGCGAGAGGATGGTCAGGAACATCGTGATCGCGGGAACGAGCGCGACGTGGATCACGTCGTCGGCGAAGGCGCGGTTGCCGTCGGCGATCATCCCGCCCCAGGTGGCCTGGGGCGGCGGTACGCCGAACCCGAGGAACGCGATGACGCCCTCGGCGACGATCACCCCACCGATCGCGAGCAGCCCGAACGTCAACAGGGTGATCAGCACGTTGGGCATCAGCACCCGGAACACCAAGCGGGGCCGGGTGGCACCGATCGCCTCGCTGGCGAGCACCCAGTCGCTCTGCTTGAGCGTGAGCGTCGACGCTCGGGCGAAGCGGATGTAGCCGGGCACCGCGAGGACGCTGAACACGATCGTGATCACCTTCAGCGTCTGGCCTGCCATCGCCACCACGCCGAGCAGGATCACCAGGGCGGGGAACGACAGCATGATGTTCACGAGCGCCATCGCGACCGTCTCGACCCGACCGCCGATGTACCCGACGGTCGTCCCGACCACCGCGCCGACGCTGATGCCGACCGTGACGGTCACGAGGCTGATGAACACCGAGATCTTGGCGCCGTCGACGAGCCGGGCGAGCATGTCGCGTCCGAGCTGGTCCGTGCCGAGCAGGTGACCGTCGGAGAGCACGCCGGCGTACTTGTCGGCCGGGCTGATGCGCGTCGGGTCGGCGAGGGGGAGGGCCCAGCCGAACAGGGCGGCGACGAGGACGACACCGAGCCAGACGACCGACGCCCAGAACAGCACGCCGACCGCCGGACGGTCGCGCCGCGGTCGCCGGTTCGCGGCGCCGGCGGGCGCGTCGACGATGCGAGTGGCGATCGTGCTAGCCATCGCGGAGCCTCGGGTCGGTGAGCCGGTAGGTCAGGTCGACGACGAAGTTGACGATGACATAGGCCGCGGCAACGACGAGCACCAGTCCCTGCACGAGCACGAGGTCACGGCGCGAGATCGCCAGGAGCAGGGCGCGGCCGACGCCGGGCAGTCCGAAGATCTGCTCGATCACGACCGCGCCGGTCATCGCGCCGGCGATCTGGAGCCCGACGAGGGTGACGATCGACGTCAGCGAGGCCGGCAACGCGTGATGGGTGAGGATCCGGTGGTTCGGCAGCCCGCGAGCTCGCGCCGACTCGATGTAGTCGCTCTGGAGCACCTCGATCATGTCCGAGCGGAGCACCCGCGTCAGCACGGCGATCTCGCCGATCGCCATCGACGCGACGGGCAGGATCAGGTTCTTGAGGTTGGTGAACGGATCCTCGGTGAACGGCACCCACGCCGGGGTCGCCGGCAGCAGCTTCCACGACACCGCGAACACGATCAGCAGCGCGATCGCGACGAGGAAGCTCGGCAGCGACAGCACGGCGAAGCTCGCGGAGGTCACGAGCTTGTCGAAGACCCCGCCGGCCTTCCAGGCGCTCAGGATCCCGAGCGGGATGGCGACGAGCACACCGACCAGGAGCGAGAGTGCTGCGAGCTCGATGGTGACCGGGAGCTTGTCGCGCAGCACCTCCGACACGTCCTGGTTGAGGTCGGTCGAGCGGCCGAGGTCGCCCTGGAGCACGTCGCCGAGCCAGCGGAAGTAGCGCACGTGGATCGGGTCGTCGAGGCCGAGCTCGGCGCGCAATGCCGCGATCGAAGTCGGCGTCGCCTGGTCGCCCAGGATGCGCAGCTCGGGGCTGCCACCGGGGACGAGGGAAAGCAGGAGGAAGCTCACCAGCGACACGACGAACAGCACGACGACCAGCTCGACGAGCTTGCGCATGACCAGTCGTTCCATCGCCCCCCAGCGACCTGCCCGCCGCCTTCGTGCGGACCTCGCCGTCAAGCTAGTGACCTGCCCGCCACCCAGCGGGGTCGGAGTCCCGCGACGTTCGCCGATGGACGTGGTCCCGGCGAGGCGCGACGATCGGGGCGTGGGCTGGAGGGTCGCGGCCGACGTGGTGCTCGTGGTGCACCTGAGCTTCGTCGGGTTCGTGCTGCTCGGCGGGCTGCTCGTGTGGCGCCGACGATCCGTCGCGCGGCTGCACCTGCCGGCGGTGGCGTACGGGGCGCTCGTCACGCTCGTCGGCTTCACCTGTCCGCTGACGCCGGCGGAGAAGTGGCTGCGCCAGCAGGCCGGATCGGCCGGGTACGAGGGCGGTTTCGTCGAACACTACGTCGTCCCCGTGCTCTACCCCGGCGAGTTCACGACGAGCGTGAAGGTCGCCGCCGGGGTGCTGATCGTCGTGGTGAACGCGTCGGTGTACGCGGCCGCGGCCCAGTGGGCGCGTCGACCCGAGCGGTCGCGGGTTCGCCTGTCCTCCCGATCGTCGGTCCGTGTCAGACGCGTCGTGTGACGTTCGTCCGGCGACGCCCGATGAGGGCGGCACCGTGCCACACTGGGCCGCCGGCGGATGGACGACGAACTTGCCATGCACCGTCTTCGACACCCCCTCACGATCGTCGCGTTCGCCCTGATCGTCGCCGGCTGCTCCGCCGGCGGCGACGGCACGCCGGCCGTGTCCATCGTCGGGTTGGGCACGACCTCGACGGCGCCGGAGCGGTCGGCGACCGACCAGCCCGCCACGACCGACACCACCCTCGCCGCGACCTCGAGCATCGAGCCGACGACGACGCTGCCGCCCATCCCTCGCCAGCCGCTCACCGGTCAGCCGCTCTCGCCGGGTGAGGCGCCGATCCCTCGACCCGCGCTGGCGGTCAAGATCGACAACGCGCCGGCCGCGCGCCGCAACCACAGTGGGCTCGCCGTGGCCGACATCGTGTTCGAGGAGATCGTCGAGGCGGAGATCACCCGGTTCGCAGCGGTGTTCCACTCACAGGGTTCGGAACGGGTGGGCCCAGTCAGATCCGGCCGATCCCAGGACGTCGACCTGCTGACCTCGTTCGGTCAGCCGCTGTTCGCGTGGAGCGGCGGCAACCCGGGTGTCGAGGGTCTGATCACCGCGTCGTCGCTCGTCGACCTCAACGCGACCAGGGGCGCGGCCGGCTTCTACCGCGGTCCCGGATCGGCTCCGCACAACCTCTACAGCAGCACCCTGGCGCTGTGGCTGCAGACGCCTGCCGGCCATCCCGGCGCCCCGCCCCAGCAGTTCGGCTACGTCCGGCCGGGCGAGGTGTTCGTCGGCGATCCCAGCCGCGGATTCCGGCTGGCGATGCGGTCGATCGACGTCGAGTGGACCTGGGATGCCGCCGCGGCCCGGTTCGTCCGATCGCAGGAGGGCCGAGCGCACGACGACGCCGTGCACGGGCGGATCGGTGCGACCAACGTCGTCGTGATGGTGGTCGCCTACCGGCCGAGCCGGATCGACGCTCGGAGTCCGGAGGCCCAGACCTTGTCGGAGAGCGCACCGCTGTGGGTGTTCAGCGAGGGCAAGGTGCGGGCCGGACGGTGGATTCGCACCGACCCGAACGCCCCGTTCCGGTTCGTCGACGAGTCCGGCGCCCCGATCCTGCTCACGCCGGGCAACACCTGGGTCGAGCTCGCCGAGGCGCTCCCGACCGACGACCCCGGCAACCCGGCCGTCGCCCTCACGGTCCTGCCCTGAACCGGCGGATCGATCGTCTGTCGGGCTGCCCGACGCTTGAAGCGTCAGGGAAGCGACGGAGATGTGTGGTGGATGTGAATTCGAGCCCTCACCGCCGGTGAGCATGGGCGTGTTTCGGGGACCGAGCGTGACCGACCCGTCGGCGTGAGTGCCGCCGAGGCGCCTCGCGATCGGCGACGAAACCCTCGGCTCACCTGGCGATCGTCCGGGCCTGAGAGACCCTTGAGCGGGTCTTGTGCCACAACCGGCGCGCCCTCCACGACAATGGATGCCGCAGCGAGACCACCGTTCGCATCGAGGAGACCACATCCATGGCGGAAGCAAGCCGGGCGCGAGGGCGCCCTCCAACGCACCGATCGACGACGACCCGGCGCCGCCGGCGCGTGCTCGGCGGACTCGCCGCGCTGTCGGCGATCGCACTCACGGCCGCCGCATCGAACGTTCCGGCGACGGCTTCGCCGACGGACACCATTCCCGCACCGCTCGAGGACCAGCGCGTGACGCTGTCGATCTCGGTCGAACCGGGCGATCCGGTACCGCTGGCACTCGTCCGCGAACGGGCGTCCGGCCGATTCGAACAGGCGGGAGCGTTGGGCCAGGGCGTCGACGTCGCGCTGATCGACTCCGGCGTCACCCCGGTCGTCGGTCTCGATCAGCCGGGCAAGGTCATGTACGGGCCGGACCTGTCCAACGAGGCGGCGTTCCCGAACCTCGCGAACCTCGACACGTTCGGACACGGCACCCACCTCGCCGGCATCATCGCCGGCGACGACGGCGCCGACGTCGTCGGCATCGCGCCGGAGAGCCGCCTCGTGAGCCTCAAGGTCGCCGGTGCGACCGGTGAGACCCACGTCGCCCAGGTGGTCGCTGCGATCGACTGGGTCGTCGAGCACAAGAACGACAACGGTCTCGACATCCGGGTCCTCAACCTCTCGCTCGGCCTCCCCGGTGTGGCATCGAGCATCGGCGACCCGCTGTCGGCGGCCGTCGAACGGGCGTGGAACGCCGGGATCGTCGTCGTGGCGGCTGCGGGCAACCGCGGCAACCTCGTCGGCGGCATCGACAGCCCAGCTGTCTCGCCGTACGTGCTGGCGGTCGGAGCGAACGTGTCATACAGCTCCCGCGGCAGCCAGGACTACGTCCCGACGTGGACGTCCGGCGGCAACGGGAACCGCACCCCCGACGTCCTCGCTCCGGGCCGATCGATCATGAGCTTCCGGGTGCCCGGTTCGTACCTCGATCAGGCTCACCCGCAGGCGATCGTCGGCGACCACTACTTCGTGGGTACCGGCACGTCACAGGCGACGGCGGTCGTCAGCGGCTACGTGGCAGCCATCCTGTCGGCGTACCCCGAGCTGACGCCCGACCAGGTCAAGCACCTGTTCGTCTCCAGCGCTCAGGACATGCTGCCCGGCGAGATCGTCGACGGCCACGGCAAGATCGATGCCGCCACTTCGCTCCGCAACGGGCGCAACCAGAGTGGTGCGCCGATCCAGAGCTACCCGCTCGCACTGCCGCCCGGCGCCGGCTCGCCCGACGCCGACACGTGGTCGGGCGGCGAGTGGTCCGGTGCCTCCTGGTCGGGCGGCACCTGGTCCGGTGCCTCCTGGTCCGGTGCCTCCTGGTCCGGTGCCTCCTGGTCCGGTGCCTCCTGGTCCGGCGCTTCCTGGTCCGGCGCTTCCTGGTCCGGCGCCTCCTGGTCCGGTGCCT
>JBFHJC010000015.1:0-28808 GCA_041596155.1 Ilumatobacter sp. | reverse complement strand
GTCGAACTGGACGATGTTCGCGTTGTTCGGCGGTCTGCTGCTGCTCGGAGAAACCCAACCGTCGTTCGCCATGAAGTTCGGCGACAACGGCGTCGTCACCCCGGGCTGGACGTTCGCGTTCGCCCTCATGTTGCTCGGCATGCCGGTGGGCGCGCTCGTGATCATGACGGTCGCCAACCTGTGGTCGGGCCTGCAGGCGCGCAGCCGGCCGCAAGTGCTGATCTTCAACCTCTCCCAGATCGCCCTCTCCCTCTCCCTCGGCGGCCTGGTGCTGCACGTGTTCGGCATGCACGACTCGATCACCGAGCTGAACGCGATCCCGATCTCGTGGGGTGCTGGCATCCTCCTCTCCGCGCTCACCGTCCTGATCGTCAACGGGGTGCTCACCACGATCGTCATCGGCCTGCACACCGGAACCGGGCTGTTCACCACGTTCCGCACGGGCCTCGCCCTCAGCATGACCGCGGACGGCGCCCTGCTGTCGCTGGCGCCGGTCTTCGTCATCGCCGTCGACTACAGCTTCGTGCTCGTCCCCCTGCTCGCCTCCACGTCGTACATCGTGATCCGCTCGGCCCGGAGCTCCCTCCACCGTGCCCACGAGGCGAACCACGACCCGCTGACCGGGCTCCTCAACCGCCGCGCCTTCGACGATCGGCTCAGCAAGACGATCGGCATGTTCGGGAGCTCGACGGCCGCCACCGTGCTCGTCATGGACTTCGACGGCTTCAAGGAGATCAACGACTCCCTCGGGCACAGCGTCGGCGACGCTCTGCTCGTCCGCTTCGCCGAGCGGCTGGTCGATCTCCTTCCGGGCAACGCGGCGGCGGCGCGCCTCGGCGGCGACGAGTTCGTCGTGCTGCTGCCGGGGCCAGCCGAGCCCGAGGCGCTCCGCCGCTCGCTGCAGTCCCTCCATCGCGAGATGACCAAGCCGCTCGACGTCGAGGGCTTCCCGCTGTCGGTTGCCGTCTCGGTCGGTGTCGCCGTCGCACCGACCGACGGCTCGAACCCCGAGGATCTGATGGCGGCCGCTGATCTGGCCATGTACCGGTCGAAGCAGTCCGACGCCGGCGTCGAGTTCCACCGGACGTCGGTCCATCAGGCCGGCAGAGCAGGGCGAATCGACCTCCTCGCCGACCTGTCCAGAGCGATCGAGCACGACGAGCTCTTCGCGCACTACCAGCCGATCGTTCGGATGTCGACCGGCAGGGTGGAGGCCGTCGAAGCGCTCGTGCGCTGGCGTCACCCGCGTCGCGGCCTCATCCAGCCCAACGACTTCATCGGCCTGGCCGAACAGACCGACCTCATCGACGCCCTGACGGAGCGGATGCTCATGAGGTCGATGTACGAGGTGCTCGAACTGGGTCTCGACCTCGGGCTGGCGGTCAACGTGTCGCCGCGCAGCCTCCACCAGCGCACCTTCATCAGCATGGTCCAGCGCTCCCTCGACGCGACCGGGTTCGCGCCCCACCGGCTCGAGCTCGAGATCACCGAGCGCGCCCTCACCACGGAGACGGAGCGGACGGTGCTCACCATCCGCCTCCTCCGGGAAGCGGGCGTGCAGATCGCGATCGACGACTTCGGGACGGGCTACAGCTCGTTCGGCGCGTTGCGTCTCATCCGCGCCGACCGGCTCAAGATCGACCGTCAGTTCACGCGTGACGTCGACGTCTCGCCCGACGATCGGCTGGTGGTCAGGACGATCACCGACCTCGGGCACGGGCTCGGCTTGCAGGTGGTGGCCGAAGGCGTCGAGACGCCCGGCGTGCGGGCCGCGCTGGCCGAGATCGGCTGCGACTTCGCCCAGGGGTACGAGATCGCGGCGCCGCAGACGATCGATTCGCTGCGCGTCACCCTCGGCGGCTGGCCGACGCCGTCGTCCGCGGATCGGGCGTACGCATGATCGTCCTCGTCCTGACCGCGATCGGGGTGCTCACCGCGCTGACCAGCCGGGAGCGCGTCCGTCGCCTCGCTGCGCTGCCGCTCACCGGACTGTGGCTCGTGTGGTTGGCGATCGGCCTCCAGGTACTGCTCTTCGAGGTCATCGGCGGATACGTGCCGCTCTGGTTCGGGAACGCCTTGCACCTCCTCACCTACGCCCTGTGCCTGGTGTTCCTGTGGCGCAATCGCACGGTCCCCGGCGGATGGATCATCATGATCGGCACCACGTGCAACCTGGCGGCGATCACCGCCAACGGGGGGACGATGCCCGCAAGCGCCGACGCCTGGCGTCGAGCGGGACTTCCCGAGTTCGACCCGGAGGTGTTCGAGAACTCGCGTGCCCTGTCGTCGCCGCGGCTCGCCTTCCTCGGCGACGTGTTCGCGATCCCCGAGGGATGGCCGCTCGCGAACGTGTTCTCGATCGGCGACGTGCTGATCGTCGTCGGCGGCACCTACCTCGCCCATCGCTGGTGCCGCTCCGTGCCGGCGGAGAGACTCGAACTCTCACTGACGGCGACCTAAACGCCGTGCCTCTGCCAATTGGGCTACGCCGGCAACCCCCGCAGGATACGACCCGACATCGAACGACTGGACCATGAACCCACTCCAACCTGCCGACCACGACGGACCGAACACCGCCCTCCGGGGCGTCACGATGATCGCCACGGCGCTGCTCGCGCTCGCGCTCGTCGTGTGGGCGACCGGAGAGGCGGCCGTCCCCGCCGACCGTCCACTGTTCGCTCTGCTGGCGGGACTGCTCGTCGTCGGTGAGCGGGCGCCGTCGACCTGGATCCGGTTCGGTCCGGCCGGAGTCGTGACGCCCATCTGGCCATTCGCGTTCGCGCTGCTGCTCGTCGGCGATCCGCTCCCGGCGATCGCCACTGCCGCCACCGGGGCACTGTTGCGGGCCGGTGTGCCGAACCCGCTCGATCGGCTCGCCAACGCCGCCGCGGTAGCGCTACCGACCGCGGTCGGTGCGCTGGTGATGACGGGGTTCGGCATCGCCGGGGCGATCACACAACAGGTGCGACTGCCGTGGACGTGGGCGATCGGGATCGTCGCCGGCGGCATCGCGATCGTCGCGGTGAACGCCGTCGTCGGGGCCGTCGAGCTGTCGTGGCGGCGCAGGCTCTCGTTCGGCTCGCTCGTCGGTCGCGGCCTGAGGGCGCGCATCTCGGCCGAGGGCGCGCTCATGTCGCTCGCCCCCCTCTGGGTGATCGCGCTCGACTTCAGCGTGGTGCTACTCCCGGTGGTGGCGATCACGACGGGCCTGGTCTTCATGTCGACGCGCCAGGCGCTGGAGCGAGCCCACGAGGCGAGCCACGACACCCTGACCGGTCTCGCGAACCGACAGGCGTTCCTCGACCGCCTCGGCGAGGTGACGGAGACGCGAGCGACCGGCCGCGCGGTCCTGATCATGGACCTCGACGGCTTCAAGGACATCAACGATCGGCTCGGGCACCAGGTCGGCGATGCCCTCCTGATCGCGTTCGCCGATCGCCTCCACGCCCTGCTGCCGGCCGACTCCACCGCCGCCAGGCTCGGTGGCGACGAGTTCGGCGTCGTGATGCCGGTCGGCGTCGCCGACGACGCCGACCAGGTTCGCCGCCTGGTGACCGACCTGCACGCCGGGCTGACGATGCCGCTCAAGATCGAAGGGTTCCCGGTCTCCGTCGGGGTGAGCATCGGAGTCGCCCGGTCGGAGTGCGACGGGGCGACCACCCGCGACCTGCTGCGCGCCGCCGACGTCGCGATGTACAAGGCCAAGCGCGCCGATCGCGCAGTGGAGCTCTACGAGGCCGGGGTTCGCGTCCCCCAGACCGGCCGGATCGACCTGCTCGCCGACCTCGGTCCGGCGCTCGATCACCACCAGCTCCAGATCGACTACCAGCCGATCCTGCGCGTCGCCGACGGAACGGTCGACGGCGTGGAAGCGCTGGTGCGCTGGAACCACCCCGAGCACGGGACGATCCCCCCGGCCGACTTCATCGGGCTCGCCGAGCACACCGATCTGATCGGCCCGCTCACCGACCTCGTGTTGCGTGACGCCCTCGTCGCGATGCGCGGCAAGGGCGTCCGGCTGGGGGTCAACGTCTCCGCTCGGAGCCTGCACGACAAGCACTTCGCCTCGCACGTGCTCAGCGTGCTCGGCCAGTGCGGGTTTCCGGTCAGCCTGCTCGAGCTCGAGGTGAGCGAGCGTGCGGTCATCGCGAACCCCGAGCGCAGCGTCTACACCGTCGAGCGCCTCCGGAGCGCCGGCGTGCGGATCACCATCGACGACTTCGGTGTCCGCCACTCCTCGTACCAGACGCTGCGCACGATGCAGGTCGATCGGGTCAAGATCGACCGCGAGTTCGTGCGCGGGGTGTTGACGCACCCGCGCGACCGGCTGATCGTGGCGTCGCTGGTCGGTCTCGCCCACGAGCTCGGCGTCGAGGTCGTCGCCGAGGGGGTGGAATCCACCGACGTCTGGGATGCCGTCGCGGCGCTGGGCTGCGACGCGGCGCAGGGCTACGGCATCGCGGTCCCGATGCCGCTCGCACGCTTCGCGCCCTGGCTCGATCAGTGGGATGCCGTGGTGGAGGCCGCGCCCGCCTGACCCGACAACGGGCACGACGGCGTCGCGTCTCAAGATTGCGCTGATCGGCGTCGAAGAAGAGTTGGGCCGCGCGTCGACACAGCCGTCGTCGTCACGGTCTCGACGAGCAGATGAGCGGGACGGTGATGAGACGACGACGAGGAGGGGCACCGGGTCGCCCGACGACGCGTGGTTGGATCTTCGCGATCGTCGCCGCAACGATCGCCGGCGCAATCTGCTCGATCGCCACGTGGCGCCTCGGCCTCGGATCCGACGCGGTCGACTGGCCCTTGTTCGCGGCGATCTCGGTGTTGCTGCTGGTCTGCGAACGCACCCCGGCCGCGTGGATCCGCCTCGGCCCGCTCGACTCCGTGACGCCGCTGTGGATGTTCGCGTTCGCCCTGCTGCTGCTCGGCAGCGCCCCGGGAGCCATCGCCGTCGCGGTCGTCGGATCGGCGCTCCACGGCCGCGCCGCGAGCGATCCGTTCGACATCGCCGTCATCCGCACCGCCGGAACGGCCGTGTCGCTCGCGACCGCGGCCATCGTGATGGCCACCTTCGGCGTCGACGAGCCGATCACGAAGTTCGACCACATCCCGTTCAGCTGGGCGTTCGGGATCGTCTGCGCCGGCCTCGCGATCGTCGTGGTGAATGCCGTCGTCGTCGCCGCCAAGCTGAGGTCCAGGCGCCGTGCGCCGTTGCTGCCGCTCGTGCACCATGGTCTCACGGAGCGCGGGTCCGCCGACGGCGCACTGCTCGCCCTGGCGCCGATCTGGTTGGTCGGCATCGACTTCACGCCGGTGCTCTTGCCGATGCTCGCCATCATCACGCTGCTCGTGCTCCAGTCGACCCGGCGGGCGCTCGAGCAGGCGCACGCCGCCGATCGGGACCCGTTGACCGGTCTGGTCAACCGGAGCCGGTTCCTCGAGCGCGTCACCGAGGCGCTCGAGGAAATGTCACCGAGCGCGCCTGTCACGGTCTTGCTCATGGACCTCGACGGGTTCAAGGAGGTCAACGACCGCCTCGGGCACCAGATCGGCGACTCCGTGCTCGTCGCGTTCGCCGACCGTCTCGACGCGGCCCTGCCGAGCAGCGCCGTGGCGGCACGGCTCGGGGGCGACGAGTTCGCCGTCGTCGTGCACCTCGCGGACCACGACGTCGCCGTGCACGAGTTTGCGGAGCACCTCCACTCCCGGCTCGTTCAGTCGCTCTCCGTCGAAGGGTTCCCGCTGACGGTCGGTGTGAGCATCGGGGTCGCCCAGGCAGCCGGCGACGGCTCGACGACCCGCGCGCTCATGCGTTCGGCCGACGTCGCGATGTACAAGGCGAAGCATGCGGGAGCATCGGTGCATGTGCACGATCGCCAACTCCCGACACAGGAGCGTGGGCGCATCGATCTGCTGCCTCAGTTGAGCGTCGCACTCGACCGTCATCAGCTCGAGATCCACTACCAGCCCCAGTTGCGCATCGTCGACGGAATGCTCGACGGTGTCGAGGCGCTCATCCGGTGGCAGCACCCTGAGCTCGGCCTCATCCCGCCCAGCGATTTCATCGGGCTCGCGGAGCAGACCGACCTGATCGGCCCGCTCACCGAGATGGTCATCCGCGAGTCGACGCGCGGCCTGCGCGGGCTCAACGTGAAGCTGGCGGTGAACGTCTCGGCCCGCAACCTCCAGGACCGCCACTTCGCGGCGCACGTGTTCACCGTGCTCGGCGAGACGGGCTTCCCGCCGGATGCGCTCGAGCTCGAGGTGACGGAGCGGGCGATCGTCACCGACTACGAGCGCAGCATCTTCACGATCGAGCGCCTGCGCGCCGCCGGCGTGTCGGTCGCGATCGACGACTTCGGCGTCGGCTACTCGACCTATCAGACGCTCCGCGCGCTCAACGTCGACCGCGTGAAGATCGACCGCGACTTCGTGCGCGGTCTGTTGACCCACCCGCGCGACCGCCTGATCGTCTCGTCCCTCATCGATCTGGCCCACGATCTCGACGTCGACGTGGTCGCCGAGGGTGTCGAGAGCCCACAGGTCTGGGACGCGCTCGGACGACTCGGATGCGACTTCGCACAAGGGTACGGCATCGCCGTCCCGATGCCGTACGCCGACCTGCGCACCTGGATGGACGCGTGGTGGACGATGCTCGACGAGACCGCGCGATCGGCCGAGGAGACGCGCGCGCCGGCGCCGGTCGCGGGCGACTGACCTGGCACGCTGGCTGGGTGGACGTTCGAGAACTGGGCACGCCTGCGGCGCTGATCGACGCCGACGCCCTCGAGCGGAACCTCGCCGCGATGGCGGCCGCGCTGCCCGGCGAGCGGCTCCGTCCCCACGTCAAGGCTCACAAGTGCACGACGCTCGCCGCCGCGCAAGCAGCCGCCGGCCACCAGACGTTCACCTGTGCCACACCGCGCGAGGTGGTCGGGATGGCCGCGGCCGGTGTCGGCCGCGATCTGCTGCTCGCCAACGAGACCGTCGACCACGACCGCCTTCGGGCGATGGCCGGACTCGATGTCGCCGTCACGGTGGCCGTGGACTCCGACGCCACGGTCGCCGCCGCGGCGCGCGCCGGCATCACCGCTTGTCTGATCGACGTGGCGGTCGGGCTGCCACGCTGCGGTGTCGCTCCCGAGGCCGCCGGTGCGCTCGCGGACCGGGCGCGCACGGCCGGGTTACGCGTGCGCGGCGTCATGGGGTACGAGGGGCATCTGATGATGGTCGCCGACCGGGCCCAACGCGCCGCCGACGTCGCCGCCGCGATGGAGCTGCTCCGGCGCGCCCACGCCGACGTCGGCGGCGAGATCGTCTCGGCCGGCGGTACCGGCACGTTCGACCTCCACGGCGACACGGGCGTGACCGAGATCCAGGCCGGCAGCTACGCCCTCATGGACACCCACTACGCGCGGCTCGACCTCGGCTTCGAACCGGCCCTGTCGCTCCTGGGCACCGTGATCTCGGTCGGTGATCGGTACGCCGTCGCCGATGTCGGGCTGAAGGCACTGGGCATGGACCACGGCAACCCGGAGATCACGGACGCCGCCGTGTGGTTCTGCTCCGACGAGCACATCACCTTCGCGCCGTCGCGGCCGGTCGCGGTCGGCGACCGGGTGCGGGTGTGCCCGGCGCACGTCGATCCGACGATGGCGATGCACGAGTGCGCGTGGTTGGTGCGGGGCGACGAAGTGGTCGACCGGTGGCCGATCGACCTCCGCGGCTGGTGACGGTCAGCGCGCGGCGAGGGCGTCGAGGAGCGCCCGGAACGCTCGGCCACGGTGGGACATCGCATGCTTCTCGGCGGCGTCCATCTCGGCGAACGTGCGGCCGTCACCGTCGGCGGGGACGAACAACGAGTCGTAGCCGAACCCGCCGTCGCCTCGCTCCCTGCTCGCGATCGTGCCGTCGCACACGCCCTCGACGCTGACCTCCGATCCGTCCGGCCAGCGGACCAGCGCGCACGTGCGGAACGAGGCGGAGCGGTCGCCGCGGTCGGCGAGCTCGCGGAGCAGCTTGGCGCGGTTGTCGGCGTAGCTGCATCCCTCGCCGGCCCACCGTGCCGAGTGGACTCCCGGCGCGCCGCCGAGGGCGTCGACGACGAGGCCCGTGTCGTCGGCGACGGCCGGGAGGCCGGTCGCCTCGCAGATCGCGACCGCCTTCAAGCGAGCGTTGCCCTCGAGGGTGTCGGCGTCCTCCACGACATCGGGCAGGTCCGCCGGGCGCGGCACGAGCTCGACGACGTCGCCGAGCACGAACGCGATCTCGGCGACCTTGTCGGGATTCGCCGAGGCGCAGACGAGGCGCAGCCGGTTCATCGGCGAGGCGGCGGCTCCGCGACGAGCTCGCGCTGGAGGTCGACGATCGTCGTGAGGCCGTCCTCGGCGAGCGCGAGCATGCTGTCGAGCTCGCCCCTCGTGAAGGCCATGCCCTCGGCGGTGCCCTGCACCTCGACGAAGCGGGGCTCGCCACCGTCGGCCGGGCTGAGGACGACGACGTTCATGTCGACCTCGGCCCGGCTGTCCTCGGTGTACGGGAGATCGAGCATCGGCGTGCCGTCGACGATGCCGACGCTCACGGCCGCGCAGAACGAGTGGAGCGGATGCACGGCGAGCTCACCGCTCGCCACGAGCCGGGCGAGGGCGTCGTGCAGGGCGAGGAACCCCCCGCAGATGCTGGCCGTACGGGTGCCGCCGTCGGCTTGGAGGACGTCGCAGTCGACGACGATCTGACGCTCGCCGACGAGGGTCAGATCGCAGGCGGCACGCAGCGAGCGACCGATCAGCCGCTGGATCTCCACCGTGCGACCACTCTGTTTGCCCTTCGCCGCCTCGCGACCGACACGCTCGGGCGACGAACCCGGCAGCATCGAGTACTCGGCGGTCACCCACCCGGTGCCCCGCCCGCGCATCCAGCGCGGCACGTCGTCGTCGATCGAGGCGGTGCACAGCACGCGGGTGCGGCCGAAGCTCACGAGGCACGATCCAGCGGCCATCTCGGTGAAGTCGCGTTCGAACGTGATCGGCCGCAGCTCGTCGAGGGCGCGTCCGTCGGGTCGGGTCATGGGGGGTCCTTTCAGGAGGCGGGGAGGTGCAGCGGTGCGACCGCGCCGAGCGGCCAGCGTTCGGTGGTGGCGAGCTCGGGGCCGAGGAGTCGGCCGCCGAGCTCTCGGAACACGTCGATGTCGCCGCTGGACAGGAACCGGTGCCGGCCGGCGACGCCGGTGTCCTCGCGCAGCAGGCCTGCGGCGGCGAGGCGATGGCTCGCGGCGAACGCGGTCTCGTCGGCCGAGCTGACCAGCGTGACGCCGGGGCCCATCACGTCGCTGATCGTGCGGGCGAGGAACGGGTAGTGGGTGCAGCCGAGGAGCAGCGCGTCGACGTCGGCGTCCCGGATCGGTGCGAGCAAGCGCTCGGCGAGCACGGTGACCTCGTCACCGACCGTCTGGCCACGCTCGACGAACTCGACGAACCCCGGGCAGGCAGCGGCGACGAGACGGACCGGCGCGCCGGTCCGTGCGATCGCCTCGACGTAGGCGCCGGAGGAGATCGTGCCGACGGTGCCGATGACCCCGACGCGGCCGGATGTCGTGGCGGTGACGAGCGCACGCGCGCCCGGCTCGACGACGTCGATGATCGGCACGTCGAGCTCGGCTCGGAGGTCGTCGAGACCGGCGGCGGTCGCGGTGTTGCACGCGACGACGATCGCCTTCACACCGATGTCGTGCACGAGCGAGCGCGCCAGCTCGGTGGCGTAGCGGCGCACGTCGGCGAGCGGCTTCGAGCCGTAGGGGTACCGGCCCGTGTCGCCGATGTACACCACGTCCTCGGCGGGCAAGAGGTCGATCAGGGCGCGCGCGACCGTGAGCCCGCCGAACCCCGAATCGAACATGCCGATGGGCCGATCCATCCGGACCAGGCTAGGGCGGGTCGCACGGCCGACGGCGGAGTGGTCCGGCGCCGAGCGACAGGTGTCACGGGAGACAGGTGTCACGTCGAGCCCGGACGCAGTCGAGCGGCAGCCGTGGCAAGCTTCCCGGGTGGACCAGGCCAGTTCGGCGACGGCTCCGACCGCCGCGCCCGATCGGTGGACGTCGACGGTCGTGCTCGGCGACGGCGCCAGCGCGCTGATCCGGGCGATCACCCCCGACGACGCCGACGCGCTCGAGGCGTTCCACGA
The DNA here is from genome assembly GCA_041596155.1 of Ilumatobacter sp. Classification (GTDB taxonomy): domain Bacteria; phylum Actinomycetota; class Acidimicrobiia; order Acidimicrobiales; family Ilumatobacteraceae; genus Ilumatobacter. Next base: position 18,623 of record JBFHJC010000015.1, on the reverse strand, counting down.
GCGCCAGTCGCCCGACAGCCGGTACTACCGCTACTTCTCCCCCAAGCCGCGCCTCACCAATGAGGAGCTCGACCGCTTCACGACGGTCGACATGGTCGACCGCGCCGCCCTCGTCGTCGAGCTCCACGGCGAGTTCGTCGCGTGGGCGTCATACGAGCGGTGGCAGTATCGCGACGACGCCGAGGTGGCGTTCATGGTCGACGGTGATCACCGCGGGAAGGGGATCGCGACGCTGCTGCTCGAGCACCTCGCCGCGATCGCGCGCAGCAACGGGATCACCCGGTTCACCGCGCAGACGCTCGGCGACAACCGCTCGATGCTCGCCGTGTTCGCGAAGGCGGGCTGGCCGATCCATCGCAGGTTCGAATCGGGCGTGATCGACGTGGACTTTCCCCTCGACGACACCGCGGAGTTCCTCGACAGCGTCGAACGCCGCGAGCAGCGGGCCGACTCCCGTGCGATCGCCCGCCTGCTCCTGCCGTCGTCGATCGCCGTGATCGGTGCCTCGGACGAGACCGGCTCCGTCGGCCAGGCGATCTGGTCGAATGTGAGCGCCCGGCCGCGCTGCCCGATCTACCCGGTGAACCCCAACCACGCCACGGTCGGAGGGCGACCGGCGTTCGATTCCGTCCTCGACATCCCCGACGACGTCGCCCTGGCGGTCATCGCCGTGCCGGCCGCGGCGTTGGCCGCCACCGTGGACGAGTGCATCGAGAAGCGGATCCGGGGTGCGGTCGTCGTCACGGCCGTCTCCGGCGACGATCTCGACGTCGGTGCACTGGTCTCCCACGCGCGCCGGAACGGTCTGCGCATCATCGGCCCCGCCAGCATGGGCGCCGCGTCACCGCGCCCGGCAACCGAGCTCCAGGCGGCCCTCGTCCGCGTCGAGCTGCCGGCGGGGCGGGTCGCGATCTCGATGCAGTCCGGCACGATGGGCAGCTCGGTGCTCCGCCTGGCACACGAGCTGCAGCTCGGTCTCTCGTGGTTCGTCTCGCTCGGCGACAAGGGCGACGTCTCGGCGAACGACCTGCTGCAGTTCTGGGAGGACGACGACGCGACGGCCGTCGTGGCGCTCTACACCGAGTCGCTGGGCAACCCGCGCAAGTTCGCACGGATCGCCCGTCGCGTGTCCCGCTCCCGTCCGATCGTCGTGGTCCGATCGGGCGCGGCGCTGCTCGACTCGTCGAGCGCCGCGCTCTACCGCCGCACCGGCGTCATCGAGGTGCCCACGGTGACCGCCCTGCTCGACACCGCCCGCGTGTTCGCGAGCCAGCCGCTCCTCGGTGGTCGGCGGGTGGCGATCGTCAGCAACGCGACCAGCCCGGCGAGTCTGGCGCGCTCCGCGCTCGAATCGGCCGGTCTCGCGGCGCAAGCCCCACCCGCCCCGCTCGACTGGCGGGCCGGTCCTGACGACTACGAGCGAGCGATCCGGGTCGCGCTCGCTGCGAGCTCGATCGACGGCCTGATCGTCATCCACGCGCCGCCCGTGTTCGACGCGATCGGCGCGCCGATCGACGCCCTCGAGCGAGCGTGCGCCGGCGCCGCCAAACCCGTCGTCGCGGTGATGCTCGGGCTCGGCGACGGGCCGCTGCGACCCGGCTCGGCGATCCCCGCCTTCGCGTTCCCCGAGCCCGCGGCGGCCGCGCTCGCTCGCCTGCACGCCTACGCCGAGTGGCGGACCACCGACGTGACGATGGAGACGGACCCGCTCGCGGACATCGATCGCGCCACGGCGCGCTCGATCATCGCCGGTCTCCTCGACGCCGACACGGTGCCACCCGAGGCGATGCGCGACCTGCTCGCCGCCTACGGCGTCACGATGCCGGCGACGCGGCTCGTCCCGGCCGACGGGGCGGTGGAGAGCGCCGACGAGCTCGGCTACCCCGTGGCGGTCAAGGCCCTCCGCCGGCGCCGCGGGTACTCGGTCGAGGCCGGCGTGGCGCTCGATCTTCGTGACGGCGAGGACGTCGCCAACGCCGTCGCGACGATGCGCCGGCACCTCGGTGACGGCGCCGACCAGGTGCACGTGCAGTCGATGGTGCCGCCGGGTCTCGATCTCCGCGTGCGCGCCGCATTGGACGAGCGCGTCGGGCCGATCGTCAGCGTCGGTCTCGGCGGCATCCAGGCCGACGTCATCGCCGACGAGGCCAGTCGTCTCGCCCCCATCTCACCCGTTGCCGCCCGCTCGCTCATCGAGACGACGCGCGCCGCGGCAGGACTCGACGAGGACGACCTCGACCTGACCGCCGACACCGTCGCACGCATCGCTCAACTCGTGTCGGACCACCCGGAGATCGAGCACCTCGACCTCAACCCGGTCATTGTGAGCGAACGAACGTGCTGGGTGGTCGACGCCGCGATCACGCTGTGCGCGACGAAGGGCGACGCGCCGGTCCGGCGCCTCGAGTGAGGGTCGGTCGACGGAGCCATTCGGGACTTTGGGCCGTGCCGACACGGCCGTGAGGCCGTACATCATGGGCGCATGACGCCGCCGACGCCTTCCACCAGGGCTCGGAGGTCGCGATGAGCCGCGTCGCGATCGACGGGAACGAGGCTGCCGCCCGCATCGCCTATGCCGCATCCGATGCGGTGGCGATCTATCCGATCACGCCTGCCTCACCGATGGGCGAGCACGCCGACGCCTGGTCCGCCCAGGGTCGCACCAACCTGTGGGGGTCCGTGCCCGACGTCGTGGAGATGCAGTCGGAGGGCGGCGCCGCCGGCGCGCTGCACGGCGCCCTGCAGACCGGTGCGCTGGCCACCACGTTCACGGCGTCGCAAGGGCTGCTGCTGATGCTGCCGAACATGTACAAGATCGCCGGCGAGCTGACGCCCACCGTGATCCACGTGGCGGCGCGGGCGCTCGCGACCCACGCGCTGTCGATCTTCGGCGACCACAGCGACGTGATGTCGGCGCGCGGCACGGGCTTCGCGATGCTCGCCGCCTCCTCCGTGCAGGAGGCCCACGACTTCGCGGCGGTCGCCCACGCGGCGACGCTGCGGTCGCGGGTGCCCTTCCTGCACTTCTTCGACGGGTTCCGGACATCGCACGAGGTGAACACGATCGAGACGATCGGCGACGACGTGCTCGCCGGCATGCTCGACGACGAGGCGATCGCCGAGCACCGCCTGCGTCGCCTCCGGCCGACGAGTCCGGTCATCCGCGGCACCGCTCAGAACCCCGACGTCTTCTTCCAGAGTCGCGAGGCAGCGAACCGCTTCCACGACGCCGTGCCGGCGATCGTCGCCGACGCTTTCGGCCAGCTCGCCGCCGCGACCGGCCGGGAGTACCGGCTCGTCGACTACGCCGGCGACCCCCACGCCGAGCAGGTGATCGTGATGATGGGCTCGGGCGCGGGCGCAGCCGCCGAGGCGGTCGCCAAGCTCACCGCCGCCGGACACCGGGTCGGCCTCGTGACGGTGCGACTGTTCCGCCCGTTCCCGACCGACGCCCTGGTCGCGGCCATCCCTGCCTCGGCGACGACCGTCGCCGTGCTCGACCGCACGAAGGAACCCGGCTCGGTCGGCGAACCGCTGCTCCAGGACGTCGTCACCTGTCTGGCGGACGCCGGTCGCCACCCGCGCGTCATCGGCGGGCGGTACGGCCTGGGCTCGAAGGAGTTCACGCCGGCGATGGCCAAGGCGGTGTTCGACGAGGCCGCTGCGGCGGCACCGAAGCGCCGGTTCACGGTGGGCATCGCCGACGACGTCACCGATCTGAGCCTGGCGGTCGACAACGAGTTCCGCGTCGCCTCGGCCAACCGGGCCGCCGTGTTCTACGCGTTGGGCAGCGACGGCACGGTCGGCGCCAACAAGGCCTCGGTGAAGATCATCTCGTCCGAACCGGGCCTGCACGGCCAGGGCTACTTCGTGTACGACTCGAAGAAGTCGGGATCGATGACGATCTCGCACCTGCGGTACGGGCCCGATCCGATCCACGCCACGTACCTGGTCGACCGCGCCGAGCTGGTCGCCTGCCACCAGTGGGGGCTGCTCGAGCGGTTCGACGTGCTGGAACGGGCCATACCGGGCGGCACGCTCCTGCTCAACTCGCCGCACCCGGCGTCCGAGCTGTGGGCCAACCTGCCGCCCGCCGTGGCACACCGGATCGTCGAGCTCGGGCTGCGCGTCTTCACCATCGACGCCGAGCGCATCTCCCGCGAGCACGGCATGGCCGGGCGGATCAACACGGTGATGCAACCCTGCTTCTTCGCGCTCGCCGAGATCATGGACACCGACCGCGCCGTGGCGGCGATCGCCGCCTCGATCGAGAGCACGTACGGGCGGCTCGGCCGTCTGGTGGTCGAGCGCAACCTGGCGGCCCTGCACTCGGCGCTCGCGGCCCTCGAAGAGGTGCCGGTGCCCGCCAGCACCCCGGCGCCCCCACCGATGAGCCCAGCGGCCGACGACTCCTTCGAGGCGCGGGTCACGGCCGCGCTCATCGCCGGTCGCGGCGAACTGCTGCCGGTGTCGGCGTTCCCGGTCGACGGCACCTTCCCGACGGGCACCACGAAGCTCGAGAAGCGGAAGCTGGCCACCGACATCCCCGTGTGGGAACCCGATCTCTGCATCGACTGCGGCAAGTGCGCGATCGTCTGCCCCCACGCCACCATCCGGTTGAAGGTGTTCGAGCCCGATCAGCTCGGGGATGCCCCCGCCGGCTTCCCGACCAAGCCGTTCCGCTCGCGCGAGCTCGACGGGTACCACTTGACCGTGCAGGTCGCTCCCGACGACTGCACCGGCTGCGGGATCTGCGTCGAGGTCTGCCCGGCCAAGGACAAGTCGGAGCTCGGCCGCAAGTCGATCAACATGCGGCCGTGGTCGGAACATGCCGACACCGAACGCGAACGGTGGGACCACTTCCTCACCATCCCCGAGCTCGACCGCAGCGCGATCACCCACGACTCGGTCAAGAACAGCCAGCTCCTGCAGCCACTGTTCGAGTTCTCCGGCGCCTGCTCGGGATGCGGCGAGACCCCCTACGTCAAGCTGCTCACCCAACTGTTCGGCGACCGCTTGGTCGTGGCGAACGCCACGGGGTGCTCGTCGATCTACGGCGGCAATCTGCCGACCACGCCGTGGGCTCCGAACGGCGACGGGCGCGGCCCGGCGTGGGCGAACTCGCTGTTCGAGGACAACGCCGAGTTCGGTCTCGGGATGCGCCTCGGGATCGAGCACCACCAACGCGAAGCGATGCGCCTCGTCGACGAGCTGTCGGGTGCGGTCGGCGCTGAGCTGGCGACGGCGCTCCTCGCCAACAGCCAATCCACCGAAGCTTCGATCGGTGAGCAGAGATCGCGGGTGGAGGAGCTCCGCGCACGGCTGGCCGACGTCGACGACCCCCGCGCCCGTCGGCTCGAGACGATTGCGGACGAGCTCGTGCGATCGAGCGTCTGGATCGTCGGCGGCGACGGGTGGGCGTACGACATCGGGTCGGGCGGCGTCGACCACGTGCTGGCGAGCGGCCGCAACGTGAACCTGCTCGTCCTCGACACGGAGGTCTACTCCAACACCGGTGGGCAGGCGTCGAAGGCGACCCCGCTCGGCGCCGTCGCCAAGTTCGCGACCGCCGGCAAGTCGACGGGCAAGAAGGACCTCGGGGCGCTCGCCCAGAGCTATGGCAACGTGTACGTCGCCCAGGTCGCCCTCGGCGGCAGCGACGTGCAGACCGTGAAGGCGTTCCTCGAAGCCGACGCGTGGGACGGCCCGTCGCTCATCATCGCCTACTCGACGTGCATCGCCCACGGGATCGACATGGCGACGTCGATGGCCCACCAGAAGGACGCCGTGCGCTCCGGCTACTGGCCGCTGTACCGGTACCGGCCGTCGGCCGACGAGCACGAGCGCCCGTTCCAGCTCGACTCGGCCAAGCCGTCGATCCCGATGCGCGACTTCGCGCTGCAGGAGGCGCGGTACGCGATGCTCGCCCGGTCCGACCCGGCGCGCTCGGAGGAGCTGCTCGGGCTCGCCCAGGCTGCGATCGACGAACGGTGGCGCTACTACGAGCAGCTGGTCGACGTCGAGCGGACCGTGCCCCACGTCGATGACCATGACGAGGTCGTCGTGGTCGACCGGCCAATCCGCCGGACGTCGGACGACCGACCGGAGGGAGGCGACTCGTGACCGACCTGCACACCGACTACCTGGGCCTCCGACTGCGCTCACCCATCGTGGCGTCGTCGGGCCCGTACACGGGCGATCTGGACCGGCTGAGCGAGCTCGTGGACGCCGGCGTGGGCGCGGTGGTCATGCCGTCGCTCTTCGAGGAGCAGATCGAGCACGAGACGAGCGAGATCGACCGCCTGCTGTCGCTGCATGCCGACTCGTGGGGCGAGGCATCGTCCTTCTTCCCGTCGGCGGCCGTCGACCCGAGCGGCCCCGACCGCTACCTCGAACGCTTGGAGGCGGCCAAGCAGCGGGTCGACGTGCCCGTGATCGCGAGCCTCAACGGCACGAACGTCGGCGGCTGGTTGCGCTACGCCCGCCTGATGGAAGATGCCGGCGCCGACGCCCTCGAGCTGAACCTGTACACGATCGCCGCCGACCCGCGGGTGACCGGCGCCGCGCTCGAGTCCGAGCAGCTCGAGATGATCTCGATCGTCGTGGGTGAGATCGACATCCCGGTGGCCGTCAAGATCTCGCCGTACTACTCGTCGGTCGCCGCCTTCCTGCAGGCGGTGGAGCTGACCGGCGCCGCCGGTGTCGTGCTGTTCAACCGGTTCTACGCCCCGGACCTCGACATGACCACCCTCGAAATCGCGCCGAAGATCTCGCTGAGCAACCAGGCCGAGCTCCGGCTGCCGCTGCGCTGGATCGGCATCGCCCGGGACTTCCTGTCGATCTCGATCGCCGGCTCGACCGGGGTGCATGCCGGCCGCGACATCGCCAAGTTCGTGCTCGCGGGCGCCGACGTCGCGATGACGACGTCGGCGCTGCTGTTCCACGGCGTCGGCCACATCGCGACCATGGAGGACGAGCTGCGCGAATGGATGGCGCATCACGACTACCGATCGGTCGCGGAGATGCGCGGCGCCGCCCGGCGCGGTGCCATCGCCGACCCGTCGGCGTACGAGCGCGCCAACTACATCGGCAACCTGACCTCGTACACCAGCCGGTTCCTCGGGGTCAGGCCGCCGAACCGGCCCTGACCGCCTGCGGCCCGGTCAGGGCCGCAGGACGGTGTCGATCACGTGGATGACGCCGTTGGCCGTCTCGACGTCCGTGACGACCAGTGCCGCGCCGCCGATGGTGGGCGGCAGGGCGCCGGCCTCGACCGCATGCGGCCCCCCGAAGTCGACGACGACCTCGGCCAGCGCCAGCACCTCGGTCGCCGTGTAGGCGTTGCCGATGTGCAGGTGGGTCCGCAGGATCTCGGCCACGACGGCGGGGTCGGTGAAGTCGGGGGCGCCGACGCCGGCCTTGGCGTTCTCGATCGCCGTGTTGCTCGGCGCGAACAGCGTGTAGGTCGCCGGCGTCGCCGCCAGCTCGTCGTCGAGTCCGGCGAGCTCGATCAGTGCCCGCAGCTGGTCGAGATCGGGGCTGTTGACGATGACGTCCCAGATCGTGGCGTTCGGCTGCGGCGGAACGGTCACGACGGGGATCGTGGTCGTCGTGGTGTCGACCGAGGTCGTCGTCTCGGGGACCGTGGTGGTCGTCGTGGACGTGGTGGTCGTCGTGGTCGACGTCGTGGTGGTGGACTCCGTGGTCGTGGTCTCGGGCACCGTCGTCTCGGTGGTGGTGGTCGACTCCTCGACCGCCAGCGTGGTCGTGGTCTCGTCGACGACGGCGGCGTCGTCATCGTCGTCGGACGCCCACCAGATGATCAGCGCGATCAGCAGGAACAGCAGCGCGAGGCCGAGGCCGATCACCGTGCCGAGCGCGGCGCGGTTGTGGTACCAGCGCTCGGGGTCGCCGGGCGTGGGAGTGGGCGTCGGGGGCGGCCCGCCGGCGGGCGGCACGGCTCCCATGGCCATCGTGGGGTCGGCGGCACCCGGCTGCCCTGCGTCGGGGCCGGTGGGGGGTCCGTCATAGTCAGACATGCCGCGCAGTGTACCGACGCATCAGCCCAGGTCATGTCAGCTTCTGGAATCCGGCTTGCCCGGTCCGATCGGACCGCCGGATGCACGGATCGTGGGCGCACGGACCCCGACGTCGTTCTGTCCGGCCCAACCCGAGCACAGCTAGTCGTCGATGTCGGTGCCGCCTTCGTCGAGGTAGTCGATGTGCTGGAGCGGCTCGATGGCCGACGTGACGATGCCGGCCAGGTTGGCGACGATGCGCTTCCAGTACCGGTACAGCATCGCCCTCGGCACGGCCCAGTGACCGGGCTGGTCGGACATCATGTACTCGTTGACCTTGGCGCCACACGCCTCGTTGAGCGCCATCGAGCGGCGCAGGAAGTCGCGGGCCGCCTTCTGGTCCTGCGATGCGAGCAGGTCAGCCGCCTCGACGTACATCCGCGAGATCTCCTGGCGACGGGCGACGAACTCGTCGATGTCGTCGGCGCCGGCGAGCGAGACACCCTCCACGGCCAGCTCGAAGACGTTCTTGGCCTGGTCACCGATGCGTTCGATCTTCTTGAGCAGCAGGGTGTAACCGAGCACGAGCCCGATGTCGCCGCCGCCGCGCACGGCGACGTGGACCACCAGTTCGGAGCGGAGCTGCTGCTCGGCGCTGTTGATCCGGTGATCGGTCGCTTCGATGTCGGCGCGCACCGAGACCGGGTCGCCACCGCCGAGCAGCACCATCGACGCGAGGTCGAACGAGTGCCGGGCGTCGCCGAGCATCGAGATCGTCTGATGGGCGACGTGGTCGAGCCCCGACTCGTCGCTCTTTCTGAAGAAGGACATGACCAAGGGTGACCTCCAGGGTCCTCAGCGGAAGATTGCCACACCGATCAGCGGGACCACGATGAAGGCGCCGACGACGTAGGCGACGGCGATCATCCGGCGGTGCACCGCGACTTCGGCGAGTCGCTCCGCGGCGTAGATGGGAATCGGGCGAAGGAACGGGATGCCGTACAGGACGATGATCCCGCTGATGTTGAACACGGTGTGCACGAGGCCGACGGTGAGCGCCTCGGGGCGGCTCGCGGCCAGGGCGGCCAACAGGGCCGTGATCGTCGTGCCGACGTTGGCGCCGAGCGTGACCGGGTAGGCATTGCGGAGCGAGATGACGCCCGCCGCCGACATCGGGATGAGGATCGACGTCGTGATGCTCGAGCTCTGGACGGCGACGGTGATCAGGAGGCCGACGACCATCGCGACCATCCCGCCGCCGCGTCCGAGGATGGCGTTCATCGACCGTTCGACCCGCTCGGCGACGAGGGTCTTCATGTTGCGCGTGATCAGGATCAACGAGCCGAGCACGATCACGAGGCCGGTCGCGACCATCAGCGTGCCGAGCACGTTCTGGTTGTCGACGGCGGCTCCGTAGGCGTCCTGGAACCAGCCGACCGGTTCCTTGACCAACTGCTTGATCGGGCTCTCCCATTCGGTGCCGGCCGAACCGACCAGTCGCTCGCTGATCCACTCGGCAGTCGACGACAGCCAACCGGTGATCAGCTCGACCGGCAGGAGCAGGATCACCGCCAAGACGTTGAAGAAGTCGTGCACGGTGGCCGCGGCGAGCGCCCGGCGGAACTCGTTCGACTGGCGGACGTGGCCGAGCGACACGAGTGTGTTCGTGACGGTCGTGCCGATGTTCGCCCCCATCACCATCGGGACGGCGGCGTCCACACCGAGCGCGCCCGACGCGACGAGGCCCACGATCACCGACGTGCTCGCGGACGACGACTGCACGAGCACCGTGCCGAGCAGGCCGACGAAGAGCCCGGCGAGGGGGTGGTCGACGTTCGAGAAGAGCCGTTCCTGGGTGTCGGCGCCCATCACCTTGATACCGCCCTCGAGCGACGACACGCCGACGAGGAAGACGTAGATCAGGAGGACGACGAGCGCGCCGCGTGCGGGGCGAGGGAGCGGGGTGATGCGCGCGAGCAGCGACGGTGCGTCGGCCATGCGGCGCCGAGGCTAGTCACCGCGCCCCCACCCCATCGAAAAGAACGAGGACGTCCATCTCACCGACCGACCGCGTCGCGCCACCAACGCGGGCGAGCGGCACCGAGGCGGGCGAGCGGCGAAGCGCAGCGGCGCCGGCGAGCTCGGAAGGCGCAGCCGGCCGGTCGGCGTGGCCCAACAGAACTAGAAGTAGATGATCGCCTCGGCGTTGCGCTCGGCTTCGTCGAGGTCAGCGGTGTAGGCGCCGGTCGAAAGGTACTTCCAGCCGCCGTCGCAGACGATGAAGACGATCGTCCCCTGATCGATCTCGCCGGCGACCTTCACGGCGCCGGCGAGCGCGGCGCCCGACGACAGGCCGGCGAACACGCCGCACTCCTGGACCAGCCGGCGGGTCCACTCGATCGACTCGCGGGGCCGCACCACCCGCTTGCGGTCGAGCAGATCGAAGCCCTGCCAGTTCTCGAACACCGGAGGGATGTACCCCTCCTCGATGTTGCGGAGGCCCTCGACGCGTTCGCCGAGGGGCGGCTCGACGGCGACGACCTGGATGTCGGGGTTCTGCTCCTTGAGGAAGCGACCGGTGCCCATCAGGGTGCCGCTCGTGCCGAGACCAGCGACGAAGTGGGTGATGTCGGGCACATCGCGCCAGATCTCCGGGCCCGTGCCCTCGTAGTGCGCCCGCGGGTTGGCGTCGTTGGCGTACTGGTAGATGAAGCACCACTCGGGATGCTCGTCGGCGAGCTGCTGGGCCCGGCGGACCGCCCCGTTCGACCCCTCGACGCCGGGCGTGAGGATGACCTCGGCGCCCATGATCTCGAGCATTTGGCGACGCTCGATCGAGACGCTCTCGGGGAGCAGGATCTTGATCGGGTAGCCCTTGAGGCGGGCGATGGCGGCGAGCGCGATGCCGGTGTTGCCCGAGGACGGCTCCAGGATCGTCTGGCCGGGCAGCAGCCGACCGTCCTTCTCGGCGGCCTCGATCATCGCCTTCGCGATGCGGTCCTTCACGGACCCGAACGGGTTCTGCATCTCGAGCTTGGCGAGGATGCGCACGTTCGGGTTGGGCGACAGGTTCGACACGTCGACGACCGGGGTGTTCCCGATCAGGTCGAGCACGTTGGCGTGGACCGCGCTGATGCCCGTCATCGCACCGACAGGGGTCAACGTGGCGGCTCCCGTGTTCATACCTTCTCCAACGTCTCCGGAATCCAGATCATTCCGATCAATCCGATGAACTTGGTCGGGATTCTACCCGTCCGGGTCCGTGCCAACCACTCGGACGGTGCGTCCCAGGGGGTCAGTCGATGAGAGCGACGGGTTCCTCGGTGACCTCTCCGTCGACGACGCGGTAGCTGCGCAGCTCGGGGGCGTCGCGCTCGAGCGACACGATCACGTAGTGCCAGTTCGGGTCGGGCGCCTGGGCGATGTCGGTCGGGCTGGGGTACGGGTCGGAGTGGGTGTGGCTGTGGACCACGCCGATGATCTCCCAGTCCTGGTCGTCGGCGTCGCGCTCGGCGTGGAGATGGTCGTGGGGGTCGAGCGTGTAGCGCTTCGACGACTCGGCGGTGTTACGGCACGGGTAGAAGCGCGCGGCGTGCCCGGCCGGCCCGGCGGGGCCTGCGATCAGGCCGCACATCTCGAGCGGGTACTCGCGAAACGCCAGGTCACAGATGGCGTCGAACGCCCCACGGTCGAGCCGCAACATGCTGGGGAACCCTAGCGGCGGGTCGGCCGGCGAGCGCTAGCCTCGGAGCCCTCATGGCGAAGCCGAAGCGCTCCGGCGGGTCGAAGCCCGGTACGAAGCTGATCGCGGGCAACCGCGCGGCGCGACGCAACTACGACATCTCGGACACCTTCGAGGCGGGCGTCGTGCTGCTCGGGAGCGAGGTGAAGAGCATGCGCGAGGCACAGGTGCAGCTCGCCGACTCCTACGCCCGGATCCGTGACGGCGAGGCGTGGCTCGAAGGGGTGCACGTGGCGCCGTACTCCCACGCCGTCGGGGTGGGTGCCCACGACCCCGACCGACCGCGCAAACTCCTGCTCCACCGCGACGAGATCACCCGCCTCAAGGCCCGCATCGACCAGGAACGGGTGTCGCTCGTGCCGCTCAGCCTGTACTTCCGCGACGGCCGGGTGAAGGTCGAGCTCGGTCTCGGCAAGGGCCGCACCAAGGCCGACAAGCGCCAAGCGATCGCCGAGCGCGACAGCCAGCGCGAGGTCGAGCGCGAGCTCCGCCGCCACCGCTGACCTCCGAGCGCTGACCCCCGAGCACCACCCGTCCTCCGTTCATGTCGCGCTCACCCCGACATACGGGGGTTGAGCGCGACATGAACAGCGTGCGTGGGGCAGACTGCGGGTGTGGAGGGGCGCCGCGTGGCGAAGATCCGGACGGGGGCGCCGCCGCCGTGGCTGCTCGAGCACACCGACCGCAACCTGCACCAGGTCGGGCCCTCGCCGGCGACGCTCACCGAGTGGGAGGGCGCAGGTCTGACGCTGCCCGACGTACCGACGATGCGGCGGTACCGGCTCGAGCGGACCCGGGCCGAGCTGGCCCGCCACGACTGCGACGGCGCGCTGCTCTACGACCCGCTCAACATCAGGTATGTCGCGGACTCGACGAACATGTCGGTCTGGACGATGCACAACCAGGTGCGGTTCGTGTTCGTGGCGACCGACGGACCGGTCGTCGTGTTCGAGTACTCCAACGGCGAGTTCCTGTCGCTCCACAGCGAGACGATCGACGAGATCCGCCCGGCGCGCTCGCTGCATCCCTTCTACGTGGGCGACCGGATCGACGAGATCGCCGGGGTGTGGGCCGACGAGGTCGTCGCGCTGCTCGACGCGTCGAGCCGGTCGGGCGGGCGGCGGCTGGCGATCGACGCACTCGCGCTCGACGGGATCCGGGCGCTCGAGGCTCGGGACGTCGATCTGGTGTCCGGGCAGCGGATCATGGAGGACGCCCGGGTCGTGAAGTCGCCCGACGAGATCGCCGCGATGCGTTTGGCGTGCTTCTCCTGCGACCGGGTGCTGGCCGAGATGCGCGACGCGCTGCGGCCCGGGATGACCGAGGTCGAGCTGTGGTCGCTCCTCCACGTCGGCAACTGGAATCGGTTCGGCGAGTGGGTCGAGACGCGGCTGCTGTCGTCGGGGCCGCGAACGAACCCGTGGTACCAGGAGGCGAGCGCCAAGCCGATCGCAGCCGGTGAGCTGGTGGCGTTCGACACCGACCTGATCGGCGCCTACGGGATGTGCGTCGACGTGTCCCGGACGTGGCTGTGCGGCGACGGCCGGCCGACCGCCGCCCAGGCCGACCTGTTCGCCCGGGCGGTCGACTCGATCGAGGCGAACATCCCACTGTTCGTGCCCGGCGCCGGCTACCGCGACATCACCGCGCAGCTCGCGTACCCGCCCGTCGACGAGTTCAACGGCTACACCGTGATGGCGCACGGCGTCGGCATGTGCGACGAGTACCCGTCGATCTACACCCGCGAGCAGTGGGAGACGACCGGCTTCGACGGCGTGATCGAGGCGGGCAACGTGATCTCGGTCGAGTCGTTCGTCGGACGGCGCGACGGCGGCGAGGGGGTGAAGCTCGAGCAGCAGATCCTGGTCACCGAGACCGGGCCGGAGCTGTTGAGCCTCGACCCGGTCTCCATGACCCGATGACTGGCCCGCTTTTCAGGGGTGACCGGGTCGCCGTGACCGCTCATCCCCTCCAATTGACCGTACCACCTCGGCGGGGCCCGCACGAGGGGGACGTCACCGCATGCAGTTCATGGAGCGCAGGCGGGCAGGCCGGGACGATCGAACAGGGTGTAGTCGCATCCGAAATTCGCGTCTGCGACGGCGTTCGGGTCGAGCACCGCGTCTCCGCCCGGCTTGGCGCCGCCACGCGCCCAACCGACGAGGTCGTCGAACGCCTGCACGATCTCGGGTCCGGCGAAGAAGCAGTGGCCGATGTCGCGGATGGCCCGCGTCACGAGCAGGTCGTCGTTGCCGTTGGCTGCTGCCCGTTCCGCGTAGATCTGCTGCATGTGGAACGGCACGAAGAGCTCGCCGAGCGTGTGCATCGAGATGACCGGAACGTCGAACGTGCCGTTGACCTTCGGTGAATCGTCCTCCACCCCGGGGTACCGTCCGAGGCCGTTCGGATGGCGCGTCTGGGGCTCCGCGTCGACCCGCGGGATGGCGGCGTTGAGGGCCTGCTCGTCGAGCGACAGGGTCGCATCGTTGTCCAGCTGGTACACCGTGTCGAGGTTGCCGCGTACGGGTGCCGTTCCGGCTACCTCGAACGCAAACGGGAAGTATGCCCCGACGCCCGCAATCTGGGCGAAGCCCTCGTCGTACATCGGACGCACGCCGCCGGTCAGCTGCTCGAGGGCGTCCTTGTACTGCTGACCCGCCGGCGTGAGCGCTGGCCCGAAGAACCCCAGCGCGGCGAACGTCGCCAGGTCGGCGTTCGACGCGTAGTAGTCGTCCGGCGTGGGGATCGCAGGCACGTTGCCGGCGAAGTGCTCGGCGAGCAGATAGGTGTCGAGGAAGTAGTCGAACAGCTCGTTGTCGCCCATCACACCGCACATCGGGAGGGCGCCATCGAAGGCGTTCGGCCACTGCTCGATGGCGACCGCCGTGACGTGACCCCCCATCGAGAATCCCATGATGTAGACCTCGTCCGGGTTGCCGACGCGTCCGGTGAACTCGTTGACGAGGGCGCGCGAATCCTTCGCTCCTTGCCCGGGCACGTAGCCGTTCTTGCTGTAGCTCGACGCGGCCCACGCGAATCCCTGCGCGATGAGGTGTCCACGGATCGGGGGGTTGTCGACGGTGAGTTCGAGGCCGGTGCCGCGGAAGCCGTGGGCATGGACGACGAGATGACCGTTCCAGTCGTCGGGGACCTCGATGCGGTACCCGGCGCCCGATCGAACGCCCCACATCGCCGTGGCGCCCGGGAGCGCGTTGAACGGCAGCTTCGACTCGTCGACGAACCAGTCGGTCTTCTTGGCGGTGGTGGTCGACGGCGCGATCAGCATCGTCGTGGCCGCCAGTACGGCGACCGCCGCCACGGTCATGAACTTCCGCATGATGAACCTCCCATGCGATTCCCCCGCCTCACGCTCGACCGTACCAGAACACTCCTTCCGGTTCGACCGGAGGTCACCGCAGGGGCGACAGCGACAGCAGCTCGAGGCGGTAGTCCTCGTCGTAGACCACGCCGCCCACGAACGTCGGCGAGCGCGACGACTTGTCGACGACGACCTCGACGGGCAGCCCGTCGAGAGCGAGGTACCAGTCGGCGGTGTTGTGCTCCCAGTACTCGTCCTCGTCGACGATCGTCATGCGAACGTGGCGGACGGCGATCGCCTGGCCGTCGACGGTGCGGGTCGTCGCCTCCAGCACCTCCCACGTCGGGAACCACGGATCGTCGGCGAGCATGCAGTCCAGCTCGACCGGGTCGGGCGGGGGTTCGGCGACGGGAACGAGCACGACGGTCCGGTCGCAGGTGAGGGTCTCCGCCTCCGAGATGCCGAAGAACTCGTGGAACTGGATCGACTCGGCCTGGAGCTCGACGCCGGCCGGGGTGGCGCAGAGCGTCCACTCCTCGCGACGCTCGCGCAGCGCGTCCCATCGAAGGTGGACGCCACAACCGCGCTCGGTGACGGTGATCGTCGTCTCCTCCGGGTACTCGTGCCCGGTGCCGCCGAGCGCGTCGATCCGCTCGCCGCCGGTGGTGCGGTATCGATACACGCCCGGTGACGGGAGTGCCTGTGCGGGCGTGGTGGTCGACGGCGGAGTCATGGTCGTGGGAGTCACGGTCGTGTCCGGGGCCGCCGTGCTCGACGGGGCGGCGGGGGACGGGTCTGTCGGCGTGACGTCCGCGGTGGTCGCTGACGCCCGGAAGTCCTCGACGACGTCGTCGAGGAGGATCGGGGTCGTCGTGTCGCGCGCGAAGAAGGTCGCGACGAGCATCCCGATCACCACGACGGCGAGCACGCCGACGAGCCCGCCGATCAGCCAGCGGCGCCGGCGCGTGGCGTGTGACCTGGTCACCTTCCACGACAGTACTCGTGGCCAGGTCGTAGGGTGCTCGCTCGTGGGGGCGGCACGACGTGAGCCGTTCGGGAGGGGGCGCACCGCGGCGCGCGTGCTCGCGAGGGTCATCGACGCAGCGGCGTGGGCGGGCAGCCGGATCCCGGCTCGGGTTGCGCACGGGCTGGCGGTGGTCGGCGGACACGTCGAATGGGCGGTCCGGCCGGGCAAGCGGCGCGTGCTGGCCGTCAACCTGGCGCACGCGGTGGGCGGCGAGCCCCGTTCCCGCCGTGTGCGCTCGCTCGTGCGACGGGAGCTCGTGAACGAGGCGCGGCGGTCGGCCGACCTGCTGTGGGCGATCGGGCGGCGGGACGAGTTCCTGGTGCGGGTGCGCGTCGAGGGCGCCGGGCACGCAGCGGCGGCGGCGCAGCGCGGGCGGGGCGTGGTGCTGGCGGGCGTGCACGTCGGCGGCTGGGAGGTGGCGGCGCCGGTGCCGGCCGTCGTCGTGCCGGTGCCGACGACGGTGATCGTGGCCGACAACTGGTTGGCGTGGGCGATCGAGCACGTGCGCACCGCCGCCGGGCTGCGGACGGTGTTCGCGTCGAAGCTGGCGCTCGAGCCGCTGCGGGTGCTGCGGCGGGGCGAGGCGCTGCTCGTGCTCGGCGACGACGCGACCCACGCGTCGACGCGGTCGTACCGGGTGCGGTTCTGTGACGGCGAGGCCGAGCTGCCGGCCGGGATGGTCACGCTGGCGCGGCTGACCGGCGCGGCGATCGTGCCGTTCAGCGTGCTGCCGAACGGGCCGCGGGACTGGACGGTGACGATCGACCCGCCGATCGACCCGCCGGCGCGCGACGGCGGACCGCAGGGCGAGCGGGTCGTGTTGCAGGCGGTCGCCGATCGCTGGTCGGCGACGATCGAGGCGCATCCCGAGCACTGGGCGGCGTCGTTCCCCGTGCGGTGGTGCGAGTGAGGCGGTTCGGGTGAGCGGGCGGCGCGAGATCGCCTACGGCCTGGGCGGTTACGCCGCGTACCTCCTGGTCAGAGGCATCGTCTGGAACGATCGCGGCCGCGAGCGGGCGGCGGCCAACGCCGGGCGGATCGCGGCGTGGGAGCACCGGTGGGGCCTCGACGTCGAGGCTCGCGTGCAGCGGATTGCGCTGCGTTCGCCGCGGCTGGTGCGGGCGCTCAGCGCCGGGTACGCAGCGGGCAACGTCGGGTTGAGCGTGGGGTGGCTGCTGTGGCTGTACGGGCGCCGCGACCCGGCGTTCGCGTTCGAGCGGCGGGCGGCGCTGGTGGCGTTCCTCGGCGCGCTGCCGGCATTCGCGTCGTTCCCGACCGCTCCCCCGCGCACCCTGCCGGGGTTCGTCGACATGTTGGGCGGCGACGGGGAAGGCCTCGACCATCCGTTGCTGCAACGCTTCTACAACCCGATCGCGGCGATGCCGAGCCACCATCTGGCGTTCGCGGTGGTCAGCGGTGTGGGTCTGGCGCAGCGGTCGCGTGGACGGTGGCGTCGGCGCGGCTGGCTGGCGTACCCGGGGGTGGTGGCGACGGTCGTGGTGGCGACGGCGAACCACTTCGTGGCCGACGTGGCGGCCGGCGCCGTGCTGGGTGGCGTGGCGCGGCGGGTCGCCCGGTGGGGGCGCTGGTGAGGTTCGAGGGCGAGCTCCGGCCGCGTCATCTGGTGCTGGGGGTGGTCGCGGCGGTGGTCGCGGGTGCGATCGTGATCACGGCGCTCGGCCGGCTGGCGGGTTTCGGCGAGGTGCGCGAGGCGCTCGAGGGCGGCCAGTTCGGTTGGCTGGCCGTGTGCGCCGTCGGTCAGGTGATGGTATTCGCCGGGTACGCCGGTGTGCTGCGCTCGGCGGTGGGGTTCGGAGACGGTGCCGACCTGCCGGTGGGCACGTCGGTGCGGGTCGTCCTGGCGAGCTTCGCCGCGACCCAGGTGTTCGCCTTCGGCGGTGCGGCCGGGCTGGCGCTGGTGTACTGGGTGCTGCGACGGCTCGGTCGGGAGCGGCGCGACGCGGCGGTGCTGCTGATCGGGCTGAGCACCGCGGTCTACCTGGTGTTCGGGACGATCGCGTGGGCGGCGGCGCTGGCAGCGCTCGTGCTCGGGAGGGCGCCGCTGGGGATGACGGTGCCGTGGCTGGTGGGTCTGCCGGTGCTGGTGGTCGCGGCGCGGTGGTTCACGGCGCCGGAGCGGGTCGGACGGTGGACCGGGGATCGGGCGTCGGCCGGCTGGTTCGGCCAGGGGTTGGCGACCGGGGTGGGCGCGGCGGCGTGGGTGCGGGGTCGGCTGGCGGGTGGCGACGTGCGCCTGTTCGGGTGGGCGATCGTGTACTGGGTGGGGGACGTGGCGAGCTTGTGGGCCGCGCTGCGAGCGTTCGGTGCCGAACCGGGCTTGGTGACCGTCACGGCGGCGTACACGACGGGCTATCTGGTGCAATCACTGCCGATCCCCTTGATCGCCACGGCCGGCGTCGACACGGCGACGACGTTGCTGCTGCACCTGCTCGGCGTGCCGCTCGACCTCGCGCTGCTGGGCGTCGTCGCCCACCGCGTGTTCGCCTTCTGGTTGCC
>JBFHJC010000014.1:0-28881 GCA_041596155.1 Ilumatobacter sp. | reverse complement strand
TACCAGGTGCGCGACTTCGTCCAGAAGGCGTTCGCCCACGCCGGCATCGACGACTGGGAGCGCCACGTCGTCACCGATCCGCGCTTCTTCCGCCCGGCCGAGGTCGACCTGCTGGTCGGCGACGCCACCAAGGCCGAGACCATTCTCGGTTGGCAGCGCCGTGTGTCGTTCGACGAGCTCGTCCAGCGCATGGTCGATCACGACCTCAAGGTCGAGACCGACCTCGTCGGATCGGGTCGCTGAGCGCTTCTTTCCGGCCGGCGCCGATACAGGGATGTGGAGATGGAGACGATGAGCCCGCGGCCCAGCCGACAGGCTAGGTGCGGCCGCCGGTCAAGGCTGCGACGAGAGGGGACAGCTGCCGTACCCGAAGGAGCTCGCCCGGTCGGGAATACGAAATGATCACGAACAATGCGCGAACCCCGTCACGCCATCCGATCTTCTTGCCCTCCGCATAGGTTCGGCCGTCGTAGCTGATGCCGACTTCGTAAACGACGAGCCCGAGTCGGGCGACCTTGGCGGTGACCTCCGGTTCGACCCCGAACCGGTTCTCCTCGATCGTGATCTGGCGAAGCGCCTCGAGTCGGAATGCCTTGAAGCACGTCTCCATGTCGGTGAGGTTCAGATTGGTGACCATGTTGGAGGCGGTCGTGAGGATCTTGTTGCCGATGTAGTGCCAGAAGTACAGCACGCGGTGGGGTCGGCCACCCATGAATCGAGAGCCGTACACGACGTCGGCCTTCCCCTCCACGAGGGGACCGATGACCGTCTCGTACTCGTGCGGGTCGTACTCGAGGTCGGCATCCTGCACGATCACGTACGGCAACGATGCATAAGCGAAGCCCGTGCGCAGCGCGGCCCCTTTGCCCTGGTTGACGTCGTGGGTGATGACGCGGACTCGCGCCTCGTCGATCTGGGCGAGCGCGTCGGCCGTCCCGTCGGTCGAACAGTCGTTCACGATGATCAGCTCGCCGACCCAGGGCGAGGCGAGGACGGCTTCGACGATCGTCTGCACCGTCTTCTCCTCGTTGAAGCAGGGCATCACGACCGACAGGCAGCGGCTCGGAGTCATCGGGACAGGCTAGCGAGATGCGGCGGCGTCGGACCCGAAGACGCGCCTCGCCGCTGCGGCCCGGGAGCGCCGGTAGGCTCCCAGGGCCCCCGCCCACCGTTGGGCCACGACGCACAGAAAGCCAGCATCGAATGAAGCGCGCACTGATCACCGGCATCACCGGTCAGGACGGCCGGTTCCTCGCGGAACTGCTCCTGTCCAAGGGCTACCAGGTGTACGGCCTGCTGAAGGGCCAGGCCAACCCGAAAGGGCAGATGGTCCGCTCGGAGCTCCCCGGCGTCGAGCTGATCGAGGGCGACCTGACCGACCTGCCGTCGCTGGTTCGTGCGGTCGAGACGGCCCAACCCGACGAGGTCTACAACCTGGCTGCCATCTCGTTCGTCGCGATGAGCTTCCAGCAGGCTGAGCTGACCGCGAACATCACGGGGCTCGGCGTCCTCCGGATGCTCGAGGCGATCCGGATCGTCGGGGGCTCGCAGGACAATCCGATTCGCTTCTACCAGGCGAGCTCGTCGGAGATGTTCGGCAAGGTGCGCGAGACGCCCCAGACCGAGCTGACGCCGTTCCACCCACGGTCGCCGTACGGTTGCGCCAAGGTGTTCGGCCACGACATCACGGTCAACTACCGCGAGAGCTACGGCCTGTACGCCTGCTCCGGCATCCTGTTCAACCACGAGAGCGAGCGGCGCGGACTCGAGTTCGTGACCCGCAAGATCACCAACGCGGTCGCTCGCATCAAGCTCGGCGTCCAGTCCGAGCTGGCGCTCGGCAACCTCGAACCCCGCCGCGATTGGGGCTACGCGGGCGACTACGTCGAGGCGATGTGGCTGATGCTGCAGCAGGACGAGCCGGACGACTACGTGGTGGCCACCGGCGAGACGTACCAGGTGCGCGACTTCGTCCAGAAGGCGTTCGCCCACGCCGGCATCGACGACTGGGAACGCCACGTCGTCACCGACCCGCGCTTCTTCCGTCCGGCCGAGGTCGACCTGCTGGTCGGCGACGCCACCAAGGCCGAGACCAAGCTCGGCTGGCAGCGCCGCGTGTCGTTCGACGAGCTCGTCCAGCGCATGGTCGATCACGACCTCAAGGTCGAGACCGACCTCGTCGGATCAGGTCGCTGAGCGCCCGGCGAGCCAGCGCGCCGTAGGCCCGGCGCCGCGTCCGGTCGCGCCCGGCGAGGTGGCGCACCCACCGCGCGCCGGCATCGGCGGCCGCGTACGCCCGATAGCCGGCCACCGGTGACCCGCGGCGGCCGTGGAAGCGGCATCCCGACTCGTACGACCAGACCAGCGCGTCGCCGAACCGGTCCGACGTGCTGTGTCGACGGGCGTGCCGCACGCGCCAGCGCGGGTCGATCACGGTTCGGATGCCGACGTCGTTCGCCCGCAGGCACAGGTCGATGTCCTCGTAGAACAGGAAGTAGCCCTCGTCGAATCCGTCGAGCTCGGCGAACGTCGACGCCTCGATCAGCAGCGCGGCGCCGCTGACGAAGCCCCGGCCGTTCGGCGCTCGGCCTCGTCGGCGCAACCAGCTGCGGGCGATCTCGTCGCGGACGCGGTACGTGACGCCATGGTGCTCGCCGTCCGGGCCGGAGTCGACCATCTCGGGGCCGACGATGTGCCGCAGCGGGGGCGCCTGCTCGTCGCTCCACGGCCAGGCGAGGACCTCGGTGTCGGGGTTCAGGAACAGCAACCACGTCGCCGACGACGCCGACGCCAGGGCGTTGCAGCCAGCTGCGAAGCCCGGGTTCGACGGATCGTGCGTGACCCGCACCGGACCGGCGTGTCGAGCGGCGAGCGAGCGCACCCGGTCGAGCTCGTCCGGGTCGGCGGCGTGCTCGCGGATCGCGATCGGCACGTCGGGGAGGGCGTCGCCCAGGCTCGCCAAGCACGTCTCGATCGCAGCACCGCTCGCGTACGAGACGATCAGCACCTCCAGGTCGATCGTCACGCCGGGACAGTAGCGTCTGGTCGATGTGCCGGCGCGACGACCCGAGCACGACGTGAAGCACGTCGTCGTGCCGTACGGCGCGAGCAACAGCACCGTGCGGACGCGGGCGTTGCACTGGATCGACCGCCTCGCCGCCGACGGGACGATCGGCGCCCACGACGTGACGGTCCACGGTCCGGAGCACGAGCGCGCGAGTGCGGCGGGCGGCGAACCGCTGCTCCTCCTGCGGAACGTCGGGCGGTTCAGCCGGGGCGGTCGCGAGCGGCGGTTGCTCGGTGCGGCGTCACCCGGTGTGTACGACCTCGACGACGGGTTGCCGTGGGACGACGGCCGGCTCCCGACCCACGGGCGATGGTGGAAGCGGCCCTGGCCCCGCTCTCGGATCGCGCTGGCGGCCGCCCGCGCCAGCGACCGTGTGGTCGTGGGCAACGAGGTCCTTGCGGAGTGGGCGGTTCAGCACTGTGACGACGTCCGGATCGTCCCGACCTGCATCGAGCCCGCCGACTACTCGCCGCGGACGAGCTGGACGATCGACGCTGAGCAGCCGGTGATCGGCTGGATCGGCTCCCCGGCCACGGAGCCGTACCTCGCGGCGATCGCCGAATCGCTGGCCGACGTCCATCGCCGCACGGGCGCCGTGCTCGAAGTGATCAGCGGGCCCGGTCCGGTGCCGCCGGCGCTGATCGCGTTCACCCGGCGCACGCGCTGGACGCCGTCGAGCAACCGCGCGATCGGGCGGTGGGACGTCGGCGTCATGCCGCTGTACGACGGCGCCTACGAGCGGGCCAAGTGCGGCTACAAGCTCCTCCAGTACGCCGCGTCGGGGGTGCCGGCGGTCGGGTCGCCGGTCGGGGTGAACCGGCGGCTGCTCGCCGACATGGACGGCTTCGCCGCGGAGACGCCCGACGAGTGGCGCGACGCGCTGGTCGAGCTGATCGGCGAGGCCGCCGACCGGCGGGCGCAGCGCGCCGCCAAGGGCTTCGACGTCGCCCGCGCCCACTCGTACGAGGTCTGGCAATCCCGCTGGGTCGAGGCGGTCGGCTGGTGACCCTGCGCATCGCCCACGCGATCACCAAGGGCGACGTCGGCGGCGCCCAGACGCACGTCGTCGAGCTGGCCGGCGCCCAGCACGACCGCGGCCATCACGTGACGATCGTCGCCGGGTGCGACGGACCGGCGATGGATCGGGCCCGCGGCCGCGGCGTCGACGTCGCGATCGTGCGGTCCCTCGGTGAGTCGCGGTCGCGCCTGCGCCATCGCGAGGCCTTGGCGTCGGTCCGGGCCGTGCTGCGCGAGGTGCGCCCCGAGGTGTTGCACGGGCACTCGTCCAACGCCGGGCTGCTCAGCCGGCTGGCGGCCCGGCGCGACGGATATCCATCGGTCTACACCGCGCACGGTTGGCCGTTCCAGAAGGGCGCACCCGTGCACCAGCGCGCGCTCAGCGCCGCCGGCGAGTTCGTCGGCGCCCGCCTGGGCGACGCGGTCATCTGCCTCACCGACACCGAGGCCGAGCGAGCCCGCCGGAGCCGGATCGTCCCCGCGGATCGGATCCACGTCGTGCCCAACGGCATCGCCGACGTGCCGCCCGAGCTCCGGCGCCGGCGCGAGTCGGACGGCCCGCTGGTGGCCGTGATGGTCGCGCGCTTCGCACCCCCGAAGCAGCAGCGCGACCTCATCGAGGCCGTCGCCGAGCTCGACGACGTCGCGGTCCAGCTCTGGCTCGTCGGCGACGGACCGCAGCGGGCGGCGTGCGAAGCGGCGGCGGCGGCGCTGGGCGATCGGGTGCGCATCCTCGGGCACCGCGACGACGTCGCGGACCTCCTGGCGCAGTGTGACGTGGGCGTCCTCTGGTCGACCTACGAGGGGATGCCGATGTCGCTGCTCGAGGCGATGCGGGCGGGCCTGTGCTGTGTCGCCAACGACTTGCCCGGTGTTCGCGCCCTGTTCGGTGCTCCGCCCGCGGGCGTCGTCGTCAGCGACCGCAGTGAGCTCGTGCGGGAGCTCCGTTCGCTCGCGGCTGACCGACCGCGCGTCGACGAGCTCGGCGACGCCGCTCGCCGGCGGTATGAGACGGCGTTCACCGTCGACGTGATGTGCGATCGCACGCTCGACGTGTACGAGATCGTGTTGGCCGGCTGAGCGCGAGCGCTACCGACCGCCGTCGACCAGCAGGTGGCGGATCGTCAGCCAGATGATCCGCAGGTCGGTCTCGAGCGACTCGTGGCGGACGTAGTGGAGGTCGTACTGGAGCTTGACCCAGGCGTCCTCTTCGGATGCCGCGTAGCGGTAGCGCACCTGCGCCCACCCGGTGAGGCCGGGCCGCACGAGGTGGCGGGCGGCGTAGAAGGGCAGCGACTGCTCGAGCCGGCGGGCGTACTCGACCTGTTCGGGGCGGGGCCCGACGACGGAGAGCTCGCCGAGGAAGATGTTGACCACCTGCGGGAGCTCGTCGACGTGGGTGCGCCGGAGCAGCTTGCCGAAGGGCGTGATGCGCGGGTCGTCGTTCGACGTCCACCCCGAGACGTCGACGGCGCCGGGACGCATCGTGCGGAGCTTCCAGATGCGGAAGGGCTCGCCGCGCAGCCCCACCCGCTCTTGCGTGAAGAAGATCGGCCCACGGTTGGCGACGAGGTTCCCGACCAGCACGAACGGCGCCAACGCGACCAGGAGCGCGAGCCCGAGGGTCGCGAACACGATGTCGATCGCCCGCTTGACGGGGGCGTACGAACCGTGGAGCGATTCGATGTCGCCCATCAGCGCGAACCGGTCGAGCGACGACAGCGGGAGCCGATCGAGGATCTCGTCGTAGAAGCTCTCGATGCTGCGCACCGACAGGCCCTCGCTGTGCAGCACCTCGGCCTGCTCGATCACGTCGGCGTTCACGCTGGCGCGCGGTCCGAGCACCAGCGTCGTGGCGCGGGCGCGGTGGCACGTCGCGGCGATGCGGCCGTAGTCGTCCTCGGACGTGATCACGTCCGCGACGACGACATGGTCGCGAAGCTCGGGCACGTCGACGTCGGCCAGCAGCTGCGCGCCGTCGGTCGGGTTGACGACCGCGACGACGCGGCGCGCGCCGCCCGCGCGGCGGAGCGCGACGGCGTTCAGGCCGCCGTACGACACCAGCCAGACGAAGATCAGCGCAGCCGTGAGCAACATCGCGAAGCGGGGGAGCGTGGCCGGGAAGAGCAGTTGCGAGGTGGCCTCGGCGCCGAGCACGAGGAGCGAGGTCTCGATCGCGTTGACGAGGACGTGCGACACCGACGTCGTCCGCGGTGGGGCGTCGAGGATCGCGACGACGATGACGCACATCAGCGAGAGCAGGACGTAGGGGAGCACCGCCTCAGTGGTGCCCGCGGGCGCGCGGAGCTCCTGGTGGGCGAAGCGCGCGACGAACGGGATCGCTGTCACCACCAGCAGCCCGATGATGCGTCGCGGGTTCGTCATCTCGGTCGTCAGGCCTGGGTGGAGTGCCAGCGATAGGCCGTCTCGATGATCTCGGCGAGGCCGAGGCGCGCCTCCCAGCCGAGCAGGTCGCGGGCGATCGTGGGGTCGGCGTACGTCGCGACCGGATCACCGGCGCGACGCTCGACGACGCGGTGGGGGACCGGCCGCCCGGCGACGCGCTCGATCTCGGCGAGCACCTCGAGCACCGACGAGCCCACACCCGTGCCGACGTTGACCGCCGTCGACGAACCGCCGGCCGCCAGGTGGTCGAGCGCCTTCACGTGGGCGTCGGCGAGGTCGTCGACGTGGATGTAGTCGCGGATGCACGTGCCGTCGGGCGTCGGGTAGTCGTCGCCGAACACCTCGAGCTCGTCGTCGCCGGTGAGCAGCACCTTGATCGCGACCGGGATCAGGTTGAGCGCATACGTCCAGTCCTCGCCGATCGCGGCGTCGAAGCTGGCTCCTGCGGCGTTGAAGTAGCGCAGGCTCACCGACCTCACGTCATGGATCTCGTCGAACCAGAACAGCACCCGCTCGACCATCGCCTTGGTCTCGGCGTAGAGGCTCTCGGGCGCGACCGGCATCGTCTCGTGCACCGGCACCGACGGCGGCGTGCCGTACACCGAGCACGACGACGAGAACACGACCTGGTCGACGCCGGCGCGCCGCGCCGTCTCGAACAGGGCGACGCTGCCGCCGACGTTGTTGCGCAGGTATCTGGCCGGTTGCTGCATCGACTCGCCGACGTTCTTGTACGCGGCGAAGTGCACGAGCGACTCCACGCCGTGGTCGCGACACACCGACTCGACCAGCGTCTCGTCGGCGATGTCACCGACGACGAGCGGAGCCCCGAGCACGGCGTCGGCCGTCCCGAGCTCGAGCGAGTCGAGCACCACGACAGCGCGTCCGGCTTCGCGCAGGGCGCGCACGGTGTGCGATCCGATGTAGCCGGCGCCGCCGGTGACGAGCACGGTCATGGGTCGATCCTCCACTCGGGTCGCAGGGTGACGAGGCCGCTCGATTCGTGGCTCCGGCCCGCCACGACGTCGAACCGCAAGGCGTGTTGGACGTGGTCGTGGATCTGGCCGCGGTGGAACCCCGAGATCTCCGTGTCGAGCGTGTACGGGCCGGGCAGCAGGGTCACGTCGGGGACGTCGACCTCGACCACGCCGTCGCCCTCGACGGTCGCGGGCACCAGCCCGCCCACGCGGGAGTTCGGTTCGGTGACGGTCAGTCCGTGCTGGTCGGCGATGCGGATCGAGAAGACGGGCCGTTCGACCGGACGGTTTGCCCGGTAGCGCAGCCGGAGCGTCATCGACGCGCCGTCCGGCACGGTGACGGCCGGCTCGCCGTCGACGAGCATCTCGACCGACTCGATCTGGATGCGGCCGTCGCCGCGCCGAACGACGGCGCCCGGGGTCGCCTCGTCGAGCATCGAGCCGAGCATCGATTCGGTGTACTGCTCGACGAGCAGCCCGGGTTCGCCGACCTCGCTCGCCTTGCCGTGCTCGAGGATCAAGGCCCGGTCGCACAGGTTGCGCACGCTCGTCATGTCGTGGGTGACGATCACGATCGTCTTGCCTGCGTTGCGGAACTCGACGAACTTCTCCATGCACTTGGCCTGGAACGTGACGTCGCCGACCGACAGGATCTCGTCGATCAAGAGCAGGCTGGGGTCGACGTTGATCGCGATCGCGAACCCGAGGCGCACGTACATGCCCGACGAGTACGTCTTCACCGGCGTGTCGATGAACTGCTCGAGGCCCGAGAACTCCACGATCTCGTCGTAGCGCTCGGCGATCTCGCGTCGCGTCATGCCGAGGATCGCGCCGTTGAGGTGGATGTTGTCGCGGCCGGACAGCTCGGGTTCGAACCCGGCGCCGAGCTCGAGCAGCGCCGCCATCCGCCGGTTGACGCGCACCTCGCCCGCCTCGGGGCGCAGGATGCCCGCCATGCACTTGAGCAGCGTCGACTTGCCCGAGCCGTTGTGCCCGATCACGCCGAACACCTCGCCTTCGCGGACGTCGAACGAGACGTCATGGAGGGCCAGGAACTCGTCGTACTTCGTCCGGCCGCCGCCGATGATGAACTGCTTCAACGACGTCGTCCGCTCACGATGGACGCGGAACGACTTCGTGACCCCGTCGACGGCGAGCACGACCTCCGTCACGTCAGAGCTCCTCCGCGAAGCGGGGCGACAGCTTGTCGAACGCCCATGCGCCGAACGCGAACGTGCCGACGGAGATGATCGCCAAGTAGCTCCAGCGCCCGAGCCCGGGCATCCGAAGGTCGTACATCACCTCGTGGATCGCGCGCACGAAGCTGCCCGTCGGGTTGTAGTTCGTGATCTGCTGGAGCCACGGCTGCCCGGCGAGCTGGGTGCCCGGGTCGTAGATGATCGGCGTCGCATAGAACAGGATCTGCGCGGTGATCCCCCACAGGTAGTTGACGTCGTGGAAGTAGACGTTGGCCGCGCTCAGCGCGAGCGCCACGCCGGTCGTGAACAGGGTCAGCAGCATCAGCACGCCGAGCAGCACCGGCAGCCACGGGAGCACCATGTTGCCGGCGATCAGCAGGGCGACGGTCAGCACACCGAACTCGATCAGCATCGTCACGAACTGGGCGATCACGATCGAGAAGACCAGGTGCTCGTGCGGGAACGCGACCTTCTTGATCAGTGCCGCCCCACCGCGCACGGCGCCCATCGCCACCGTGACCGAGATCGAGAAGAACTGGAAGGGGATCAACCCGATCAGGAAGTACAGCGGGAACTTGTCGAGTCCGCTCGGATCGCCGACCGGCGGCTCGGCCTGGAACACGTAGATGAAGATGATCGAGAAGATGACCATCTGGCTGAGCGGGTTGAGCAGGCTCCACGCCCAGCCGAGGATCGACTTGCGGTAGCGGGTCCGCAGCTCCTTGAGCGACAGCAGGTAGAGCAGGTTCCGGTGCGCAAGCGCGTTGCCTACAGACATGCGATCGGCAACCCTATCGAGGGGCGTCGACACCCGGGCGCTGGTTCATCCGGCCTGCTGGGAGGGTTCGCGGAGCACGGTCAGCGTCAACCACGCCGTCGCGACGAGGTGGGCGACGACGAGCAGCCACGGATCGATCGGCGATCCCCACGTGTCCCACCGCCACGGGTACCACGTGCCGCCGATGCCCACCGCCCAGCGTCGCTGCGCGGCGATGAACCCGGCGTTCAGGATCACCCACGCGACCACGGCGACGTGCACGGCGAGCCGGTCGACCAGGTGGCGACCCGCCGGTCGCCAGGCGAAGAGGAGCGGAAGCCCGATCGCGATCGGCATGGAGTAGCGGCCCTGCCAGTAGCGCCCGTAGTCGGCGCCCTGACCGAGCTCGAGCACCCAGGCGGCGACGACGATCCCGATGACGGCGAGCACGCCGACGAGCGCCGAGCGGGGCCGCTCGAGGACGGCGACCGCTGCGAGCCCGCCGATCGCCGCCCAGAACAGGAACGTCGCGAACGTCGGGACCGGGGCGTCCAGCCACCCGAGCACGCCGACGATCTGGCGGAGGTGCTCGCCGGTGCTCCCGATCACGAGCTGCATCACGTCGGTGTCGAGCCCCCCGGGTCGCAACGACAGGAGCACCGTGAGACCGACCGCCGACAGCAACCCGGTGGCGATCGCGACGGCCGCACGATGCTGGCCGGTCGGTTGGCGGTCCCACAGCCGCACGACGCCCTCGACGGCGATCAGCCCGGCGGGCGCCAGCGCGAGCGCGGCGTTGAGCCCGGAGTCGCCGCGTTCGAGCACGGACACGACGGGCAGGGGCACCACGGCGAGGGCGACGATCCGCTGGGCGCGGCCGAGGCGCGCGAAGAGCTCGGCGGGTCGCGCCCCGCGCAGTGCGCAGACCGTGACGACGATCGCGGTCGCCCACAGTGGTCCGTCGCGGCGCGCCAGCAGCACGGCGGCCCACCCGGCGACCGCCAGCCACCGGTCGGTGATCTCCTCGTCGTCGAGGAGCCCAGCGGTCAGGGCCAAGCCGCCGCCGATCGCCATGGCGCTCGGGTTCACGGTCCCGAACGTGAACCAGACGATCGGCGTCGCGCCGAGCAGCGCCGCGACGGCGGGCGCGCGACCGCGTCGCCGCAGCCTGGCGATGGCGACGGCGAACAGCACCGCCGGCACGACCGCGCTGGCGGCCCGCGCCAAGTAGGCGTATCCGGCCCCCCAGGGCACGAACGACGCACTCCCGGGCAACACGTAGGCCCACGGCGCGTAGTTCGACGACGTCGACGCCCGCGGTGCGGTCTGCTCGTCGAGCCCCGGGACGACGGCGCACCCGACCGGAGCGAGTGGGTCGAGCGCCCAGCAGCCGGGGTCGGGGGCCCCGACCATGCCGGGCACGTCGAACACGCGCACCGCGGCGTTCCCGGCGAGCGGGTCGCCGTCGAAGTCGCCTCGCACGAGCCCCGCCGACGCGACCATGTGGCTCGGCTCGTCGGGCCCGCTGCTGCGCGGGTTGCCCAGGATCCAGCAACCGATGACCGCGGCGATGGCGGCCGCCAGCGCGATCGCCCGACGCCGATGGAGCCCGTCGGGGGTCGACATCGGGGCGAGTGTACTGACGTGCCTCGCGCCGGGAGCGGCCACCTGCGCTCCGACCGCGCCGCCCCCGTCTTCGATAGCTTCCCAGCGTGACCGGCGACGACCTGGAAGCCGAGCTGCTGGAGCTGCGAGACGAATCGGCGGCCCGGAGCGCCGAGCTGCGCGCGCTCGCCGCGGAGCTGCCGCAGGTGACGAGTCGCCGCGCCCAGCTCAAAGCGATCGCGGCAAGCGTCGCGAAGGCGCCCGACCGCCCCACGGTCGCCAAGCGCGCCCTGCTCAAGGCGCTGCGCACGCCCCGCGACCTGGTCCGCAAGCTGCGGGCGCGGTGAGGTCGCCACGATGACCGGTCGGCCGCTCGAGGTCTTCGTCGCGCCGCGGGGCAACGCGTTCATGCGCGACATCGCCGCCTGGATCGTCGAGGCCGGGGCGGAGACCGGCCGCCCGGCGCGACTGCGCGACGACGGGGGGCACCCGACCGATCCGGCGGCGATCAACCTCGTCGTGGCGCCGCACGAGTTCTTCCTGCTCGGCGACCTGGACGACGCCACCATCCACCGGAGCGCCGCCATCAGCGTGCCGGTCTGCACCGAACAGCCGGGGACGCGGTGGTTCGACATCGGCGCGATCGCGACGCAGGCGAGCTCGGTGACACTCGACATCAACCGTCACGGGGTGGCGGCGTTCCGCGAGCTGGGTCGCGAAGCCCGTCACCTCCAACTCGGCGGTGTTCCCTCGATGAGAGCCGCCGAGATCCGGCGCGATCTCGACGTCGTGTTCCTGGGCGGCGACACCGAGCGCCGACGACGCGAGCTCGGGCGGCTCGCGCCGTTGCTGTGGGACCGCGAGGTCGACATCCGCGTGTTCTCGTTCCACGCGCCCGTCCGGGACGGCTCGCCGGGATTGGTGTTCGGCCACGCCAAGTACGAGCTGATGGCGCGCGCTCGGATCCTCCTCAACCTGCACCGCGACGACACCCGGCCGGGCTACTTCGAGTGGGCGCGGATGGTCGAGGCGATGGCAAACGGCTGCTGCGTTGTCACCGAGCCGGTCTCCGACCATGCGCCGTTCGAGGCGGGCGTGCACTTCGTCGAGACCGACGACGTCCCGTCCACCCTCGCGACCTTGCTCGACGACCGGGCGCGATGCGAGGAGATCGGAGCGAACGCTCGCCGTGCGGTGCTCGACCAGCATCCGCTGGCGGACCGTCTCGGCGAGCTCCTGCCCGAGCTCGAGTCCACCCCGGCGCGCGAGCCGGGTCGGGTCCGGCGCTACCGCTCGCGGATGGTTCGGGCCGAGGGTCCGCCGTTGCTGCCAGCGTTCCGCTCTCAGCTCCCGTTCCGTCGACGCGTGCTCGACGCGATGATCGCCGAGACCGAGCACGGCCGCCGGATCGAGCGTGCCCTCGCTCGCGTCCGCCACAGGTCGCCGGCGCACGTCACCATCGAGCGTTCGGCGTCGTACGACGCGGCGGAGCCGTCGGTCAGCGTCGTCGTGACCCTCTACGACTACGCGGACCTGGTCGCGGAGACGCTCGATTCGGTCGCCGCCTCCGAGGGGATCGACCTCGAGATCCTCGTCGTCGACGACCACTCGCGAGACGAGGGGCGCGACGTGGTGGTGGACTACCTGCGACGCCACGCCCACGTACCGATGGCCCTGGTCGGCCACGCCGCGAACCAGGGCCTGGCGGCAGCCCGCAACACTGGCTTCGCGCACGCCCGGGCCGACCTCGTGATGGTCATGGACGCCGACAACCTCGTCTACCCGAACGCGCTGCGTCGTCTCACTGATGCGCTCGACCGCGACCCCGGCGCGGCGTTCGCGTACTCGACGCTCGCAGAGTTCGGCGCGGAGACCGGGTTGCGGAGCGCGATGGCCTGGAACGTCGAACGGCTCTGCCACAGCAACTACATCGACGCCCAGGCGATGATCCGCCGCGACGCGTGGCAGCGGGCGGGCGGCTACCGGGGTGACGGCGAGCTGATGTTCGGGTGGGAGGATTGGGAGCTGTGGCTGCGTCTCGCCGCGGCGGGCGAGCGCGGTGTCCACGTGCCCCAGATGTCGGGTCGCTACCGCGTCCGGGCGGGTTCGATGGTGAGCACGACGAACCTCGTCGGCGACTTCATCCATGAGCGGTTGCGCGAGCTCCACCCGGATCTGCCCTGGCCCGCGCCCTGAGGACGCGGACCGCGACCGTGCATCCGGGCGGCGGCGAGGGCGGCCTCGGTACACTCCCGACCGATGTCCGACACGAGGCTCGACGACGACCCGGCCGTGCTGCGCGCCGAGATCGACCGCCTGCGTGCGCTCGTCGGGCCGAACGAGCAGTCCTACATCGACCTCCGCCAAGACCTGCTGGCCGCTCGCGACGCGGCGCGGGGTGCGCAGGCGGTGGCGGGGACGCTGCGCGGGCGCGTCTTGGAGCTCGAGGTCGCGGTCACGCGGGCGACCCAGGACCAGGAGCACTTCCAACGTCTGGTGTTCGACCAACTCCGGCGGGCGTCCCGGCGTCTCGGTCGCGCCGTCCGGACGCGGCTGTTCTGAGGTTGCGATGGCGCCGCGCGTGTCCGTGTTGACCGCCGTGTTCGATCCCGAGCCCGAGCACCTCGCGGCATGTCTGGCGTCGGTGCGCGCCCAGGACCTCGACGACTGGGAGCACGTGATCGTCGACGACGCCTCGACACGGCCGTGGGTCGCCGACGTGCTGCGCGAGGCGGCGGCCGCCGACGCACGCGTCCGGGTGATCTCGCGCGCCGAGAACGGAGGCATCGTCGCGGCGTCGGCCGACGCGCTCGCGGCAGCGACCGGTGACCTGGTCGCGTTCCTCGACCACGACGACGAGTTGGCGCCGATGGCGCTGTCGCGCATGGTTGCCACGTTCGACGACGACGAGGTCGACGTGGCCTACAGCGACCACGACCTGCTCCGCTTCGACGGGCGCTACGCCGTGCCGTCGTTCAAGCCCGACTTCTCACCGGAGCGGCTGCGCAACCAGAACTACATCACCCATCTGCTGGTGGCCCGTCGGGCCCTGGTCGAGGAGGTCGGCGGCTTCCGCGCCGGCTTCGACGGAGCCCAGGACCACGACCTCGTGCTCCGCCTGACCGAGCGGGCGCGACGCGTCGCTCACGTGCCGCTGGTCCTGTACCACTGGCGTGAGTCGCCACGCAGCGTCACACGATCGTCCGACAACAAGCGCTGGGCGTTCGAAGCGGGCGTTCGGGCGGTGGCCGATCATTGCGAGCGGGTCGGCATCGACGCCACGGTCGAGCTCACCGACCACGACGGTTGCTACCGGGTCGTGCGTCGCCTCGCCGAGCACCCACTCGTCAGCGTCGTGATCCCGACCCGAGGCTCGTCGGGCCGGGTGTGGGGCGCCACCCGCGCCTACGTCGTCGACGCCGTCGAGAGCATCGTGGAAGCCTCGACGTACCCGTCGCTGGAGTTCGTCGTCGTCTACGACCCGGACACGCCGCCTGCGGTCCTGCACGCGTTGCGACGCGTCGCGGGCGATCGGCTCGTGCTGGTGCCCTTCGACCGGCCCTTCAACTTCTCGGAGAAGATGAACCTGGGCTGCCTGCACGCCACTGGTGACCTGCTGCTGCTCCTGAACGACGACACCGAGCTCATCGAACCGGCCAGCATCGAGGTCCTCGTCGCCCATCTGCGCATGCCCGACGTCGCCATGGCCGGCGCCCGGCTCCTCTTCGCCGACGGCACCCTCCAGCACGGCGGTCACGTGTACCACCACGACCTGATGCACGCCTGCCTGGGATGGGCCGGGGACTCGCCCGGCCCGTGGCCGTTGCGTCCGCTCGCCGTCGAGCGCGAGTGCAGCGGTGTGACGGCCGCGGCGGCGCTGGTGCGTCGATCGGTCTTCGAGGACGTCGGCGGGTTCCCGCCGGCGCTGCCCCTCAACTTCAACGACGTCGACTTCTGTCTGAAGGTGCGCGCCGCCGGACACCGCATCGTCTGGACCCCGTACGCGTCCTGGTACCACTTCGAGAGCCAGACCAGGGTGCCGATGTTGGCAGACGGCGAGTACGAGTTCATCGAGGCGCGCTGGCGGTACGAGGTCAACAACGACCCGTACTACAACGAAAACCTGCAGCCGCGCCGCGCCGACTGGCTCGAGCGCCCGTTCCGGTCGGGCGCCCCGCCGATCGAGTTCCGACCGGCGATTCACCGCCGGATCACGGCGCGCGTGCGGGCGTCCGCCTCGAGAGGCGATCGCTAACCTCCACGCGATGCGTGTCTGCGTCTGGGTGCCACAGGGCGTCTTCGACGCAACACCACTGGTCGAGGCGCTCCAGCGGTACCACGATCCGGTCGACGTCACCGCCGTCTGGGCCGGCGACCCGCACCTGCGGCCACGACTGCCCGAACCCGTGCGGTGGAGCGACCTCGAGTTGCCCGAGCCGACCGGTGTCGGTTGGGGGCGGCTCCTCGTCGCCCTCCCGCCCGACGTCTACGGCTGGGCGCGGACCTCGCGGGCGCTGATCCGCTCGCTCGCCGAACACGGCGAGCCGATCGTGTTGCTCCGGGGCGGATCGGTCGGCGTGCAGGGCTCCCTCGCCGGCCTGTGTCCCGCCAGTGGAGCGACCATGGTCGAGCGTTCGCCCGACCCGATCCCGGATGACGGCCTCGCGCCGAGCGAGGGTGACCTCGCTCGGGTCGGGCGCTGGTCGGACGCCGCCGCCGCCTTCGCGCCGGACGCCGTGGCCCTGCTCGACCGACTCGCGAGGGTGATGGCGGCAGGGCGCCCCGACGACTCGGCAGGCTCACTGCTCGACCTGACCGTCCGGCGCTGGGCGGGTCCCGTCTGCGTCGCCCCCGACACGGTCTCGGCCGGCTGGCAGGTCGGCCCCGTTGCCACGACACCCCATCTCGTGGTCGTCGACGAGATCGATCGGGACGAGCCCTGGCACGTGCGCGCCGGCCGCGACCGTCCTCGCACCCTGCTCTCGGGCGACCCCGTCCTGGCGGCGACGCTGACCGCGACCGAGGCGCAATGGACGTACCGCGCGGACGAACCGGTCCTGCCCGGTGGCGTCCCGATCGACCGGGTGGTCCGACACCTCGTGCACGCCGCGATCGACGACTGGCGACGCGATGCGGGCGAGCTCCCGCCGCAGCCGTTCGAGGGCCGCGGACTGCTCGCCTGGCTCGCCACCCCGGCACCGGAGGCCGGCACCGGCATCGGTCGGTACTGGGTCGAGGAGTGGCGCCGGCGTCCCGACCTGCACGTCGCGTTCCCCGACCCGGCGCAGGCCGACCATGCGCCTTTCTCTCACTGGGCGCGCACCAGTTGGCGCGACGGGCGCTCACCGCTGATCCGCGCCCGCAGCGACGCGCCGACCCGGTGGCGCGACGTCGGTCGCGACGAGGGCGTGAACCTCATCGGCCATCTCGCATCCGACCTCGGACTCGGCGAGTACGCGCGGCGAATCCTTCGGGCGCTCGATGCGGCGTCCGTGCCGACGGCGGTGCTGCACGACGAGCGCTCGTCCAGCCCGCGATCCGAGGACGCCCCGACGACCACGGACGAGCTCCGCTACGACACCAACATCGTCGTCGTGCGACCCGATCACCTGCCGTTGCTCGCGCGCGATCACGGGCGCGAGGTCTTCGAGGGGCGGCACACCATCGGGTACTGGTTCTGGGAGCTGACCCACGTGCCGCCCGATGTCGCGGCCGGCGCGGAGGCGGTCGACGAGATCTGGGTGGCCAGTGAGTTCGTGGCCGACGCCTTTCGCCGCGCGACCACCCGCCCGGTTCGCGTCGTGCCGATTCCGATTCCGGAGCCGGCCCTGGCCGAACTCCCGCGCTCGCACTTCTCGCTTCCCGACGACCGTTTCGTGTTCGTGGTCACCTTCGACCACTTCAGCCTCACGGACCGCAAGAACCCGTTCGGGGCGATCGACGCGTTCGGGCGCGCGTTCCCGTCGTCTCGGCCCGACGGACCGATCCTCGTCATCAAGACGCTCAACGGTGCCCGCCGGTGGCTCCAGCACGAGCGCCTGCGACTGGCGGCTGCCGGCCGCGACGACATTCGCGTCATCGACGGTCATCTCCCGCGCGTCGAGCAGATGGCACTGGTCGCGGCGAGCGATGCGCTCGTCTCGCTGCACCGCTCCGAGGGCCTCGGACTCCATCTCATGGAGGCGATGTGGCTCGGGGTTCCGGTGATCGCCACCCGCTACTCGGGCAACCTGCAGTACATGAGCGATGAGAACGCCGCCCTCGTCGACGCCCGTCTGGTGCCGGTCGAGGACCGCGAGGGCTTCTACCCGCCGGCTGCGGTCTGGGCGGAACCCGACCTCGATGCCGCGGCGAGCTGGATGCGCCGCCTCGTCGACGACCCGTCGGTCGGTCGCGCTTTGGCGGCGGCAGGGCGCCGAACGATGATGGAGCAGCCCACCCCGGCCGAGACGGGGCGGTTGATCGCCGAGCTGGCGAGGGGATCGAAGGAGGCGTCCGGATGAAGCGGTTGGTGAGGCGGCTGCTGGGAAACACCCCGACGTCACGTGCCCAGCACGAGCTGGCCGAGCGCGTCGACCGGATCGCGCGCGCCGTGGACGAGCTGCAGCGCCAGATCGACGAGCTCGCCACCGAGACGGCGGCGTTGCGCACCGAGGTCAGCGGCGCCGTCACCGACCTCACCGGCCGCATCGGCGCGGTCTCCGAGCGGCTCGAGCGCTCCGGAGCCTGAGCCGTCGCACGGCGTTCGCTGGCGCCCTGCGACGATACGGTGCTGCCCGATGATCGTCGCCGTCGTCGTCACCTACCGGGCGCCGGCCGGCATGCTCGATCGTTGCATCGCTGCGGTCCGCTCTGCCGGCGGCGTCGATCGCATCGTGGTCGTCGACACCGGCCGCAGCGCCTTGGTGCCGGCCGGCGTCGAGCACATCCCGACCGACAACCGCGGGTACGGTGCCGCCGCCAACATCGGGTTCGCCCGCGCCGCTGAGCTCGGTGCGGACGCGGTCGTGCTGCTCAACGACGACGTCACGGTGCGCGATGGATGGCTCGTTCCGTTGCTCGCGGAGCTCGCCGGCGACGTGGGGGCGGCGCAACCGATCCTGGTCGCCGCCGACGGCCCGTCGGTCACCAGCGCCGGTGTCGGGATCGGACCCGATGGTGCCGGCGTCGACATCACGGCCCGCGACGGGCTCGGGAGCGAACCCGAGGACATCGCGATCTTCACGGGCGGGGCGGTGGCGCTGGCGCCGGCCTTCATCCGCGAGACGGGCGGCTTCGACGAACGTTGGTTCCTGTACTACGAGGACGTCGATCTCGCTCGGCGCGGGGCGTCGCTCGGGTGGCGGTACCGGCTGGTGCCCGCCTCGGTCGTCGAGCACGTTCGTGGCACCACGACCGGCGCCGACCCGGCGCGCACCCGTTTCCTGCAGGAGCGCAATCGACTGTGGAGCGCCGCTCGCCACGAGTCCGGCGGGACGGTCGCGCGCGCGCTGTGGTTGTCGCTCCGGCGCCTGCGTCATCCACCGAGACGGGTGCACGCACGGGCGTTGGCCGCCGGGGTCGCCGGATTTCCATGGGCCGTGCGCAGCCGCCTCGCCGCCCGCCGAGCGAGCCGGTCAACCCCCTAGCGGCCGGTCCTGCTTGTCCTTGCCGGCCGCCTTCTGCGCCCGCTTCCAGGCGCGGACCTCGGCGAGCGACTCGGCACTGTCGCAGTCCGCGATCGAGCGCGGCTCGCCGTCGGCGAACACCCCGGCGGCCCCCTCCCATCCGTCGGGACGAACACCGAATCGCTTGGCGAGGAGGGCGACGAAGATCTGGGTCTTCTCCTCGCCGAAGCCGGGCAGCTCGAGGAGCCGGCGCGCCAGCTCCGTCCCATCGACGACATCGTCCCAGACCGACTCGGCCCGCCAGCCGTACCGGTCGCCCAGTGCCCCGCAGAGCGCCTGGATCCTTTTGGCCATGACGGCGGGGAAGCGGTGGATCGCCGGCTTCTCGCACGCCGCGGCGACGAGCGCCTCCTCCGGCATCGCTGCGATTCGGGCCGGGTCGAGGTGCCCGAGCCGCTCTCGGAGCGTTGCCGGACCGGCGAACGCCCACTCGAGCGGCACTTGCTGGTCGAGCAGCATCCCGATCAGCAGCGCCGCGCCGTCGGAGTTGAGCAGGTCGTCCGACTCGCCGGTGACGTACAGGTCGCCGCGCATCGCACCCGTCAGATCAGCCGGTCGCGTCGGCTGTCGATCACCCCGGTGACGAAGCCCGCGCAGTGGAGGCCGCCGGCGAAGCGGGCATGCTCGATCTTGAGGCACCGGTTCTGGACGACATCGAGGCCGGCAGCAGCGGCGCGGGCGGCCGCCCCGTCGTGCGCCAGACCGAGCTGGAACCAGACTGCGCCGGCCCCTGCCTCGATCGACTCGTCGACGACCGACGGCAGGTCGTCGGTGCGCCGGAACACGTCGACCAGATCGGGTCGCTCGGGCAACTCGGCGAGCGACGCGAAGATCGGTTGGCCGAGCACCTCGCCACCGCGCGGGTTCACGAAGCGCACCGTCCAGTCGGTTCGCCCGAGCAGGTAGGTCGCGACGAAGTGGCTGGCGCGGGCCGGGTTGTCGGACATGCCGAGGATCGCAACCGTGCGAGCACGTCGCATCAGTGCGAGTCGTTGGCCGGCGCGGTCGAGCACCGCCATCAGCCGGTCACCGCCGCGCTCAGCGCCTGGTCGAGGTCGGCGCAGATGTCGTCGGCGTCCTCCAGCCCGACCGAGATGCGGACGAGATCGGGGCCGATGCCCCCGGCGGCGAGGGCGGCGTCGTCCAGCTGTTGGTGGGTCGTCGAGGCGGGATGGATGACCAGGGTGCGGGCGTCGCCGATGTTGGCGAGATGCGACGCCAACCGCAGCGCTTCGATGAAGCGAGCACCGGCGTCGCGACCGCCGCGCACGCCGAAGGCGAAGACCGCGCCGGGCCCGTCCGGCAGATAGCGGCGGGCGCGGTCGTACCACGGCGACGCCGGGAGCCCGCTGTAGGCGACCCACTCGACAGCCGAGTGCTCGTCGAGGAAGCGGGCGACGGCGTGCGCGTTCTCGACGTGCTGGCGCATCCGGAGCGCCAGCGTCTCGAGCCCCATCAGGAAGAGGAACGCGTTGAACGGCGTCATCGTGGCGCCGACGTCGCGGAGCTGCTCGCTCCGAACTCGGGTGAGGAAGCCGTACTCGGCGAAGTTGCCCCACCACGTGAGATGGCCGTACGACGGGATCGGTTCGGTCATCAGCGGGAATCGGCCGTTGTCCCAGGCGAAGCGGCCGGACTCCACGATCGCGCCGCCGAGCGACGTGCCGTGCCCACCGATGAACTTCGTCACGGAGTGGACGACGATGTCGGCACCGTGCTCGATCGGCCGGCACAGGTACGGCGTCGCCATGGTCGAGTCGACGACGAGGGGGACCCCGGCGGCGTGGGCCACGTCGGCCAGCCCGGCGAGGTCGGGGATCATGCCCGAGGGGTTGGCGATCGTCTCGACGTAGACGCCCTTGGTGTTGGGTCTGATCGCCTCAGCCACCGCCTCCGGCTCGGGCGAGGCCAGGAACGTGGTCTCCACACCGAACCGCGCGAGCGTCACCTCGAACAGGGTGCGGGTGCCACCGTAGAGCTGGGCGCTGGCGACGAGATGGTCGCCCTGACCCGCGAGCGCCGCGATCGTGAGGAACTCGGCCGACTGGCCGCTCGCGGTGCCGATCGCGCCGAGACCCCCTTCCAGCGAGGCGATCCGCTCCTCGAACGCCGCGACGGTGGGGTTCGACATCCGGCTGTAGATGTGGCCGTAGGTCTGCAGAGCGAACAGGTCGGCGGCTTCGCCGGTGTCGCCGAACACGTACGACGACGTCTGGTAGATCGGCACGGCGCGGGCGCCGGTCGTCGGGTCGGGTCGGCCGCCGGCGTGCACCGCTCGCGTCCGAAACCCGGGGGCGTCGGTCATCGCGTCATGATGGCGCGCCGACGCGCCCGCCGCGCGGTCGGCGCAGCGCTGGTTCGGCTCCCGACCGGCGTTGGCCGAGATCCGCAGCCCGAACCGCTCAGCGCAGGATGTCGCGCAGGACTTCGAGCGGCGCGCACTCGGGGGCGCGACGGAGCGAGGCCGCCAGCACCGGTGACAGGCGCGCGTCGCCGAGCCAGCAGTCGATGAGCCGGTTCCAGGCATCCGTCCCCCACCACGGTGCCGACGACTGGTACGCCCGGATCGACGCGAGCTGGGCGAGCGACTCGGCGCCGTAGTGTGCCACTCCCTCGAACGTCTCGATCGCGCGCCGGCGCGCCTCGCGTTCGATCGCCGGCCAGTCGTCGCCGCACAGCTCCGAGGCGGTGCGACCGTCGCTCGTCGCGACCCGCTGGGGGTCGACCGCCAACCGAGCGGCGCGGCGCCACGCGGCGTCGTCGTCGGCCGACAGCAGCACCGCGACCTGCTTGGTCAGCACGGTGGTGGCGGCGTGTGCCTGGGCGCGTTCGAGCGGCACCCGGCCGGCGATGATCTCGGTGAAGTGGTGCAGCGCGACGCCCAGGGCGACGAGCCGCGGGGGGTGGTCGACGTCGCGAAGGCGGCGGATGATCTCGGCCGTCGTGTCGCCGCGACGGCCGGCGGCGGCGCGAGTGGTGCGGACGCGGGCACTGTGGGGTAGGGACGCGAGTGGCAGGGGAGTGCCGGCGCGGTCGCCGTCGTCCCGCAGTGGCCGGGTGGTCGGAACTGGCATGGAGCACCTCGGAATGGGTTGTGGTCGGCGTACCCGGTCGACGGCCGCTCGGGACAGCGACGCCGCCCTACGGACGGGTGGTCACGACCGGAGTACGATCGACCACGCTACCGGGCGGTAGCGACTCTGTCAAGAAAATGTTAATTTCAGCCAAGTTTCAGTCATGTCGTTTGGGTGGTGGCGACCCCGTGGATTGCATCGCGTGCCGTTGCTACGGTGCGGATCGTGATCGAACGACGCCCGTTCGGCCCGACCGGCCACCAGTCCACCCGGGTGATCTTCGGTGCCGCCGCGCTCGGCGGCATGAGCCAGGAGCGCGCCGACGCGACGCTCGCCGCCGTCGACCAGGCCGGTATCAACCACATCGACACGGCCGCGTCCTACGGGGCGTCGGAGGACCGACTGCGCCCGTTCCTCGCTCACCATCGCGACCGCTTTTTCCTCGCCACCAAGACCGGTGAGCGCCACGGCGACGCCGCCCGGGACGAGCTCGAGCGCTCGCTCGAACGGATGGGCGTCGGTCATGTCGACCTGATCCAGCTCCACAACCTGGTGGAAGACGACGAATGGGACGTCGCGTTCGGGCCGCGCGGGGCCGTGGCGGCGCTGGTCCGGGCATCCGAGGAGGGGCTCGTTCGACACCTCGGCGTCACCGGACACGGCCTCCGGATCGCTCGCATGCACCTGCGCAGCCTCGAGCGCCACGATTTCGCGAGCGTGCTGTTCCCGTACAACCGCGTGCTGCTCCGCGACGACGCGTACCGCCGTGACGTCGAAGCGCTGCGCGAGGTCTGCGAACGACGCGGCGTCGCCGCCCAGACGATCAAGGCGATCGCGCGACGACGCTGGCCGGACACGGCGATGCGACGCTTCAGCTGGTACGAGCCCCTCGACGACGAGGCGGCGATCGGCCGGGCGGTCCGCGCCGTGCTCGCGTCGGACGATCTGTTCTTGAACACGACGAGCGACGCCCGACTGCTGCCGGCGGTGTTCGCGGCGGCGCAGTCGCCGATCGTCGCTCCGGCGGACGCCGAGTTGGACGCCGACATCGAGTCGTTCGGCGTGACGCCGATCTTCGACGGTGCGGAGCTCGAACGGATCTGACGGATCTGCGACGCGGCGGCGCGACCGTCGTCAGGGCTGGTCGGCGCCGTCGCCTTCGACGAAGCCGCTCGTGACCTCGACCACGGTGCCCGACGGGTCGGTCGGGCGGAACGGCTGGTCGTCGTAGGCCAACCGCTCCCACGCCCAGTTGGTCCCCTCGTCGC
The DNA here is from genome assembly GCA_041596155.1 of Ilumatobacter sp. Lineage (GTDB taxonomy): Bacteria > Actinomycetota > Acidimicrobiia > Acidimicrobiales > Ilumatobacteraceae > Ilumatobacter. The sequence continues at coordinate 5,844 of JBFHJC010000014.1, read as the reverse complement.
GGACCCTGACGAGCACGTCGTCGTCGTCGAGCCAGATGAACACCGGCACGCTTCGCGCCTCGTCGATGCCGGGGATCGCGTGCTGCTTGAAGTCCTGCCACTGGAGCGGGAACCGGGTGGAGAAGCCGAGCGTGTTGAAGGTCATCTCGTACCGGGTGAGCCGGTCGTCGTCGAGCCCTTCGAACTCGCGTCGCTCGAGCTCGACGAACCCCCGGCGCAGATGACTCGTGAGGATGTCGTCGGCGCTGTCGTCGTCGGCCAGGTACTGCACGACGATGCCGATCCTCGCCACGATCTCCTCACCGGAACCGGGCCGCCACGGCCCGGAGGAGCGCCGCACCCAGACCGTCTGACCGTCCGGCGACACGACCTGCCAACCCTGATCGGGGCCGTCGATGCGTCCGACGAACTCGTACGCCCGCGTCGACGTGTCGAGGGTGAGGGTGCCGTCGAGCGGCGGGGCCGGCGCGCTCGAACGCACCTGGAACGAGGTCGAGCGGATGGTCGGCAGCTCCGCGCCCTGCGCCGGCAGGCGTTCGCGCTCGAGGTAGTCCTGGACCTCGCGGGCACCGACGTACAACCCGAGCCCGGCGCCGGCGAGGAACGCGGCGCCGACGAAGAAGCGCCCGATCCGGCGGTACCACGGATTGGCGCGTCGGCGGAGGCTCTTGGCCCGTTCCTGGTCGCTGCGGTACCAGCTGGACGCCCCACGCTGTGGTGCCGGCGCCATGTCTGCCATCGGGGGCGGGCGGCGAGCCTCGCTGCGCGGCAGCGCCGGGTCGATCGGTCGGGGCGACGCCACGGTGGCCACGCCCGAATCGGGCCCGGACGAAGCGGACGCGGCGGGTCGCGGGGCCGGGAGACCGGCTCTCGCTGCGTCGTTGGGCTGTCCGCTTTCCACGGCCTTCCATGTTGCCAGATCGGCAGCGGGCAGCGCGTTGTTTCGAGCGAGATCGTGCGCGCCTCGGGTGCCCGGTGGAACCGGGCGTGACGGGGGAACGGGTCGGCGACAGTACGATCGTCTCGATGGCTGCGTCAGACACAGGCGGATCCGCCTTCGGTGCCAACTCATGGCTCGTCGACGAGATGTTCGAGCGCTACCGCGTCGACCCCGAGTCGGTGGGCGAGGCCTGGCAGGAGTTCTTCGCGGACTACCGCTCCCAGGGCGATGCCGTCGGGCAGCGTGATGACGCGGCGGCGCCGAGCGCCGCTGCGTCCGCCCCCGCTCCATCCGTGGCTCGCGACGCGCCTGCGCCGGAGCAGCCGGCGGCACCCACACCACCACCGGCGCCGTCCCAGGCGCCGCGACCGGCGGCAGCGCTCACCGCCGATGCCTCCGACGAGGTCGAGGGCGAGCTGATCAAGGGCGTCGGCGCGGCGATCGTGCGCAACATGGCAGCGAGCCTCGAGGTACCGACCGCCACCAGCTTCCGGAACGTGCCCGCCAAGCTGCTCGAGGTCAACCGCAAGGTCATCAACGGCTACCGGTCGCGCACCGGCATGGGCAAGGTCAGCTTCACCCACCTCATCGGATACGCCCTGGTGAAAGCGATCGCCGATGCCGTCCCGAACATGAAGAACGTGTTCGTCGAGGGCCCCGACGGCAAGCCGCGCCTCGTCAAGCACGATCGCGTCAACATGGGCCTCGCCGTCGACGTCGACAAGGGCGACGGCACTCGCACCCTCGTCGTGCCGGTGCTGAAGGACGCCGACACGCTCGACTTCAACGGCTTCCTGGCCGCCTACGAGGAGATCATCCGCAAGGTCAAGGGGAACAAGCTCACCCTCGACGACTTCGCCGGTGCCAACGTCACGCTCACGAACCCGGGCACGATCGGCACCGTTCAATCGGTGCCGCGCCTCATGCCCGGCCAGGGCGTCATCGTCGGCGTCGGCAACATCGACTACCCGGCCGAGTTCGAGGGCGCGGACCGTCGCAACCTGTCGTCGCTCGGCATCTCCAAGGTCGTCACGATCACCAGCACCTACGACCACCGCATCATCCAGGGTGCCGAGTCGGGCCTGTTCCTGAAGCGGGTGCACGAGCTGCTGCTCGGCGAGCACGGCTTCTACGACGACATCTTCCACGACCTCGACATGCCGTACGAAGCGGTCAAGTGGCGACCCGACATCAACCCGATCGACCACGAGGAGGCGATGCTGCGCAAGCAGATGGCGGTCGCCAAGCTGATCCGGGTCCACCGGGTGCGCGGCCACCTCATCGCCGATCTCGACCCGCTGCACTGGAAGGAGCCCGTGACGCCGATCGAGCTCGACCCCGCGACCTACGGGCTCACCATCTGGGACCTCGACCGCGAGTTCCTCACCGACGGCGTCGGCGGCCACGACAAGCTGCCGCTCGGCGACCTGCTCGGCGTGCTGCGCGACGCGTACTGCCGCACGATCGGCGTCGAGTACATGCACATCCAGAACACCGAAGAGCAGCGGTGGATCCAGGAGCAGGTCGAGGTCAAGGCGACGGCGTTCACCAAGGAGCAGAAGGACCGGATCCTCGAACGGCTCAACGCCGCCGAGGCGTTCGAGAAGTTCCTCGCCACGAAGTACGTCGGCACGAAGCGCTTCGGCATCGAGGGGGCCGAGTCGGCGATCCCGATCCTCGACGAGATCCTCTCCGGCGCCGCTGACACCGGCCTCGACGGCGCGGTGCTGGGCATGGCCCACCGCGGGCGCCTCAACGTGCTGTCGAACATCATGGGCAAGACGTACGAGGCGATCTTCTCGGAGTTCGAGGGCCACGTCGATCCGAACACGGTGCAGGGTTCGGGCGACGTCAAGTACCACCTCGGTGCGACCGGCAAGTACGAGAGCCCCGCCGGTGCCGACATCAAGGTGGAGCTGGCCGCCAACCCCAGCCACCTCGAGACGGTCGACCCGATCGTGATGGGCATCGTCCGGGCTCGCCAGGACCTGATCGAGCCCCCGGGCGCCTACTCGGTGCTGCCCCTGCTCATCCACGGTGACGCCGCCTTCGCCGGCCAGGGGCTCGTCGCCGAGTGCCTCGCGATGAGCGACATCGCCGGCTACCGCATCGGCGGCACGATCCACCTCATCATCAACAACCAGATCGGGTTCACGACCGCCCCCGAGTGGAGCCGATCGTCGATCTACTGCTCCGATGTGGCGAAGACGGTGCAGGCGCCCATCTTCCACGTCAACGGCGACGATCCCGAGGCCTGCGTCCGGGTCGCCCGCATGGCGTGGGAGTACCGCCAGAAGTTCAACAAGGACGTCGTGATCGACATGGTGTGCTATCGCCGCCACGGTCACAACGAGGGCGACGATCCGAGCTACACCCAGCCGCTGATGTACAAGGCGATCGCCGACCGGCGCAGCGTGCGCAAGCTCTACGTCGAGTCGTTGGTCAAGCGTGGCGACATCACCGTCGAGGAGGCCGAGCAGGCGCTCGCCGACTTCCAGAACAAGTTGCAGGTCGCCCTCGACGAGACGCGCTCGCGCTCCGGTGGTGCAGCGCCGCGGGTGCCGCGCCCGCCGCGCCCGCTCGGGGTGCTGCCCCACATCCACACCGGCGTCGAGCGCGCCGCGCTCGAGCGGATCTTCGACCAGCTCACGAACTACCCGGCGGACTTCACGGTGCACCCCAAGCTGGCGCGCCAGTTCGAGCTCCGGGCCCAGCAGTTCCGCGACGATCACACCGTCGACTGGGCGACCGCCGAGGCCCTGGCCATCGGGTCGCTCCTGCTCGAGAGCCACCCGGTGCGCCTGGCCGGTGAGGACTCACGGCGGGGCACGTTCAGCCAGCGTCACGCCGCGATCGTCGACTTCGAGACCGGCGAGCCGTGGATTCCCCTGGCCGACCTCGAGGGTGCGACGGCGAACTTCTGGGTCTACGACTCGTTGCTGTCGGAGTACGCGGCGCTCGGGTACGAGTACGGGTACTCGTACGGCAATCCCGAGGCGCTCGTCATGTGGGAGGCCCAGTTCGGCGACTTCGTCAACGGCGCCCAGGTCGTGATCGACCAGTACGTGGTCGCCGCCGAGGACAAGTGGGGTCAGCGCAACGGGCTCGTCATGCTGCTGCCGCACGGCTTCGAGGGTCAGGGCCCCGAGCACTCGTCCGCGCGCATCGAGCGCTTCCTCACGCTGTCGGCCGAGGACAACATCCAGGTCTGCAACGCGACGACCGCACGCCAGTACTTCCACCTGCTCCGCCGTCAGGTGCACCAGTCGCGACGCACCCCCCTCGTGGTCTTCACGCCCAAGCAGGGCTTGCGGATGAAGCAGACGAGGTCCCACATCGACGAGTTGGCCATGGGCTCGTTCGAGGAAGTGCTCGACGATCCGAACGTCGCCGATCCGGCGGCCGTGCGGCGGGTGGTGTTCTGCTCGGGGAAGGTCGCCTGGGACGCGATGGCCGAGCGCGACGCACGGAGCGCGCCGGCGGCGATCGTTCGCGTCGAGCAGCTCTATCCGTTGCCGACCGACCGGATGCTCGAACTGGTGCGCGACACGTACGTGAATGCCAAGGAGCTCGTCTGGTTGCAGGAGGAGCCCGAGAACATGGGCGCCTGGAACTTCATCGAGCACCACACGTGGCGGGTCAAGGAGTTCGGGTACGACCTGAGCCACGTCGCCCGGGTCGAGTCGGGCAGCCCAGCGACCGGCTCCAAGACCGTCCACGACCAGGAGCACGCCGAGCTGATGGACGCCGTGTTCGATCGCCTCTGACGCCACCGCGGCCGGTACGTTCACCAGCCCAACGAATCGAGTACCGACACCCATGCCCCAGACCACGTCCCCGCAGCTCTTCGTCGTCGACGGATCGAACATCGCGACCGAGGGCCGAACCGCACCCAGCCTGGCCCAGCTCGACGAGGCGGTGCGAGCGTTCCTGGAGCAGTATCCGGGAGTCGAGGTCACCGTCGTCGTGGACGCCACCTTCGGCCACCGGATCGCCAAGAAGGAGGTCAAGACCTTCGACGAGGCGGTCGCCAACAACGAGTTGGTCACCCCGCCCGCAGGTGCGATCGGTCGCGGCGACGCGTTCGTCCTGAGCATCGCGAACAAGGCGAAGGCGGGCGTGCTCTCGAACGACTCGTTCCAGGAGTTCCACGGCGAGTACGAGTGGCTGTTCGACGAGGGGCGACTGATCGGCGGCAAGCCCGTGCCCCACGTCGGCTGGGTGTTCGTCGCCCGCAGCCCGGTGCGCGGCGCGAAGAGCCGACAGGCGGTCCGCGAGGCCAAGGACGACGGCGACGCCTCGGAGACCAAGCAGCGAGCCAACCGGCGGGTGCGCAAGAAGGCGTCGGCAGCCGCCGACGGCGGATCGGCGACCGCCAAGAAGGGGCGCGCCACGGGCAAGGCGGCCGAGCCCGCCCCGTCGCAGCGCGAGACGATCGAGGCGGCGAAGGCGGCCAAGGCGCCGAGGAGCCAGGTCAACGACCTGATGCCGTTCCTCGAGTTCGTCGAGCATCACCCGGTCGGCACGAGCTGCACCGGCACGGTCGAGTCCTATGCGTCCCACGGAGCGTACGTTCGCGTCGAGGACGTGCTGGTCTACGTGCCCCTCCGCCTGATGGACGATCCGCCGCCCCGGAGCGCCCGGGCCGCGATGAAGACGGGCGAGGCGGTCACCGTCGTGATCGTCGGCTACGTGCCCGACCGTCGCAGCATCGACGCCGCCGTCCCCCACATGGCGGCGGCGACGGCCCCTGACCCCGCCGCGAGCGCCGCCCGTGCGAAGAAGGCGCCGGCGAAGAAGGCTGCGGCGAAGAAGGCGCCGGCGAAGAAGGCTGCGGCGAAGAAGGCGAAGAAGGCGCCGGCGAAGAAGGCTGCGGCGAAGAAGGCGCCGGCGAAGAAGGCTGC
>JBFHJC010000013.1:0-29293 GCA_041596155.1 Ilumatobacter sp. | reverse complement strand
TCATAGACTTCCCGCATGGCCGAACCGACCAGCGCCGAGCAGGCGCGCTTCGACGCCCTCATCGACGCCGACGACCGCATCGAACCCCGCGACTGGATGCCCGACGACTACCGCAAGACGCTCGTCCGCCAGATCGCCCAGCACGCCCACTCCGAGATCATCGGGATGCAGCCCGAGGGCAACTGGCTCACGCGGGCCCCGTCGCTGCGCCGCAAGGCGATCCTCACCGCCAAGGTCCAGGACGAGGCCGGTCACGGCCTCTACCTCTACGGCGCCGCCGAGACGCTGGGGACGCCGCGCGAGGAGCTGCTCGACATGCTCCACACCGGGCGCCAGAAGTACTCGTCGATCTTCAACTACCCCACCCTCACGTGGGCCGACGTCGGCGCCATCGGCTGGCTGGTCGACGGTGCGGCGATCATGAACCAGGTGCCGCTGTGCCGGTGCTCGTACGGGCCGTACGCCCGGGCGATGATCCGGATCTGCAAGGAGGAGAGCTTCCACCAGCGCCAGGGGTTCCAGATCATGCTCACGCTCGCCAACGGCACGCCCGCGCAGCGAGCGATGGCCCAGGATGCGCTCGACCGCTGGTGGTGGCCGTCGATCATGATGTTCGGCCCGCCCGACGCCGAGTCGGTGCACGGTGGCCAGAGCATGCGGTGGGGCATCAAGCGCTTCGGCAACGACGAGCTCCGCCAGAAGTTCGTCGACGCAACCGTCCCCCAGGCCGAGCTGCTCGGCCTGACGATCCCCGACCCCGACCTGCGCTTCGACGAGGCCACCGGCCACTGGGTGCACGGCCCGATCGACTGGGACCACTTCTGGGAGGTGGTGAAGGGCAACGGCCCCGCCAGCAAGGAGCGGATGGCCACCCGAGTGGGCGCCCACGAGGACGGCGCCTGGGTGCGCGAAGCAGCGACCGCCTACGCCGCCAAGCAGGCCGCCCGCGCCGCGGCGACCGACGAGGTCGCGGCGTGACCGGCAGCACGGCCGACTGGCCGCTGTGGGAGGTGTTCGTGCGGCCCAAGCGCGGCGTCAGCCACGTGCACAGCGGCACCGTGCACGCCCCCGACGCCGAGCTCGCCCTGCAGAACGCCCGCGACCTGTTCACGCGCCGGTCCGAAGGCGTCAGCATCTGGGTCGTCAGGTCGAGCGACGTCACCGCCAGCGACCCCGACGACCGCGACGCGTTCTTCGACCCGGCGGCCGACAAGTCGTTCCGCCACCCCACCGACTTCGTGCTGCCCGACGAAGTCGCCAACATGTGACGCCGCGATGAGCGACCACCTGCTCACGTACGTGCTCCGCCAGGGCGACCGCGCCCTCGTCCTCGCCCAACGGCTCCTCGAGGCGATCACCCACGCACCCGAGATCGAGGAGGACATGGCCCTGTCGAACCTCGCCCTCGACCTGATCGGCCAGGCGCGGGCGCTGTACTCCTATGCAGGCGAGATCGAGGGCGCCGGACACGACGAGGACCACTTCGCCTACACCCGCGACCCGCACGAGTTCCTGAACCCGCTGCTCGTCGAGCGCCCGAACGGCGACTTCGCCCACCTGATCGTGCGCCAGTTCCTGCACGACGCCTGGGCGCTGCCGTACTGGTCGAGCATGCAGCACTCGACCGACGCGACGCTCGCCGCGCTCGCCGGCAAGGCGGTCAAGGAGACGACCTACCACCTGCGGCACTCGCGCAGCTGGGTGGTGCGGCTCGGTGACGGCACGGACGAGAGCCACGAGCGGGCCCAGGCGGCGCTGGACGCCCTGTGGCCGTACACCGGCGAGCTGTTCGACGCCGACGGGGTCGAGGACGCGTTGGTCGCCGACGGTGTGATCCACCCGCCGGCCGACACGCTGCACGAGGCGTGGCGCGGCACGGTGGCGAACGCACTCGAGGAGGCGACGCTCACCATGCCCGACGACGGTGTGATGCAGCGCGGCGGCCGGGTCGGGCGGCACACCGAGGCCTTCAGCTACCTGATCGGCGAGCTGCAGGTCGTCGCCCGCGCCCATCCGGGGGCGACGTGGTGATGGCGGTGGCCGGCGCCGAGCTCGAGGAGCTCGTCCGCGACATCGAGGACCCGGAGCTGCCCCACGTCACCATCGGCGACCTCGGCATCGTGCGGTCGGTCACGGTCGACGGCCCGACGGCAACCGTGCTGCTCACCCCCACCTACACCGGCTGCCCGGCGACCGAGCAGATCAGCGATGACGTGACCGCGATCGTGCGCGCCGCCGGCTACGAGCCCGACGTGCGGATGGTGATGAGCCCGGCCTGGTCGACCGACTGGATCACCGAACGCGGCCACGAGCGGCTGCGCGCCGCCGGCATCGCTCCCCCACCGCCGGCGCCCGAACCGGGCACCGTGCCCGTCGACCTGCCCGTCGCCTGCCCGCGCTGCGGCTCGCGGCGCACCCGACTGATCTCCCAGTTCGGCGCCACCGCCTGCAAGGCGAGCTACGTCTGTTCGGCGTGCACCGAGCCGTTCGAGTTCTTCAAGGCGCTGTGACGTGACCATCGACGAGCTCCCCACCACCGACGACGCCGCCCCGATCGACGACGGCTTCCGTCCGCTGCGGGTGACGGCGATCGAGCACGACACCGACGACAGCATCCTCGTCACGTTCGACCGCGGCGATCGCAAGCTGCGCTTCGAGCACGGCCAGCACCTCACCCTGCGCCGCGAGTTCGACGGCGTCGAGCTGCGGCGCAGCTACTCGATCTGCTCGCGCGCCCCCGACGGCCCGCTGCGAGTCGGCATCCGACGCGTCCCCGGCGGCGTGTTCTCGACCTGGGCGTCGACCGAGCTCCGCGTCGGCGACGAGATCGACGCCCTGCCGCCGCTCGGCCACTTCACCCACCGCATCGACCCGACGACCGCCCGTTCGTACCTGGCGCTGGCCGCCGGCAGCGGCATCACGCCGATCCTGTCGATCGTCTCGACGATTCTCGCCGCCGAACCCGATTCGCGCGTCACGCTCGTCTACATCAACCGCACGAGCCAGTCCGCGATGCTGCTCGACGAACTCCTCGACGTCCGGGACCGCCACCTCGGCAGGCTGTCGATCGCATTCGCGTTCACCCGCGAGGAGACCGGGGGCGAACTCCTCTCCGGCCGTCCCGACCCCGAACGCATCCAACGTTGGATCGAGGCCGGCATCATGCCGACCGATGCCGACCACGCCTTCCTCTGCGGGCCGATCGAGCTCACCAACGACGTCCGCGACGCCCTCACCGCTGCGGGCATGCCCGCCGACCACATCCACCGCGAGATCTTCACGACCAAGCAGCAGGGCACGGCCGTGCTCGCCCCGCAGGAGATCACCGAGACGTCGGTGGTCGTCGCCACGGGGCGGGCGACGCTGCACGGTCGCACGTCGACGTTCGATCTCTACGAGGGCGACTCGGTGCTCGACGCCGTGCAGCGGGTTCGCCCCGATGCCCCGTTCTCGTGCCGTAGCGGGGTGTGCTCCACCTGCCAGGCGGTCGTGCGCGACGGCGAGGTCGACATGGCAGTCAACTACGGCTTGACCGCCGACGAGGTGGCGCGCGGCTACGTGCTGACCTGCCAGTCGAAGCCGACGACCGATCGCCTCGACGTCGACTTCGACGCCTGAGGCGCTCCATTACGTGTCGTGACCGACGACGTGGTCCTCCGACGGGCCGTCCTGCTCGCCCGCGACGCCGGCGACATGGCGGCTGCGAAGGCGCGCCGGATCGCGATGCGCAACGCCGACCCCGACGACAGCGACCAGCCCGGACGGCTGTTCGCAGCCAGCCGGTGGCGGCCGCCCGGGCCGGCCGTCACCGCGTCACAGGTCCGCGACGCATGGACGGCACTCGACGAGTTCGCCGACGCGGTCGCTGTGGTCGACCGCCTGCTCGACGAGCGCGGCGCATCGGGGCGCCTCGGCACGCCACTCGTCGACACCTCGACTCGACTGCGTGATTCCAACGACGCCGGCGCGCTCTACGCCTGCATCACGGACACGCTGGCGAACCTCGAGCGGGTACGGGTCGCGATCGTCCTTCGGCGACCCATCACCCGACCCGAGGATTCCACGGGCTGAACGACGAGCCGCCAGCGCCTCGGCGATCCGGAGACCGGCCGCGGCGACCACGATCCCGGCCACCGCGTCGAGCACGTAGTGGTTCGCGGTCAGCACCACCGCCGCCACCATCAGCACGGGCGACACCGCGCCGAATCGACGGATCCAGACCGGTGCGGCTCGCCGCGCGAGGAAGAGTCCGACGAGGAAGTTCCAACCGACGTGCAGGCTCGGCATCGCGGCGTACTTGTTGACGAGCGCCGGCGGTTGCAGGACGCGGTACGAGCGCGAGAGCTCGGTCACGGTGTCGACGTAGACGGGGTCGTAGAGGCGTGGCGGCGCGACCGGGAAGGCCGCGAACACGACGAGCCCGATCGCCCCCGACGCGAACAGCGCGTTGCGGAGCAGGACGTACGCGTCGCCGTCGGTCCGGTGGAACCAGACCAGCGTCGCGACGATGACCGGCCAGTGACCCCAGATGTAGACCCAGTTCGACAGCGTGACGATCGAACGCTGGTCGAGGATCGCCCGCTGGAGGGCCGCTTCGATGTCGATGCCGAGCCACGCCTCCATGCGCAGCACGTGCCGCGCGTTCGCCATCGGCGTGCCGTCGGCGCTCTCGGTCAGCCCCCGCACGAGGAAGTAGAGCAGCGCCGCCGCCAGCACGAGCGCGAGCTGGCTCGGCAGCCGCGACGTCGCCGGGCGTCGTGGCGGCGCGTACGAACGGTGCAGGACGACCGCGGCGCCGCTCACGACGTCACGTCCCGACGGCGGAAGACCTCCGAGGCGACGGCAGCAGCGGTGGCGACGACGACCCCGAGCACGATCGCGGCGGACCCGGCGGCCAGCGATTCCGGGAGCGGCGCGGCGGCGTCGATCAACGCCTCGCCCGCTCGTCCGGGCATCCAGCGGGCTGCGTCGTTCACGCCGAGTGCGACCGGTACGGCGCGCTCCCCGACCAGCAGCCAGAGCACGAGGCCGACGGCTGCGGCGGTCGGTTGACCGACGACGGCGCCGATCGCCACGCCGATCGCCGCGAAGCCGGCAGCGACCGCGAGCACGCCGAAGATCGTCTGCGCCAGCTCGCCGGCGGAGGCCGCGTCGAGGAAGGTCGACGGCGCGAGCGAGGCCGCCGCCAGCGTGCCGGCGACGAGTGCCATCGCAGTCGCGGCGACGGCCGTCAGGGCGACCGCGGCCGCCTTGGCGGCGAACAGCCGCCGTCGATCGGGCACGGCGACCAGGGTGGCGACGATCGAGCCGTCGCGGATCTCGCCCGCGATCGCCAGCGCGCCGAGAACGCCCCACACGAGCGGCACCACGTCGCCGACGCCGCGCGCCAGGTCGATCGCCGTGACCTCGTCGGCGCCGCCGTGGACCCGGACGAGGAACACGACGAGCACGGTGTAGACGGCGGGCGCGAGCGCCAGCGCGACCCCCGACCGCGTCGAGGTCAGCTTGCGCATCTCCGTGCGGATCAACGTGGTCATGGCTCCCTCCCGGTGGTCAGGTCGAAGAACGTGGTCTCGAGGTCGCCGAGGTCGGCGATCGGCCCCGCTGCGAGCAGGCGGCCGTGATCGATCATCACGACGTCGTCGGCGACCTGGGCCACTTCGAGCAGCAGGTGGCTCGACAGCAAGACCGTGCGCCCTGCGGAGGCGAGGGCCCGGACGCGCTCGCGAAGCCACCGCACACCGCCCGGGTCGAGCCCGTTGAACGGCTCGTCGAGCACCACGGCCTGGGGCTCGGCGATCAACGCCACCGCGAGACCGAGGCGCTGGCGCATGCCGAGCGAGAGCGTGCCGATCCGTCGGCGCGCCGCGTCGGCGAGCTCCACTTCGGCGAGCGCGTCGGTGACGCGGTGTCGATTCACGGCGGCCAGATCGGCGACGAGCGCGAGGTGAGTGCCCACCCGTCGTCCGGCGGGGCCGACGCGCGGATCGAGGTGGGCACCGATCGCGGCCGCCGGCGCGGTCAGATCGTGCGGCGCCACTCCGCCGATCGTCACCGATCCGCTCGTCGGTGTCACCAGGCCGAGCAAGGCCCGCAACGTCGTCGTCTTGCCGGCGCCGTTCGGCCCGACGAATCCGGTCACCCGACCGCTCCGAGCCGTGAACGAGAGGTGATCGACGGCGACCTGGCGGCCGAAGCGCTTCGTGAGGTCGCTGACGACGAGGTCGCTCGTCGGCGTTCGGTGGTTCGTCATGCGACCACCGTCGCGCCGACGCAACCGCGCGACATCGGTGCCGACCACCCAGTTAGGCGGGCGCGGACATCAGCGACCGGCCGTCGCCGAGGCGATCGACCCTTCGATCGCGCGCTGCGCCTGCTCGGCCAGCTCGCGTCGCGAACCGGCCTCCAGCTTCAGCATCAGGCTCGCGACGTGCTTCTCGACGGTCCGGACCGACAGGTGGAGCCGGTCGCCGATCTCCCGGTTGGTGGCTCGGGCGACCAGCTGGTGCAGCACGTCCATCTCGCGACTCGACACGCCGCGCGCCGCCAGCGAGGGCGGTACGACCGAGTCGCCCCGCCCTCGACGACGAACCGTCAAACCGGCTTCGCGGGCGATGCGCCGACAGCGCGCCGCCACGTCCGGGTAGCCGGCGGTGTCGAAATAGACCTCGGCCTCGCGCAGCCAGCTGGCCGGATCGCCCCAGCCGTCCCGGAGAGCCGGCCGTGCCGCGACCAGCCGGACGCGATGGCGCTGCCACCGCGACCATTCGTCGTCGCCCAGCCGTCGCGCCGCTTCGCCGAACACCTCCTCCGCCTCGGCGTGCCGCCCGCCGCGACCCAGCTCGATCGCATCGGCGACGTCGAGCGGCCACGAGTTCCCGAGCACCACCATGACGTGGCTCGCCCGCACCTCCTCTCGGGCGGCAGCACCATCGCGATCGGCGGCGGTGCGCAGCAGCGGCCACATGGCGCGGAAGGGGAACGGGACGGTGCCCTCGTGGCCACGCAGTGCATCCATCGCCCGGTCGAGGCACTCGAGCCAGCGCTCCTCGTCACCGGCCACGAAGGCCATGTCGCCGCGCACCCATCCCCACACGGCCGCCTCGACCTCGGGTGAGCCATCGTCGTGCGAGAGCACCTCGTCCATCGCCGCCTCTGCGCGCCGGTTGTCACCGTGCAGCGCGTGACCGTCGGCCACGTGCAACAGCGCGATCGGGAGCATGCTCAGCCGGTAGCGACGACAGTCGTCGACGCATCGTTCGGCGATCTCGAGCCCGATCTCCCGGCGCCCGCTGACGAGATTGATGCCGGCGAGGTGGAGATCGATGACCGCGACCGACACCAGAGCTCCCGCCGACTCGGCCACCTCGCGAGCGGCGAGCAACGGACCGAAGACGCCGTCGCGGAAGACGCGATCGATCGCCACCTCCATCATCGCCCGCACCCGCCACGCGCCCAGACCGTGCGACGACGCGACCGCGAGCGCCTGCTCGAAGTGGCGGGTCGAGTCGGGCCGAAGGAAGCGCTCGGCGCGACCGAGCACCTCGAGCGCTTCGCACTGGACGTCCCCCAGCCCCGCCCGCGCCGCCGCCGCGACCGCCGCCTCCGCGGCGTCGATCGCGTCGTTCGTCCGCCGCTGGTTGATCGCGACGTGGGCCTCGATCGCGAGGATTCGGGCGAGTGCCGCCGCGTCGGGTTCGACATCGTGCAGCACCCGCGCAGCGGCCGCGTGGCGGGCGGCGCGCTCCCACTCCCCCGCCGCCAGCTCGGCGCGCGCGAGGGCGAGGGAGACGCGGATCCGACGCTGCTCGGTGCCGGGGCGCCGAGCCAGATCGGACAGCGCGGCCTGGCCGCGCTCGCTCGCTGCCTGAGTGCGTCCGGCGAGCGAATGCGTCTCGACGGCCAGCTCGTCGAGGTCGGCGCGGACCGCACCGGTGGTCTGCAGCACGTCGGCCATTGCGACCAGCTCGGTGGCGGTCGCCAAGGCGCCGGACGCCAGCGCCTCGGACGCCGCCGCGACGAGCTCGCGCCCGGCCCGCTCGTCGTCGCCGGCCAGCCGAGCGAGCGCGATCGAGAGGTCGTGGTCGGATCGATCACCGGCGAGGTCGAGCTCGGCCAGCGCACTTCTCGCGAGCTCTGCCTGCTCGGTGGGCGCCAACCTGGCGACCACCGAGTCGCGGGTGAGCGCATGACGGAACTGGTACCGGCCACCCGCGACCTCGAGCAACTGCGCCTCGACGGCCTCGCGCAGCGCGGCATCCACCTCGGCAGCCGAGCGTCCGGTGATCGGCGCGAGCAGCCGCCAGTCGAACTCGCGACCGAGGAGAGCAGCTGCCTCCACCACACTCCTGGCGGGCCGATCGAGGCCGGCCAGGCGACGGGTCACGCTGGCGTCGAAGCTGGCGGGCACGACGGGGGCGACCCGACTGATGGAGGACCACACACCGTCGGTTTCGACCAGAGCGCCTGCGTCGTCCAGTCCGGCGAGCAACTCCTCGACGAACAGCGGCACGCCGTCGCTCCGCTCGCGGACGAACCGCAGTACATCGGCCGGCGCTCCGCCCCCCAGGCACGATTCGATCAGGGCATCGACGGCGGCGGCGTCCAACTTGTCGAGGCGTACGACCGCGCCGTGGTCGACGCGTTCGATCGCCTCGACCACCCGAACGACCTCCGCGCAGGCCGGCCGCGCCGTCACGACGACGAGCACCGGGTGTCGCCGCACGAGAGTCGTCAACTCGATCACGACGTCGAGGGTGTCGGCGTCCGCCCAGTGCAGATCGTCGAGATGCAGCACACTGCCGGCGCCTCTCGCGGCGACCGATCGCACCACGGCCTCGGCGAGCACGACGCCGTGCGCCTCGTCGTCCGGCGGTCGCCCGGCGACGAGCCAGTCCGGCATCGATCCCCCGGGTGCGCCGTCGAGCAGTGCTTCGACGATCGGCCGCAGCGGCGCTCGCGAGCCCTCGAGGCAGGCGCCGCGCACCACTCCGCTTCCTTCGTGTTCGGCGAGCGCGGTGAGCTCGCCGGCGAGGCGCGTCTTCCCGGTGCCTGGTTCGCCGACGATCGCGGCGATCGCACCCGCGCCCCCGACGGCCGCGGCCGCCAGGTCGCGAAGCGTTCGCAGCTCGTCGGTTCGTCCGACGAGCTCCGTGGCGCGGAAGCGTCTCACGGGTCTCAGCTTGCCGCTTTTCGGACGCTTCGGCCAGGCAAAGTTACCGTTGACCTGGGGTTTTTCGAACCGGGCGTCTAATTGGGTGGCGCCCACCGATGTCGGCCGCGCGTCGTTCGGCGCACGATCGACGCCATGACGACACGCATCGACGAGATCGCACCTGACATCTTCCGGCTCTCGACGTTCATCCCCGACGTCGCGGCACCGGCCGGGTTCACCTTCAACCAGTTCGTCGTGAGAGCGGAGGCGCCGTTCCTCTTCCACACTGGCATGAAGGGGCTGTTCCCGCTGGTCTCCGATGCCGTGGCACGGGTGGTGCCGCTCGATCGGCTCCGCTGGATCGGGTTCGCCCATGTCGAGGCGGACGAGCTGGGCGCCGTCAACCACTTCCTCGCAGCCGCACCCAACGCCCAGGTGATCCACGGCGAGCTGGCCTGCGAGCTGTCGCTGAACGACATGCTCGACCGGATGCCCCGGCCACTCCACGACGGTGAGACGATCGACCTCGGCGGACGCGAGATCCGCTTCCACCCGACGCCGCACGTCCCCCACAACTGGGAGAGCGGGCTCTTCCTGGAAACGACGACGAACACCCTCTTCGCCGGCGATCTCGGCAGCACCGCCGGTGACGGCCCCCCGGTCACCGGCGGTGACATCGTCGAGGCGGCGATGGCCGCCGAGGGCGCGTTCCGCGGCACGTCACTCGGGCCGGCTGTGGGTGCCACGCTGCGCCGCCTCGCGGAGCTCGAGCCGGCGACGCTCGCCATCATGCACGGTTCGTCGTTCAGCGGTGACGGTGGTGCCGTGCTGCGGTCGATGGCGACGGAGTACGACGCACTCGCCGCTGCTGCATGACCGTCGTCGGACGCGCCGCGGCCGGCCCCGGAGGGCCGGCCGCAACGTGTTCGGGTTACGTCAGCGGATCAGCCGCCGCCCTTCTTCTTCTGGAGGCCCTGCCCCTTCATCTTGAGCACGTACAGACCGCCGTTGCGGTCGGACGCGTAGATGAACGGGTTGTTCGGCTCCTTGTAGATGCCCCAGAAGTCGTTGAGGTCGCCGGCCTCGTTCGTGCCCAGGTAGCGGGCGACCTCGACCGGGTTGTACGGGTCGCTGATGTCGAGCACGATGACACCGTCGTTGTACCACGCGATGTAGGCCAGGACCTTGCTGCCCTGCGACTCGACCATCACGTTGTGCGACGAGTAGGTGCCGTCGGCGACGCAACTGCTGCTCGGCGCCGTGGAGGCGCTGCACACCGTGTCGAACGTGCTCGCGAGCACCGGGTTGGACGGGTCCGAGTAGTCCCAGATCCGCATGCCCGACCACGGCGTCGACGTCGGGTTGTTGTTGGTGACGACGACGGCGATCGCTCCAGCTCCGAAGACCGACTGTGCCTTCTCCGAGAAGGTGCAGGCGCCACGACGGACGATCGCGATGGCCCCGTCGAGCGCGGCCGCGTTCAGCAGGGCATCACCCGCGCAGGCTCGACCGGCCCACACCATCGCACCGGAGACCGAGGTGTCACCCAGCGGGTTGGCGTTGCTGCTGAACTCCGCGGCCGGGTAGGTACCGGCCAGCGGGCCCGTCTCGACGACGACATGGTCGGCGAACACCGAACCGGAGTTGCCGGTCTGGCTGCCCTCAAAGGCGTCGCCGGTCGAGGTCGCCGCCATGACACCAGGGATCGGGTTGTCGAAGCTGAACCGCACGTTGCTCGGGGGGATCGTCGCCTCCCAGGCCGAGAAGTCCTCCTCGCCCTCGATGACGATCGTGCCGTCCTCGCTCGGCCAGACCGAGTGGCTGTTGACCTCACCGTCGAGCGAGCCGTTGGCGACGTCGATCGCAACCGACACCAGCGTCGGGTTCGTCGGATCGGAGATGTCGAGCATGATCAGGCCGGCGTCCCAGCTCGCCAGGTAGGCGGTGTCGCCGTCGGCGCTGATCGTGACGTCGTGCAGGAACCGGTTGGCCGACGCGCCGAAGCCGTCGATCATCCAGAGCGCGGCATTGAGCACACGGTCGAAGTCGAGGCTGTCGCTGACGCCGGGATCGAACGTCTCCTCGGCCCCGTAGGTCGACGCGAGGGTCGGTGCGGTCGGGTTGGTGATGTCGAAGATCTGGAAGTTGTCGAACACGCCTTCGCTGGTCACAGCGACGTAGTCGTTGCCACCATCGGTGAACAGGAACAGGTTGTGGGTGCCGACATCGGTCACGCCGCCGAACAGTGCGTCGGCGATCGGGTTCATCTCGTCGATCCGGACCGATGCGAGGTACACGGGGTTCGCCGGATCATCGACGCCGTAGATCTCGAACCCGCCGGGGCCGCCGGCGCAGGACTCGTTCGTGTGGACGAGGATGTCACCCGAGTTCATCGCGGCGACGCGCACGTCGTTCGTGCGGCTGCCGGCCGGCGACGGGATGATGCCGACATGGCTCACCTTGTTCGGGTTGCTGACGTCCCAGACCCAGATGCCGGCCTCGGGATCGCCGCCACACGGGCTGTTGAACGTCCCGGTGTAGGCGTATCCGTCGTGGGCCCACACGTCGGTGGTCGCGTTGCTGGTGTTGCGGACGCCCCGACCGGCGACGTCGATCGTCTTGTTGCCGGTTGCGCCGAGCGTGTCGGGCAGCGAGGTTCCACCGCCGGGCTCGTCGTGCGCCTGTTCCCCGTCACCCCACGGCAGCTCGAATCGGGCCTCCTGCCCGCCGTCGCTGGTGCCGTCGTCGGCTACATCGTCGTCCGGGTGGGCTTGCGCCGTTCCGGCCGACACCGCGAGCGCGGTACTGAGAGCGGTCACCACGGCGGCGACCTTGCGCATTGATCTCATCCAGATATCCCCTTGTCAGTCGAGTAGATGCACGCGCCGACCGCCAGCCGGCGCGTGGAATGGGCGTGCCGTGAAACATGCCCCGTTGGCACCCTAACTCCGAGGGCCACGGCGGGCGCCATCCCGGATCGTGGAACTTCACGAGGTGTTGACTCGGAGCCGACCGAAGTTGACGTCCGTCGATCGTTCGCGCCGGGCGTTACGCCGGCGCCGAGTGACGTTCCGAGAGGTCGACCGGGCCGTCGAGGACCGGCTCGACACTTGCCACGAGGTATCGCTCGGCATCGTCGGCGACCGCTCGGTACAGGTCGGCCGCGACCCGACGCGCCCGCGCGCCGACCCAGCCGTCCGGCATCAGCTCGCGCGGCAGCGACGGGTCGGCGAGCACCAGCCGACGGAAGGCTGCGACGAGGAGGATGCGCAGCTTGAACGCCTCGTCGGGCTGGAGCGCCGCGATCGCCGCGGCGTCGAACCGCTCGAACCGCGCCACGAACTCCTCGTATCCGATCGCCAGGTCGTCGAGCGGTGCGCTCCGCTGCGCGAGCGCCGCGGAGTCGAGCAGACCGAGGCCGTCGATCACCGTGCAGCGGGTGACCAACACGTTCGCCAGACCGCCGACCCGTGCGACCGCCGAGGCGACCTCGTCCGGCTCGGTGGTCGGCGACGCGAGCACGTTCGGCGCCACCACGCCGAACCCCGCCCACGACAGCTCCTGGCGGAGCGCGGCGCGGCGAGCCGGTGTCGCCTCGGTGCCGTCGATGACGACGAGCGTCCATGCGCCGTCCCAGTCGGCGTGATCGCCGCTGTAGATCCGGCGGTCGGCGCGACGGAACAGCTCGTGGGCGTTCTCCGCGACTCGGTAGAAGGCGCGCCGGCCTTCAGTCCGGCTGACGAGCATCCCGTCGTTGGCGAGTCGCGTCAGCGACGTGCGGACCAGCCGCTCGTTGACGCCGAACCCGGCGAGCAGCGACGCCAGCGAGCCGACCGTGATCTCGGTGTCGAGCCCGTGCGGCAGGAGCGCGTCGCCGAACACCGTCACGATCAGGTTGCGGGCGCTCGGCGCACCGTCCGAGCAGGCGGCAGCGCGCAGGTCGGCCAGCGGATCGCCGGGCGGAGACGTCGCGCTCGTCGTCACCGCCGCCTCACGTGTCGTAGACGAGGCAGAACTCGTTGCCCTCCGGGTCGGCCATGACGACCCACCGGGTGCCGACCTCCTCGATCAGGTCCGAGCGTCGGCTCGCGCCGAGCCCGACCAACCGTTCCGCCTCGGCGTCGAGATCGTCACCCACGATGATGTCGACGTGGAGCCGGTTCTTGCCGGCGAGGCGCGTCTCGGGCACCTGCTGGAAGACGAGCTTGGGCCCCTCACCCGAGGGGTCGACCGCCGACCGGTAGGCGCCGGCCTCTCCGAAACGCTCGTACCCCGTCGCCGCCGCCCAGAAGTCGCGCAAGACGTCGACGTCCGCCGCGTCGATCACGATGGCCATCCGGCGCGCCCGGCTCATGGCCGATACCGTACCCGTCGGCGCGATCCCGCCAGCGGGTTGCGACGGCGAGCCCGATCAGCGCGACCGCCGCGCCCGCGACCGCGTCGAGGATGTAGTGGTTCGCCGTCAGTACGACGGCCGCGATCATCAGGATCGGCGTGACGACGCCGAGGATCTTGACGACGCGGTGGCGGGACGTGCGCACCAGGAAGTACCCGACGAGCAGGTTCCAGCCGACGTGCAGGCTCGGCATGGCGGCGTACTTGTTCACCAGCGCCGGCGGCTGGAGCACCCGGTACGACCGCGACAGCTCGGTCACCGTGTCGACGTAGCCGTCCTCGAGCAGACGCGGCGGAGCGACCGGGTAGGCGACGAAGATCACCAGACCGATTGCTCCCGAGACGAACATCGCGTTGCGAAGGGTCAGGTAGGCGGAGCCGTGGTAGCGGTGCAGCCACGCCAGCGTGAGGATGATCACGGGCCAGTGGCCCCAGATGTAGACCCAGTTCGACGCGGTGACCAGCCACTCCTGTTCGAGGATGTAGCCCTGCAGCACGCCCTCGACGTCGATCCCCAGCCAGGCCTCGAGGCGCAGCACCTCGCGTGCGTTGTCGGCGGGCACTGCCGGGCCCGCCTCGGTGATACCCCGCACCAGGAAGTAGAGCAGCCCTGCTGCCACGCAGAGCGCGAGCTCGGTGGTCAGTCGAGTCGGTGCTGCGGCCGCCCCACTCGGATCGCTCGCGCCCGGGACCGCGTCGTGTCCTGGAGCCGTCCGCCGAGCCCGGTGCGCCCCCTGCGCCCGCTGCTCGGCCGCCGAAGCGGGTGCGTGATGCACCCCGTCAACTATGCCGAAATCGGCGTCCGGACACCAGAAGGATCGGCCGGATTCTCACGCGTTGTGGCGAACGTCACGCCTACTTGACCGCCTCGTAGCGCGCCAGCGCTTCAGCCCGTTCGGCTGAGTGGTCGACCATCGGCGCCGGGTAGTCGTCGGTGTCGAGCTCGGGGACCCAGCGCTGGACGTAGGCGCCCTCGGGGTCGAACTTCTCCTGCTGCGACCACGGGTTGAACACTCGGAAGTACGGCGCCGCATCGGTGCCGGTGCCGGCTGCCCACTGCCACCCGTGGTTGTTGGACGCGAGGTCACCGTCGATGAGGTGGTGCAGGAAGAAGTGGGCGCCCCACCACCAGGGCAGGTGGAGGTCCTTGACGAGGAAGCTGGCGACGATCATGCGTGCCCGGTTGTGCATCCAACCGGTTGCGATCAGTTGGCGCATCCCGGCGTCGACGATCGGGAAGCCGGTCATGCCGTCGCACCAGCGACGGAACTTCTCCTTGGCGGTCTTGCCGGTGTCGTGGCGCATCGCGTCGAAGCGCGCGTCGTGGTTCTCCCACGCCGTGCGCGGCCGGTGGAACAGCACGTCGGCGTAGAAGTCGCGCCATGCGAGCTCCGACTCGAACGTCTTGTGCCCAGCGTTGCGGGCGTCGGTGTCGGCGAGCAGCTGACGCGGGTGCAGCACGCCCCACTTCAGGTACGGCGACATCCGACTCGTGCCGTCGTCACCCACCAGGTTGCGCCGCTCGTCGTACGCGCCGAGACCGCCGGCGCGGAAGCGACGCCAGCGAGCGATCGCCGCGTCCTCGGTCATCGAGGGGAGCTCGATCGCGACGTCGGGTCGATCGGGCAGGCCGTCCGATGGCGCGGCGATCCAGCCGGGCGCGCGGGGCGCGGCGATCGGGTCGTCCCACCCATGATCGCGCCACCGTCGCGAGAAGGGCGTGAACACGACATACGGGTCACCGTCCTCCTTGGCCACCTGACCTGGCTGTACGGCGTAAGGTGAGCCGACTCCACGCAGGCGGCGACCACTCCCCCGCAGGGCGTCGGCCACGCTCTCGTCGCGCCGCCGGCCATACGGCGCGAAGTCCTTGCTGACGTACACGGTTCTGGCGTCGACCTCGTCGGCCACGGCCGGGATCTCGTCGACGGGGTCACCGTGGCGGATGACGAGCGCTCCACCGGTGGCCTCGTGGAGGGCCTGCAGGCAATCGTGCAGCAGCGCGCGGCGCGGCGCGCCCGCGACCTCGAACGCCGGATCGACGACGAACACCGGCACGACCTCACCGGCCGCACAGGCCTCCGCCAGGGCCGGATTGTCGCGGAGCCGCAGATCGCGGCGGAACCACATGATCGAACGTTCGGGCACGTTCCGAGTGTGACGCAAGCCGGCCCGTCGTACACCGCCGAGCCGAGGATCCGACGGGCCGCGCCGCGCCTCAGGGGTGCTCGCTGGGGCTCGGGGCCACCGGTGTGGAGGCGCCGAGCAGGGTGCGCAGGACCTCGGCACGAGTCGCCTCTGGCCGGCGGCCGAGCGCCCACCAGACCATGCCGGCGACCGCCAGCAGCGTGATCAGCGCGCCGTACGCGAGCGACCATTCGAGGCCGACGTAGTCGCCGACGAGACCGGTGATCGGTCCGCCGAGCGGGTACGAGCCGAGGAACGCCACCGCCGTGAGCGCGAGGATCCGGCTGCGCATGTCGGGCGGGCACTCCTGCTGGGTGAGCGCGTTCATCGACGTCACGAAGCCGGCGCCGCCCAGCCCGAGCGGGACGGCGAGCACCAGCGCGAGCGCCACGCTGCCCGACCAGGCGAGGGCGATCCCGGCCGCTCCGAGCACGATGCCCATGCCGACCATCCACCGGATCGTCACGAACGACCGGCCGGCGGTGAGCAGCGACCCGAGCAGGCTGCCGACGCTCATCGTCGTCAGCACCCAGCCGTACCACGCCTCGTCGCCCCAGATCTGCTGCGACATGCGCGGGAACACGACGTTGTGGTTGAAGCCGAACGTCGAGACGACGGTGAAGACCGCGAACGGGATCCACAACGTCGGCGACCGCCGCACGAACCGAAGCCCGTCGCGCACCGGCGTTCCGCCGCGCTTGGCGAGCGGTGCCCGGTGGAGTTGGCTCTCGTCGATCAGGAACAGGCTGGCGAGGATCGCGACGAACGAGATCGCGTTCAACGTGAAGAGCCAGCCGGTGCCGAGCGGACCGATGAGCAGCGCGGCGAGCGCCGGGCCGAAGATGCGCGATCCCGTCATCGTGGCGGTGTTGAGCGAGATCGCGTTGGCGACGTCGTCCTGCGGGACGAGCTCGGTGACGAACCCGCGCCGCGCCGGGTTGTCGAACGCGTTCACAATGCCGAGCAGGAACGTGAGCGCGTAGACGACGCCGAGGTTGATCGTGCCGGTCAGGTCGAAGACCGCCAGTGCGACCGCCTGCACGGCGAGCCCGGCTTGCGTGAGGATCGCCAGGCGGCGCCGGTCGCGCTGGTCGGCGACGGCGCCGCCGTACGCACCGATCACGAGCATCGGCAGGAACTGCAGCGCGGTCAGGATGCCGATCGCCGTCGTCCGGCCGGTCAGTCGATCGACGAGGATCGCCACCGCGGTGAACTGCACCCACGTGCCGATGTTCGACAGCAGCAGACCGGCGAAGAAGAGGCGCGCGTTGCGGTGGCGCAGCGATCGGAACGTGGCGGCCACGGACGGTCAGGCGGCGACCGGGAGGCGCGTGACGTCGATGCCGTACAGCTCGGCGACGTTGCCCGACAGGATCGCCCGGCGCTGCTCCGGCGTGAGCTGGACCGTCTGCTCGGCGAGCATCTCCTGCGACCACGGCCACGTCGAGTCGGAGTGCGGGAAGTCGTTCGCCCACATGAGCCGGCGCCAGTTCATGTCGTTCGCCTGACGGAACGCGGTCCAGTCGTCCTGGAACGTGACGTAGATGTGCTCGGCGAAGTGCTCCGAGGGCATCTTCGACAGCTCGACGCCGGGGGCCATCCAGTTGCGGTGGCGGCCGTAGGCGTGGTCCATCCGGTACATGTAGTGCGGCACCCAGCCGGCGTCGGCCTCGACGCACACGATCCGCAGACCGGGATGGCGCTCGAAGACCCCGCCGAAGACGAGCGTGCCCATGATGTCCTGAATGCCGCGGATGATGCCGAGGAAGCCGTTGAGGCGCGAGCCGCGCGTGCGGGCGTTGAAGGCGCTGCTCCGCGACGTGAGGATGTGGAAGCTGAGCGGGAGCCCGAGGTCGACCGCCGCCTCCCAGAACGGGTCCCAGGCCGGGTCGTCGTAGTCGGCGCCGCGCCCGTCGGCGTCGAGCGTGCCCGGCTCGCCCGGCATCATCACCCCGCGCAGGCCCGCCTCCGCGATCGCCCGGAGGTCGGCGATGCCCTCGTCGACGGTCCGCAGCGCAGTCTGACCGGCGCCGAGCAGGCGGTCGGGCGCCTCGCTGCAGTACTCGGCGATCCATCGGTTGTAGGCGTCGAAGCAGGCCTTCTTGTAGTCGGTGTCGTCGTGGTTGCAGATCATCATCCCGACGGTCGGGTAGATGACCTCGGCGGACACACCGTCACGGTCCTGGTCGGCGAGGCGATGGGTCGGATCCCAGCCGGAACGATGGAGGTCGGCGAAGTCGACGCCGTCCATCGTGATCTCGTCCGCCTGCTTGCCCGCCGCTGCCACGAGCCCCATCGCGATCGGCCGGCTCATGCCGGGGATCACGAACAGGTCGCCGCGCTCGTCGTGGTGGATCATGTGCGGCGCTCGGTCTCGGTAGGCGGGGTCGATGTTGGCCGAGTAGCAGTCGGGCGGCTCGGTGATGTGCGAGTCGGCGCTGATGACCGGGAAGTCGAAGCTCATCGGGGTGCCTCCTGTGGTCCGCGGACCAGACGGCCGGGCGTGGCGCCGGACGACTCGCCGTCGGCGGCGACCTCGACACCGGCGACGAACGTGTGCCGGTAGCCGGTCGCCCGCTGCAGCATCCGCTTGCCGCCGGCCGGGAGGTCACGGACGATCTCGGGCACGTGCAGGCGGAGGTGGTCGAAGTCGATCACGTTGAGGTCGGCGCGATAGCCGGGGGCGATCACGCCGCGGTCGTACAGGCCGACCGTCTCGGCGGTCATGCGGCTCTGCTTGGCGACGAGCGTCTCGACCGGGATGCGGCCGCGGGGTCGGTCACGCCCCCACCACTGCAGCAGCGTGGTCGGGAAGCTGACGTCGCAGATCGTGCCGACGTGGGCGCCACCGTCCGACAGGCCGGGCACGGCGGCGGGATGCCGCAGCATCTCGCCGACGCAGTCGAGGTTGCCATTCGCCCAGTTGAGGCTCGGCACGTAGAGCAATGCCGCTCCGTCGCGTTCGAGCAGCCAGTCGTAGGCGATCTCGGCGGGCGACCGCCCCGCGCGCTCGGCGGTGGCGGCGACCGAGTCGGCTGGATCGGGCTCGTAGTTCGGCGGATCGCCGAGACGGAACATCTGCGGGAACCAGGTGATGACGCGGCTTCCGAGCTTGCCGTCGGGGTCGACGAAGGCGCCGTCGACGATCGCCCCGCGGACCTCGGGGCGGCGCATCCGCGCGACCCGCTCGGCGAGGGGGAGGTGGGCGATGTCGCGGTACGCCGGGCTGTAGGTGAACGGGTTGAGAGTGGTCTCGAGGCCGAGCATGATGCCGACGGCGCGGGCACCGACCTGGCCGCGCATCGTGACGCCCTCGGCGGTGGCCCGCTCGAAGAAGTCGAGCTCGGTGCGCCAGTCATCGGACCGGCGGGGCGCCTGGGCGATCGAGACGGAGATCGGCCGGCCTGACTGTGCGCCCATCTCGTGGAACAGCTCGATCTCGCCGTCGAGGTCGATGAAGTCGCTCACCACCTGCAGGACGCCCCTGCCGGCGGCGCCGAGCGCCTGGGCGATGCCGATCAGCTCGTCGGCTTCGGCGGTGAGGGTGGGCGTCGGCTCCCCGAGCGACGACTTGTGGTTGAGGGTGCGGCTGGTGGTGAACCCGAGCGCGCCGGCCTCGACGGCCTCACGCGCGAGGTCGGCCATCGCCGCGATGTCATCGGGCGTGGCCGGTTCGCGTGCGGCGCCGCGCTCGCCCATCACGTGCAGACGGAGCGCGCCGTGGGGCAGCTGTGCGCCGAGATCGATGTCGCGGGGCCGGCGGTCGAGGGCGTCGAGGTACTCGGGGAACGTCGACCAGCTCCAGTCGAGGCCCTCGTGCAGGGCGGTGCCGGGGATGTCCTCGACGCCCTCCATGAGCTGGATGAGCCGCTCGTGGTGTTCGGGCACGACCGGCGCGAAACCCACACCGCAGTTCCCCATGACGACGGTGGTCACCCCGTGCCAGCTCGACGGCGCTAGCTGGCGGTCCCAGGTGGCCTGCCCGTCGTAGTGCGTGTGGATGTCGACGAAGCCAGGCGCGACCAGGTGCCCGTCGGCGTCGATCTCGCGGTGGCCGCGCCCCTCGACCGAACCGACATGGGTGATCACGCCGTCGGACACTGCGACGTCGCCGGCGAACCGGTCGCCACCGGTTCCGTCGACCACCGTCCCGTTCCGGATCACCAGCTCGTGCTCGGCCATCGCTCGGCCCCCTTTCGCCGGTCACGGTATCCGTGGCGACGTGCGCTCGTCGGGTCCGACCTGCGCCCTGCATGGAGCCGACGGTCGTGGCGCGAGCGAGATCGGACGCAAACTTCGCGGGACCCGTTGTACAAAGCCGCTCCGGTCAACGACAATCGCGGGTCGCCTTCGTCGCCGACGAGTGCCTCGGCCTGCCCGCGAGATACTGAGATCAGGAGCACCGGTGCCCCAGCCCCGTCACCCCATCGTCCCGGACGACTTCGTCGTACCCGACGGCCTCGACACCGAACACTTCGTGTTGCGCCCGCTGCGACCCGAGCACAACGAATCCGATCACGCCGCATGGACGTCGAGCATCGACCACATCCGGGCGACGCCGGGGGTCCCCGACGGGAACTGGCCATCTCCGATGTCGCTCGAGGACAACCTCGCCGACCTCGAGCGACACACTCGCGACTACCACGAGCGGATCGGCTTCACGTACACCGTGCTCGACCCCGCCGACCAGGATCGGGTGATCGGCTGCGTGTACATCTACGGCCGTCCCGATTCGGGCGACGTCGAGGTGCAGTCCTGGGTGACCCAGGCGCACGCCGATCTCGATCCGGCACTGCGGCGCGCGACGCGCGAGTGGCTCGACGCCGATTGGCCGTTCGACTCGATCGTGTACGAGGGCTGAGCTCAGTCGGGTAGCGCCGATTGGTCGACCGGGGCGAAGTTCGGGGCTCGCTTCTCGACGAAGCTGGCGACGCCCTCTTTGAAGTCGGGCCGCGTGACCGACTCCGCCATCAGCTTGTTCGAAGCCCGGAGCGCATCGTCGATCGGCAACGACGCGTGGGTGTACAGCTGGCGCTTCATGACCGCCATCGACGTCGGCGAGACGTTGCCGGCGAGGTCGTTCGCGTAGGCGAGCACCTCGTCCATCAGGGTCTCCGGTGCGCAGAGCCGGTCGACGAGGCCCATCTCCTTGGCCTCCTCGGCGAGGAAGACACGGCCCGACAGCATGATGTCGAGCGCCGTCGACTGGCCGACGACGCGGGGCAGGGTCCACGACGAGCCGTGCTCGGCGATTAGGCCGCGCCGGCTGAAGGCGGCGGTGAACTTGGCGCCCTCGGCGGCGAAGCGCAGGTCGCACGCCAGCGCGTGCACGAAGCCGAGGCCGGCGCAGGCGCCGTTGATGGCCGCGATCACCGGCTTCGGGAGCGTCATCGCGTGGGTGTGCTGCCACTCCTTCCGGTTGGGCGCCGGCTCGTCGGCGGCGGTGAACCCGCCGGCCTCGCCGATGCCCTGGAGGACCTCCATGTCGGCCCCGGCGCACCAGCCCCGCCCGGCACCGGTGACGACGATCACCCGGACGTCGGGGTCGTCGACCGCCCGATCGAGCGAGGTGAAGTAGCCCTCGTGCAGGTCGGGGCTCCACGCGTTGAGCCGGTCGGGTCGGTTGAACGTGATGATCGCCACCCGATCTCTGACCTCGTACAGCACTGCATCCGACATGTCGCTCCCTCTCACGGCGTCGCCCGACCGACGGTACCGACCCCGACCGTTCGCGTGATGATCGGACCGGCGGTCGGATGCCCACCCGGACCGGCGTCGCCTCGCGCGAATCAATGTGACACCCCCTCGTCAGGATGGGGACATGGACGATCCGGGTGTGCTCGACGCAGTGCAGCGGCTGCTGGCGTGCGATCCCGACGTCGCGTCCGCCGCCGAGCTGGCCGCGATCACCCGCGACTCCGCGGTGTTGCGCAACTTCTCGTCGTACGTCGACGTGCGCGCCGCCCGTCGCGCGAAGGTGCTCGCCGCCGAGGGTTCACTCCCGCCGGCTGGCGGGGTACTGATCGACGAGGGCCGGCTGACCGGCAGGGACGCCAAGGCGGCCGGCGAGCGCGACCGGGTGTGTACCGAGCTGTCTGCGTTCGAAGATGCGCTGGCGTCGGGTTCGTGCACCGCCGGCCACGTCGATGCGCTGGCCGGCCTCACGAAGGACCTCACCGACGAGGAGCGCTCCGATCTGGTACTGGTCGTCGACGACCTCGTCGCCGACGCCGGAGCGCAGCCGATCTCGCTGTTCGAGAAGACGGCCCGGGCGACGATCGACAAGATCCGCGAGCTGCACCGCCCCGGCAGCGACGTCGCCGAGCTCGACCGGCAGCGGGCGGCGTCGAAGGTCAAGCGCTGGACCGACCGCGACACCGGCATGAAGCACACCCTCATCTCGCTCGACCCGCTGCGCGATGCGTCGCTGCATACGGCGATCAACGCCCACCTCGAGCGGCTCCGGCACGAAGTGGCGAACAAGGGCCGCCCGTTCGACGAGCTCAAGGTCGAGGCGGTGCTCAGCGCCGTGAGCTCCAGCGCGAGCGACGACCTGCGGATCCCCGAGGTCGTCGTGCACACCGACGCCGGCTCGCTGTGCCACGGTCGCCACGACGGCACCCTCAGCGAGACGATCGACGGGGTGCCCGTTCCCGTCGCCACCGTGCAGCGCCTGTGCTGCGAGGCGATCCTCTCCACCGTCATCGTGAACCCCGACGGCACCGTCGACCGGCTGTGCGCCGAGCAGCGCACCGCCAACCGCCAGCAGCGACGGATGCTGGCGGCGATGTACTCGACCTGCGCCCACCCCCACTGCGAGGTCGGGTTCTCGCACTGCCGGATGCACCACATCGAGTGGTTCACACGGGGCGGCAAGACGGTCCTCGCCAACCTGATCCCGCTCTGCGAGACCCATCACCACCTCGTCCACGAGGGCGGTTGGGACCTCCGGATCGACGCCGTGCGACGGGCCTCGTGGATCCGCCCCGACGGCACGGTCTGGCGTACCGACGACGGGCCGGACCGGCGAAGACCGGCGGCGTGACGCACGCCTCCCCGACGCCGTTGCCCCTCGCTCCCCCTCGCGCATTGTCCCGTGCCCCTTGCTGGCCAGACGTTGCGTCGCGCATCATCGGGAGATGGACGCCGCTGAGCTCGAGTGGCTGGCGTGGACGACCCCCATCACGACCGCGCTCGGGAAGGAGGTGGCCGCCGCCGACCACCGCGGACGGACGATCGCGTGCTTCCAGCACGTCGTTGGCGACACCGTCCTGATCGTCGAGCCGTTCCTGCGCGCCGGCGCCCGTGTTCGGATCGCGGCGTGCAACGCCGAGAGCACCGACGACCGCGCGGCCGAGCACCTCTCATCGCTCGGTGCCGAGATCATGGCGTGGGCCGGCATGTCGCCGCACGAGCACGCCGACGCGTTGGCCTGGCTCGCGAGCGAGCCGGCCGACGCGCTGTGCGACATGGGGGGCGAGCTGATCGCGGCCATGTCCACCGCAGGCCACCCGGTCATCGCGGCGCTCGAAGCGACGACGTCGGGGCTGCATCGCCTCACCGGCCTCGACATCCCGTTCCCGGTGCTGAACTGGAACGACATCCCGCTCAAGGAGCTGATCCACAACCGTCACCACGTCGGCGCCGAGACGTGGCCCGCGTTCACGGCGATCACGGGGCTCTCGCTGTACGGGCGTGAGGTGGTCGTGATCGGCTTCGGACCGGTCGGCCAGGGGGTGGCACAGCGCGCCCGCGAGATGGGCGCCATGGTCACGGTCGTCGATCCCGACCCGGTCCGCTCGGTCCTCGCGCTGCATCACGGTTCCCGCGTGGCGGACATGGACGCCGCCCTCGCGACCGCCGAGATCGTCGTGACGGCCACCGGGGTCGACGGCGTGCTCGGTCCGGAGCAACTCCGACGGATCTCCGACGGAGCGATCGTGATGAACGTCGGCCACAGCGATCGTGAGATCGACGTCGACTGGCTCGATGCCCACCCGACACACGAGCTGCGTCGCCACCTCGTGCGCCACGATCTCGGCGACCGCCGGTTGTACCTGCTCAACCGTGGCAGCCTCGTCAACCTCGCTGCGGAGCTCGGCGTCGTCGCACCGCAGCTCTTCGACCCGTTCTCGGCGGTCATGCTGCTCGGCCTGCACGCGATCCTCTCGGGCGAGATCGGCGACCTCCCTCCCGGCGTCCAGCGCTACCCCGCCGACCTCGAACGGCGGATCGCTCGCGCCCTCGTCACCCGTGGTGCGCCGGAGCGTTGACCACACGCCATTCATCGTTTATCGTCAATAAACGATGAATAGGCCGATCGACGTCACGCTCGACATCTCCGAGGCCGAGGAGTACGCCCGGTGGTTCCGGTGCCTCGCCGATCCGACCCGGATTCGCGTGCTGCACTTCGTGGCCGCCGCCGGTCGACCCGTCACGGTGGGCGAGATCGTCGAGCACATCGGCAGGAGCCAGTCGACCGTCTCCTCGCACGTCCGGGCGCTCGCTGCCGAGGAGTACGTGTTCACCGAGCCGGACGGCGTCAGGACGCTCGTCAGCGTGAACCGCGCGTGCATGGGCGGCCTGCCCGATGCCGCACGCCGCATCATGGCCTCCGGCGGCGAGTGAGGGATCGGCATGGTGTGGTCGTCGCTGCTGCTGCTGGTCGAGCTCGTCGCCCTGTTCTTCGGCGTCGCCACCGCGATCGCACTCCTCGAGCGACGGGTCGGCCCCGACCGGCTCCGGGCGTGGATGGGTGGCCGCCCGCTCGTCGCGGCGCTGAAGGGCATCGCGGTCGGCTTCGTCACGCCGTTCTGCACGTACTCGGCGATCCCGATGCTGATCGGCCTTCGCCGGGCGGGGGTGCCGACCGCCGGTTATGTCGCATTCCTGGTTGCCGCACCGGTCCTCGACCCGGTGTTGTTCGGTGCCCTGATCGTGATCGTCGGTGCGCCGGTCGCCCTGGTCTACGTCCTCGTCGCGTTCAGCGCGGCACTGCTGCTCGCAATGCTCGCCGAACGGGTCGGCATCGAGCACCTCCTGCGAGCCGACCTCGCAGGCGAAGATCTCGTCTCGGTCCAGCGGCCATCCGCTGCCCTTTGCGTCGCCGCGCCCGCCGCAGGGCCGCTCGGAGCTGCGAGCCCCGTCGCGGTCGTCTCCGATCGGGTTGCGTGCGAGCCCGTCCGAGCACCCTGGCGCGGCTGGCGAGCCGAGCTCCCGGCCGCCGTCCGGTCGGCGACATCGCTCCTCCGGTCGATGGGCGCGCTGCTCGTCGCCGGCGTCGCCATCGGTCTGGCGATCGAGATGCTGGTGTCGCCGGGCGCCGTCGCGCGCGCCGCCGGAGGGACGTCGACATTCTCGATCCCCATCGCCGCCGCACTCGGCACACCGCTGTACTTCCACACCGAGCTGTTCATCCCGATCGCCGATTCACTGCACAGCGCTGGCCTCGGGATCGGCGCGATCGTCGCCCTCACGATCGCCGGGGCGGGCGCCAACGTGCCCGAGTTCGTGATCCTGTCGCGGCTCGCCTCCAAGCGGCTGATCGCGATCCTGTTCGGCTACGTGTTCGCGGTCGCCGTCACGGGCGGCGTCCTCGCCCAGTCGATCGCCGGCTGAGCCCACCGAGTCGCCCGATCGAACCCTCAGCGTCGTGCGGTACGGTGACGATCGACGCGGAAAGGGGTCGACCATGCCGGGACCGATCAATGCGCTGCGATTCGTGCACACGGCGATCCTCACCGAGAGCGACCGCCTCGACCGAGCGGCTGCAGACGCCCAGTCGGGCGGTGACCTGGCACCGCTCGCCGACGATGTCGAGTTCTTCGAAGACCTCGTGCTGCTGCACACCCGTGGCGAGGAGATCGGGCTCTTCCCGGTGATCGCCGAGATGGCGCCGCACATCGACGAGACCTACCTCCACGACCACGTCGACGAACGCGAGACCTTCGCCGCGCTCCGCCAAGCGGTCGACGCCGCCGACCTCGTCGAGGCGCGCCGCGCCGCAGTGGTGCTGCGCGAACACGCGCATTCGCACATCGCCAAGGAGAACACGTACATCCTCCCCTTCGTCGACGATCACGTCGAACCACCGAGGCAGGGCGAGATGCTCGGCCACATCCTCAGCACGATCCCGCCCGAGAAGATGGCGCGGGTGGTCCCGTGGATCATCGACCGCATCCCGATCGACGACGCCGCACACTACGTGACCGTGCTCGAGGGCGCCCTGCCGCCCGAGGCCTTCGACGCCGCCAAGGGCTGGATCCGCGACAGCGTCGCCCCCGATACGTGGTCCGAGCTCACGAGCCGACTGCCCCAGCTCACGTAGCTGCGCACGCCTCGTCGAGCCGACGATCAACGGCAGCGCTCGCGGAGGCCGTGCAGCGGCGACCGGCCGGTCAGTGCCACGAACCCGGCATCGAGCTCGTCACAGCTGTTCTGGGTGATCCGCGCGACCCCGATCGGACGGTCGACGAGCCCCCACACGACGATCTCGGCCGCCTGCTCGACGCCGTTCTCGTGCCAGGGCGTGTCCCGGTCGTTCCAGTGGTCGAAGCCGCGGAGTTCACGGAACGCGTCGCGCGCCGACTGATCTGCGCCGTGGGCGATCCAGGCGTGAGCGAACTCGTGCAGGATCGTCAACTGCGTCCCGAGCGAGTAGTCGTCGGCACGACACAGCTCGATCACGTGTTGCGCGTCACCGGGCCGGTGTAGGCCCTCATGACCGTCACAGCCGTCGACGTCCTCCCCGTGGAAGCGGAACTCGACCGACGGAAGCTCCAGCCCGGCCTCGTCGTACAAGCCGACCGCCCACTCGGCCAGCTCGACGACGTCGGCGGGTGTGTCGGTGTACTCGATGCGGGCGGAAGCACGGGCGTCTGCGGGGATGACGTCCCCGACACCCTGCGTGACGACGAGGGCGAGGGCGATGGAGCGGAACTTCGACATGCCGCCACGGTCCGCTCGCGGCCTTCGCCGCGGCTTCGGGTGGCTGATCGCCGACTTACATCGGCTTGTCGCTCACTTAAACCGCACCGGCAACCACGTCTAGGTGGGGTTTCGCAAACCCGCTCGAGCGCTTCAGGGTCGAACCAAGTCGCCATCGATGACCGACGGAGATCCGGGGATCGAATGGAATTCAGGGTGCTCGGCAAGCTGAGGCCGGTCCCGAGGACCGGCCCGTCGGTGCCGACCGCCAGCGCGCCCTGCTCGGGCTGCTCCTGACCGCACCCGGGACCGTGTTCTCGACCGACCGGATCATCGACGAGCCGTGGGGCGAAGACGGTGGGCCCGACAAGCAGAACTTCCTGTTGCACGTCTCCGGCCCGCGCACGGCCTCGACCGGGAGAGGCGCTCGGAAGGCTCCCCGCCGGCGATACGACGCTTCCGACCCGGCGCCAGCGGCGATCGGCACCCGCCCCGACCCGGACGTTCCGGAGCGTTTCCGGCGGGCAGAGTGGAGATCGCCCGCAGCACAGGTGCCCGCCGACGTCGAGGCAGCCCGGCGGGAACTGGCGGCCGGAACGCATGAGCACCCGAGCAGGCGCTTCAGTCAGCACGAAGTCGACCTCAGTTGACCGAAAGTCCCATCGGCAACCGTCGCATCATGACGTTCCGACGACCAGCACCGCTCACCTCCGTCCTCGCCGCGATCGCGCTCGCCGGCGGACTCGGCGTCAGCGCCCTCGCCGCCCTCGGCGAGCCGGGGCCGACGACGAGCGTGTCGACCCGGTCGACACCGACCCAGCCGGCACCGGCGCCGTCCAGGACCCCGATCACGAGCACGCCGACGGCGAGCACGTCGGCCACGACGACCACGACCACCACGACGTCCGCGCCGCGACCCGCCTACCTGATCATCCAGGACGAGATCGACCGGGCCCTCGCCGAGCGTGAGATCGCCGGGGGCCTCGACGGGTGACGGCCCTCCCGACCTTAAGTAGGTTCAAAGGTGCGACCTGCATGCTGCGAACACGCAGGTCGAGGGACCGGGGGGACCATGGAATACAGGGTGTTGGGCGAGCTGGAGGTGCTCCGAGACGGCGAGCCGGTCGATCTCGGCGCCTACCGCCAGCGGGCGCTGATGGCGCTGCTGCTGACCGAGCCCAACGCGGTGTTCTCGACCGACCGGATCATCGATGCCCTGTGGGGCGACGATGGCGGAGCCGATCGCCACAACGCGCTCTGGGTGTACGTGTCGGGTCTTCGAAAGGCGCTCGAACCCGATCGTGAGAAGCGCACCGAGGGAACGATCCTCTTGACCCGTGCGCCCGGCTACGTGGTCGACGTGTCGGCCGACGAGATCGACTCGCTGCAGTTCGAGCGACTCCTCGGCGAAGGGCGCGCCCTCGTCGACACCGATCCCGCCGCCGCCGGTCTGGTGCTCGGTGAGGCGCTGGCGCTGTGGCGGGGCCGACCGTTCGAGGAGTTCGTCTACGAGTCGTGGGCGCAACCGGCGATCGGCCGACTGGAGGGACTGCGGCTGGAAGCCGTCGAGACCCGCATCGACGCCGACCTGTTGCGGGGTGTGTCGCGCGAGCTCGTGTCCGAGCTCGAATCGCTCGTCCGCGAGCACCCGCTCCAGGAGCGCTTCACCGGTCAGCTGATGCTCGCGTTGTATCGATCGGGCCGCCAGGCCGAGTCGCTGCGCTCGTACCGTCAGTTGCGGGCCCGGCTCGGCGAGGAGCTCGGGATCGAGCCATCGCTGCGGATCCGGCAGCTCGAAGAGCAGATCGTGACCGGCGACGAGTCGCTCGATGCGGGCCCACGTGCCCGCATCACCGGCGGGCGACCCGAACCCGGCCTCTCCGTGCGCGGTTACGAGCTGCGCGACCGACTCGGCGAGCGCGGCCCCGGTCTGCTGTACCGGGCCTTCCAGCCCACCGTCGGTCGCGAGGTGGCGATCAAGGTGATCAGCCCCGAACTGGCGAACGACCCGAGCTTCATCCGACGCTTCGAAGCCGAGGCTCAGCTCGTCGCCCGCCTCGAACACCCTCACATCATCCCGCTCTACGACTACTGGCGCGAACCCGACGCCGCCTACCTCGTCATGCGGCTCGTCAAGGGCGGCACGCTCGCCGACCTGCTCGACGACCGTGCGTTGACGTCGGAGGAGACGACGCGACTCGTCGAGCAGATCGGCAGTGCCTTGTCGACTGCGCACCGGGCGGGCGTCGTCCACGGCGAGGTCGACGCCGAGAACGTCCTGATCGACGACGACCACAACGCGTACCTGTCGGACTTCGCGATCGCCGCAGGCGGCGAGGGAACCACGGCGGCCGACATCGCCGGCCTGGCAGCGGTCGTCACCCGGGCACTGACCGGACTGCGCGGACAGATCGACCAGCTGCGGGGCGGACTGAGCACGCCGGTGCGCGACGTGATCGACCGCGCCACCGGCGCGGAGCCAGGTCGGGGGTTCGATTCGATGACGGCGTTCGTCTCGGAGTTGCGAGAGGCGCTCGGCGCCGTCGACGGGTCGCCGATCTCGGTCGACTTCGACAACCCCTACAAGGGCCTGCGCTCGTTCGCCGCGGCCGACGCGGCCGACTTCTTCGG
>JBFHJC010000012.1:0-30490 GCA_041596155.1 Ilumatobacter sp. | reverse complement strand
GACCGAGCTCAGCGCAACCGGCGAACAGCGCTGACCGCTGCGCCGCGCGCCCGGCACGTCCCCCACGGCCGTCGACGCGCTCGCACCCGGCGCCCCCACCGGTTCCGTCGGTTCCGTCGAGCCGTCAGCTCTGCTGCGGCACACCGGTGAACTCCTGCAAGCGCACCCCGTGCCGCTCGGCGTGGCGCAGCAGCGCCACGGTCGGGAGCCGCTCGTCACCGGCGAGCACCAGGCCGCCGGGGAGGCCGCCGTCGGCGAGCACGGCGACGAAGGCGGCAACGGTCGCCGCTGCCGCCGTGCCCACGAGCTCCGCAACGCCCGCGATCAGGCACTGACGGGCTCCCGACCGATCGCACCCGCGGACCTCGACGCGCAGCGCCCCGACCCCACCTTCGGGATGGGGCGGGCTGAGCATCGGGAGCCACGCCGTGAGCCGGTCACGACGGCGCGCTGAGCGTCGAGTGCTGATGCGGTCGACGTCGGGGAACACCTCGTGCAGCACCACGGCCGTCGCCATCCGGGCCCGGTAGCAGTCCTTGGCGCCGATGGGCTCCGGGAACCAGCACAGCTCGCGTCCGCTCCCTCCGACGTGGTCGATCCATTGGCCGTCGTGCCAACCGGCCGACAGACCGCTCAGGGATCGGTGGTGCTCGCGAGCGCATGCCGGCCCCGCGGTGCCGTGCACCGCGACATGGATCTCGTCGACCTCGGACAGCTGGCGAGCGAGGTGTCGGGCGATCAGACCCGACAAGCCGGGTGACAGCGCCGCGCCGGCGACCACCGTGCGGTCCGCTGCTCGGGCGACGGGATCGACCTCGAGGAGCTCGCGCGCGTCGTCGGGGCCGTCGCCGACCGTGACGACGTGGAGGCCGCGATCGACGAGTGCCGGCACCACGGGCGCATGGGCGCCACCGTGGGCGAGGACGACGATGTCACCGGGCGTCGTGCCTGACACGTCGGGCCACCTGGCATCGTGCACGATCACTCGCCCGGCACCGAGCATGCGGCGCAGGCGGGTCCCGACGATCCCCCGCCCGACGATGTGGATCGTCGGCCCGTCCACGCGTCACCCCTCCGGGGGGAGCTCCAGCGGTCGCCACCCGCCGTGTTGCGGGGGAACACCGCCACGCCCCTTCAACCGGATGCCCGCGGCTGCCGCGCCCGCCATGAACAGCGCCGCCAGGACTCGCCTGAACAGCTTCACCGTGCGGCCTCGACGAGACCCGAGCGACCAGCCATGGCGAGCGATCCTACGGGGTGGCCACGGTCATCGCGGCGAGCGCCCGCACGACCGGCCGCACCCGGCGCACACCCCACCCGACGTGTGGGTCGCGTCGTGGCGGTGCAGGGCGCGACGGCGAGCCGATCGCGGATCGCCGCTCGTCCGTCGAGATCGAACGTCGAGTCGAGCCCGGTGAGGGAGATGCGCCGACGCTGGGACGCACCACGACCCGAGCGCCGGCCTCGTCTGCGAGGCGCGCCGCTCGCAGGAGGGCCGACAGGCCGCTCGAGTCCATGAACGACACTCCGGTGGCGTCGAGCTCCATCGCGACGCCGAGGTCATCGGTCGCCGCGACGAGCCGGGGCGCGCGGTGAGCACCGACTTCGCCGTGGACGGCGAACGTGCGCCCACGACCGAGATGCCGTCGGCGGGCGTGTCGATTCCGAGGACGGGAGACGAGCACCCGGGTGCGCGTACGACGGCGGCTGGCCTCGGAGCCCGCTCACCCAGCCGGTCGACAGGGTGATTCGGGCCCGGCCCGCCACGTCACCCTCGGGTGCGGGCGGACCGGCCAGCTGGTGGGGCTAACAAGAATCGAACTTGTGACCTCATCCTTATCAGGGATGCGCTCTAACCGACTGAGCTATAGCCCCGGCCGGTCAGCGAGGCTATCGGCGCCGCAGCGCTTCCTCAACCGGTGTCCGGGCCGTCGTCGTCGACCGACCAGTCGTCGTCGTCCGGCGAACCGTCGTCGACCGTCCAGTCCTGGGCCGACGCCGACGCGGCGACGTCGGCCGGAGTCCGCCGGACCACGTACCGTCGAGTGGACGAGATCGTCCGCTCGACGACCTCCTCCTCGAGGACGGTCACGCGGATGCCGCCGACGATGTCGCTGACGAGGTTGAACAGCGTGGCGAGCAACACGAGCCCGCCCGTCATCGCCACGACGCCGAAGAGCCCGATGATCCAGGCATTGTGGAAGATCTCGCCGCCCTTGAGCTCGAACGTCTCCCAACCGAACTGGGTGAACCAACGTTCGACGTTGTCGAGCGTGCCGGTGCTGTCGGCGACGCGCCACAGGAGGACCCCGGCGGTCAGCATCACCACATAGGCGACCGCGCTGAAGACGAGCGACACCTTGAACGTCGTCCACGGGTCGATGTGGCGGACGACCCGCGTGACACGGCGGACCCGGGGACGGCGTCCCGGCGCCCGCAGACCCGCCGGCCCAGTCGCCGTGGGTGTCGTCGTCAGATGATCGGACCACGACGTCGCCGGGCGCCCGATCGCGGGCTCCCTCGCCGGTTCCGACGCCGGCGCCGGTTCCGGGACAGGGACAGGGGGAGGAGGCGGGTCGAGGGTGGCCGGGACGATACGGGGGAGCACGTACGGGTCGTCGCCGGCGATCGGCTCGCGACGCGACGCGAGCGCGTCGCCGTCGGCCGCCGCGGCGGGCTCGGCGAGCACCTCCGGACCGTCGCTCTCGCGCTCGCGCTCGCGCTCGTCCTCGTCGTCGTCCTCGTCGTCGACGGACCAGTCGGCGGTCGGCGGGTCGGCGTCGACCGGCACCTCACCGCGTCCGGACAACGACGGCGACGCGCCGGAGAAGATGCCCTCGAGCGCGCTCGACAGCCGGGCCGCGGCGTCGTCGGAGCTGCTCACCGGATCGAGTGTAGGCAGTCCTCAGGGCCCGCCGGTGGCGCGTGCGACGGCGCGTTGACCGTCGACGCCCACCTCGACGGTCACGTCACGGCCGGCCCGCGACCAATCGAGGAGCACGGCACCGTTCCGGGCCGCCATCTCGGCGGCTGCGGCGCGCCCGCCGGTGACGCCGGCGAGCGCGGCCGCGTCGGCGGCCGACCGGGCTGCTTGCCGATCGACCAGCGCCTCCAGCATCGGCACCATCGCCGCCGTGGTCGCCGCCGTCACCGCCAACCCGGCGCACAGCGCCACCAGCGTCATCGATCCCCGGTCGCGCACGACCGCCTCCTCTCACGAGCTCGAGTGGGCAGCGGTGGCTGCGATCGGCGCGCCGGGGTCGTCCCGGCCGGACTACTCCTCGTCGGCGATGATCGGGGTCACCGAGGCGACGGTCTGACCGTCGTCGAGGTTCATGATGCGCACGCCGGTGGCGTCGCGTCCCTGGGACGAGATCTCGCGCACGTCCATGCGGATCGTGACGCCGCCCGAGGACACCGCCACGATCTCGTCGTCGATGCCGACCATGAACGCCGCCACGACCTCACCCTTCTTACCGGTGAGCTTGATGCCGCGCACGCCCTGACCGCCGCGGCCCTGGCGGTTGAACTTGTCGAGCTGGGTGCGCTTGCCGTAACCGGCCTCGGTGACGATGAGGATCGCGGTGTCGTCGCGGGCGACGTCGCACGACACGACCGCGTCGTCGCCGTTCTTGAGCTTCATGCCGCGCACGCCGGCCGCACTCCGACCCATCGGCCGGACGTCGTCCTCGTTGAAGCGGATCGTCATGCCGCGGCGACTCACCATGAAGATGTCGTCGCCGCCGCCGGTCTCGATGACCCGCACGAGCTCGTCGCCGTCCTTCAGGTTGATCGCGATGATCCCGTCGCGACGACTGGAGTTGTACGCGTCGAACGTCGTCTTCTTGACCGTGCCCTTGCGGGTCGCGAAGAACAGGAATCGATCACCGGCGAACTCGCGGGTGTCGATGATCGCCTGGATCTGCTCGTCGGGCTGCAACGGCAGCAGGTTGACGATCGGCATGCCCTTCGCCGTGCGCTCGCGCTCGGGGATGTCGAGCGCGCGCAGCCGGTAGACCTTGCCACGGTTCGAGAAGAACAGCAGATGCGCGTGGGCCGTCGTGAAGATCACGTGCCGAACCAGGTCGTCGGCCTTGAGCTTGCCGCCGCTGACCCCACGACCGCCACGGCCCTGCGACTTGAAGGCCGACGCCGAGACCGCCTTGACGTACTGGGCCTCGGTCATCACGATGACGAGCTCTTTGTCGTCGACGAGGTCCTCGATCGACATCTCGCCATCGTCGAACGTGATCTCGCACCGACGCGGCGTCGCGAACTCCTCGCGGATCGCCGTCATCTCGTCCTTGATGACCTGGCGGAGCAAGCTGTCGTCGCCGAGGATCGCCCTCAGCTCCTCGATCGCGGCGCGCACGTCGTCGAGATCGGTCTCGAGGTCGATCCGGCTGAGGCGCGTGAGCTGACGGAGCTGCATGTCGAGGATGTCGACGGCCTGGATCTCGCTGAACTCGTACGGCTCGGCCATCAGCGCGGCCTTGGCGGCCGCCGCGTCGTCGCTGGCCCGGATCAGGGCGATGATCGCGTCGATGACGTCGAGCGCCTTGATGCGCCCCTCGAGGATGTGCTCGCGACGCTCGGCCTTGGCGAGACGGAACTCGGAGCGACGGGTGACGACCTCGATCTGGTGACGAACGTACCCCTCGAGCGCCGACTTGAGGTCGAGCGTGCGCGGGACGCCGTCGACGAGCGCGACCATGTTGATCGAGAAGCTCGACTGGAGCTGGGTCAGCTTGTAGAGCTTGTTGAGCACGACGTTGGCGTTGGCGTCGCGCTTGAGCGAGATGACGAGGTTGGTCTTGCCGCCGGCCGAGCCGTCGTTGACGTCACGGATGCCCTCGAGGTCGCCGGCGTCGACCAGCTCCTGGATGCGGCCGGCGATGGACGAGCAGCTCGTCTGGTACGGCAGCTCGGTCACGACGATCTCGTACTGACCGTTCTTGCCCTCCTCGATGGCGGCCTTGGCGCGCATCTTCACGCTGCCGCGACCGGTGCGATACGCCTCGATGATGCCGCTGCGCCCGAGGATGTAGGCCCCGGTCGGGAAGTCGGGGCCCTTCACGAACCCCATCAGGTCCTCGACGGTGGCGTCGGGCTCGCCGAGCAGGTGGATGGTGGCGTCGATCACCTCGCCGAGGTTGTGGGGCGGGATGTTGGTCGCCATGCCCACGGCGATGCCCTGGCTGCCGTTGACGAGCAGGTTCGGGAACCGAGATGGGAGCACCTCGGGCTGTTCGGTCGTGCCGTCGTAGTTGGGCACCATGTCGACGGTGTCCTCGTCGATGTCGGCGAGGAGCTGCATCGCCAGCGGGTGCAGTCGACACTCGGTGTAGCGGCTGGCGGCCGGCCCGAAGTCGGGTGAGCCGTAGTTGCCGTGGAACTCGATCAGCGGGTGGCGCAGCGAGAACGGCTGGGCCATGCGCACCAGCGCGTCGTAGATCGCCGAGTCGCCGTGCGGGTGGTAGCGAGCCATCGTGTCACCGGTGACGCGTGCGCACTTCACGAAGGGGCGGTCGGGGCGGAACCCCTGCTGCTCCATGTCCCAGATGATCCGGCGATGCACCGGCTTGAGGCCGTCGCGCACGTCGGGCAGCGCCCGGGACATGATGACCGACATCGCGTAGTCGAGGAACGAGTTCTCCATCTCGTCCTGCAGTGCGATCGGCTGGATCGGATCGTCCGGCACCCCGTCGTCAGCGTCGACGTCAGTGGGAGGATTCGGCGTATCAGACATTCAGAACTCCTGAAGCAACGGGCAGAGCGACGTACGAAGCACGAGCGAACGAGAGCGGTGGGGGTGGCGTGGAGGGGGCGAGTGGTCGGCCCCCGGTCCGTCGATCACGGCTGAGCGCGGCGAAGCCGCTCGAGTCAGAACTCCGTGGGGTGGAGTGAGCGAAGCGAACGAACGACACCGGACTAGAAATCCAGATTGCGAACGTCGCGGGCATTCGTCGTGATGAAGTTGCGACGCGACTCGACGTCGTCGCCCATCAGCACGCTCATGATCATGTCGGCCTCGGCGGCCTCCTCGACGGTGACCTGCAGCAGTGTCCGCGTGGCCGGGTCCATCGTCGTCGACTTGAGCTCCTCCCAGTCCATCTCGCCGAGGCCCTTGAGGCGGGCGAACTCCTTCTTGTGGTTCGGCCGGTCGGCGAGGAACCGCGTCTTGGCGAGGTCGTCCTTCAGGTAGACCTTCTCCTTGCCGATCTCGGTCGAGTACAGGGGCGGCTGGGCGATGTACACGTGACCGGACTCGACGAGGTCGCGCATCTGGCGGAAGAAGAACGTGAGCAGCAGCGTGCGGATGTGGCTGCCGTCGACGTCGGCGTCGCAGAGGGCGATGATCTTGTGGTAGCGGGCCTTGTCGACCTCGAACTCCTCGCCGACACCGGCGCCGATCGCGGTGATCAGCGCCTGGATCTCGTTGTTCTTCATCATCTTGTCGATGCGGGCCCGCTCGACGTTGAGGATCTTGCCGCGGATCGGCAGGATCGCCTGGGTGCGGGGATCGCGGGCGTCGAGCGCGGTA
Source organism: Ilumatobacter sp. (assembly GCA_041596155.1). Taxonomy (GTDB): domain Bacteria; phylum Actinomycetota; class Acidimicrobiia; order Acidimicrobiales; family Ilumatobacteraceae; genus Ilumatobacter. The sequence goes on along the minus strand of JBFHJC010000012.1, from coordinate 23,946 downwards.
CCGCCCGCCGAGTCGCCCTCGACGATGAACAGCTCCGACTCGTCGGCGTTCTTCGACGTGCAGTCCTTGAGCTTGTCGGGCATGCCCGCACCCGACAGCGCCGTCTTGCGACGCACCGCGTTGCGGGCGTTCTTGGCGGCGACGCGGGCCTGGGCGGCGGCGAGCGCCTTCTTGACCACCTTGTTGCCCTCGGTCGGGTTCTCCTCGAGCCATTCGCCGAGGCGCTCGTAGGTGACCTTCTGGACGAACGACCGCATCGGGACGTTGCCGAGCTTGGCCTTGGTCTGGCCCTCGAACTGCGGATCGCGCAGCTTGACCGAGATGATCGCGGTCAGGCCCTCGCGGATGTCTTCGCCCGTGAGGTTCGGGTCCTTCTCTTTGAGGAGGTTCTTGTCGCGGGCGTACTTGTTGACGGCGTTGGTGAGCGCCGTGCGGAAGCCCTCGACGTGCATGCCGCCCTCGATGGTGGAGATGCCATTGGCGTATCCGTGGATGCCCTCGTGGTAGCCGGTGTTCCACTGGATCGCGACGTCGAGCATCTGGGCGTCTTCGTCCTCCTCCTCGTAGGCGCAGACCTTCGAGAACAGCGGGTCCTTCGACGCGTTGAGGTGCTTGACGAAGTCGATCAGGCCGCCCCGGTACTGGAAGACCTGCCGTTGCTCCTTCTCGGGCCGCTCGTCGGTGAAGACGATCTCGAGGCCCTTGTTGAGGAACGCCATCGTCTGCAAGCGCTCGAGCACCGTGCGCGCCACGAACTCGGTGCCCTCGGCCTGGAAGATGGTCGGATCGGGCCAGAAGGTGACGGTGGTGCCCGTGGTGCGACCGCGCTTGGGCGTGTCGCCGACCACCTTGAGCTTGCCTTGGGGCTTGCCGCCCTTGGCGTACTCCTGGAACCAGTGCTTGCCGTCGCGGTCGATCTCGATCGTGAGGCGCTCGGAGAGGGCGTTGACGACCGACACGCCGACGCCGTGGAGCCCACCCGAGACCTTGTAGCCCTCGCCGCCGAACTTGCCGCCGGCGTGCAAGACGGTCAGGACGACCTCGGCGGCGCTCTTGCCCTTGTGCTGACCCGACTTGTACGGATCGACGGGGACGCCGCGCCCGTTGTCGTCGACGCGGCAGCCGCCGTCGGCGAGCAGGGTCACGCCGATGCGGGTGCAGTATCCCGCCATCGCCTCGTCGACCGAGTTGTCGACGACCTCCCAGATGAGGTGGTGCAAACCGGCCAGACCGGTGGAGCCGATGTACATGCCCGGGCGTTTGCGCACCGGGTCGAGGCCTTCGAGGACCTGGATGTCCTTGGCGCCGTAGTCGGCGGTGCCGTTTGGCTTCTTCGCAGCGGTCTCGGTGGACACTGGTACCTCAGATCACGTCGGCGGACGGCGGGCGGTTCGCGGTGGCCCCGGCGGACCCCAGCACCCGTTCGACGGCACGATCACCTGTTCGATTCGGGGTGGGGACGGCAGCGAATCGCAATGATGTGATTGTACCAGCGAGGTGCCGCGATCCCGGTGAATTCCAGGGTGTCCGCACCCGTCGCGACGAGCCGATCGCGCCCACGGTGGTCCCGTGACCGGAGCGGCCGCCGAGCGCCCCGACGCGATCGCGAGCGAGTCGCTCGTTCGCCGTTGTCGCTGACTCAGTGTGAGATTGGATCGATGATTCGCGCGCTTCGTGGCGAATCGACTCGGAAGTGCGCCAGGTGGGTCACGATCGATCGAGGCCGTCGGATTGCTCGCTGCGCGACACGTCAGCGCAGACGGGCCTTCACCAGCGCGGCGATCGCGCTGCCATCGGCACCGGCACCCGCTCGCTCCCGGACCGCCTTGATCACCGTGCCCATCGACGCCATTCCCGTCGCGCCCTGGGCTGCGATCTCCTCGTCGACCAGTGCCGCCAACTCGTCGGTGGTCGGCGCCGCCGGAAGGTACCGCTCGATGACCGCCAGCTCCGCGCGCTCCTTGGCCGCCGCTGCATCCCGGCCGTTCTGCTCGTAGACCTCGGCGGCCTCGACGCGCTTCTTGGCCTCCGAGCGCAACACGGCCAGCACGTCAGCGTCGCTCAGCTCGACCGCGGCCTCCCCGGCCACCTCGGCGTTCGTGACCGCGGTGCGCACCATCCGCAGCGTCGACGTCGTCACCTCGTCGCGCGCCTTCATCGCCGTGGTGAGATCGGCCTGGAGGCGGGACGTCAGCGGGATCTGGTCTGCCATGTCCGACATCATGCCCGCTCAGGGGTGGCGTCTGTTCAAGGATTCGGGTCGCCCGCCGATGAATTGGCCATGAGCGACACGGCCACGAACGATCTCGCCGCGACCACGCCCGGCAGCGAGATCAACGACACCCCTCAGGCACCCGCACCGGCGCTTCCCGCGGACGGCTTCTTCCTCGACGGCGACGCGCCGCGTCTGGGCACCGCCCCTGCCCCCGCGCCGACACCGGAGCAACGGGCGAACGACGCGGTCGTCGTTCCGACCACCGGAGCGGGCGGGCCGACCATGCCGATGATGTCGCCCGTACTCCAGTCGGAGGAAGCATCGCAACGGCCCGATCAACCGGAGCTGCCGACGCTGCCCGTCGCGCCCGCCAAGGCCTCCGGCGGCGAGGAGCCCGCCGACACCGAGGAGCCCTCGGAGCCGTCCCATCCGATGGCCCACCTGATGCCGCAGAAGTCGGCACCGAGCGAGGCGTCCCGCCGCGCCGCCGAGATCCGAGCCGCCAAGAAGGCCAAGGCGCGCAAGGTCACGATGATCGTGAGCGGCGTGATCATCGTGATCACCGCGGCCGTCGGTCCGCCCCTGTTCAAGTGGCTCTCGAACGCGATCAACGAGGCCGGCAACACGTCGAGCGAGCAGCCCGCGGACTGAGCACGGGGCTCAGCGCCGCCGACCGGCGACCCTGACGTCGAGACGCTCGACGCTGACGCCGGCAACGGTCTCGAGTCGCTCACTGATCGTCGCCGACAGGAACCGGACCTGGGTGGCCCACGCGGGGTCGTCGACCTCGACGGTCAGCACACCCCCGTCGAGCTTCACCGGCCGGACGTGAGCGGCGACGTGCTCGCCGACCGCTTCCGACCATCGCCCGAACACCCCGCCGACCGCGGCCCGACTCGGGCCGCGCATCGAGCGCACCACCCCGTCGAGCGAGGCGCTGATCGAGATCGGATCGTCCGGGTCGTTCACGTTCGGTGGAGCGCTCGGAGCGGACGGTCCGAGCCTCGCGCTCGGCGCGACCGTACCCGGTGTGTGCATCCTCTCGGCGGCGGGTTCGGTCAGACGGCCCGCGCGACCGCTCCGGACTCGATCTCGAACGTCCGTTCCGGGCGGGCGCTCGCCGGCAGCGGCGACGCCGACGTGATGACCACCTGGCCGAGGGGGAGGTGGCCCAGCAGGGCAGCGGCCCGTTGCGGATCGAGCTCCGACAGGACGTCGTCGAGGACGAGGACGGGTACCGAGCCCGTCCGCTCTGCCACCAGCCGGTGGGCGGCGAGGCGCATGGCCAGGGCCAGGGTGCGCTGCTCCCCCTGGGAGGCGTGGGTACGCGCGGGCAGGCCGGCGAGTTCGATCACGACGTCGTCGCGATGGGGCCCGACGGTCGACACGCCGCGCCGGACGTCGTCGTCGCGCGCCGCCGCGAGCGCAGCGGCCAGTCCGATGCGGCGCCATGCAGGGTCGTAGAGGAGCTCGACCGGTGTCGCGCGCCCGGCGAGCTGCTCGTACGCCTCGGTGACCATCGGTTCGGCGCGGGCGACCAGCGTCGCACGGGCATGGCCGAGTTGGTCGCCGACCTCGACGAGCCGGGCGTCCCACACGTCGAGCGTCATCGCGATCTCGTCGTTCAGCCGGCCGGATGCCTGCTTGAGGAGGGAGTTGCGCTGGCGGATGACCCGCTCGAGGTCGAGGCGGGTCGCGTCATAGCTGGTCCGCAACGCCACCAGGGTGTCGTCGAGGAAGCGGCGGCGCTCGCTCGGACCACCCTTCACCATCACGAGGTCGTCAGGGGCGAAGACGCTGACCCGCATCACGCCGAGCAGCTCGCGGACCGTGCCGAGCTTCTGGCGGTTCACCTGGACGCGATTGCGACCGACCCGATTGATCTCCGCCTCGATCAGCACCTCGCGACCGTCGTCGTCACGCGCCGTCGCACGGATGACCGCCGTGTCGGCGCCGACCCGCACCAGCGCGTCCGGCTGTGCGCTGCGGAAGCTCGTCAGCGTCGCGAGATAGGCGAGGGCTTCGGCGAGGTTGGTCTTGCCCTGCCCGTTGCGCCCGAGCACGGCCGTCGTGCCCGCCGTCAGGTCGAACGCCGCCGAGGAGTAGTTGCGGAAATCCACCAGCTCCAACCGCTCGACGATCATGGACGCCCGACGGTAACAGCCGGATGCGAGACGCCCTGGGGCTCCCCAGGCCGGGCATGGGGGGTTCCGCCGATGGCGACGATCCTGCTGCATCGTCAGGATGACCGCATGAACCACGAGGTCCTTCCCCCATCGCCCCCCGCCGTGGCGCGGGCGCAACGCCATCCGGCCGCCGTGTCGCTCCTGGCAGCGTCCATCGGGCTCGTCGCCGGTCTGGTGTTCGGCTTCGGGATCGGCCGGCTCGTCGTCGCGACGTCCGAGTGCACCCCAACCGACGGCTGGTGCGACCTCGGCGCGGCGCTGGGCGCACTGCTCTTCGGCGGCCTCGCCGGAGTCGTCGCCTACGTGGTCGCCGGTGTGATCACCATCCACCGGCTGCGACCGCCCGACGAGCGAGCCATCCCGATCGCAATCCACGTCGCCATCCCGCCCGGGCTCGTCGTGCTGGGCATCGTCCTCGGCGGCCTGAGCGAGGCGCTCGGCTGAACGCCGACGAGTCGGCGGCCGACGGCGCGTGGTCGGTTCAGACGGTCGGTTGGCGCAGCGGCACCCGATCGGCGGCGAGGATCTGGAACACGACCGCGCCGACCACGAGCGCCCCGCCCACCAGCGTGGCGGCCGCCGGCGTCTCCCCGGGCCAGATCCACACCCACATCGGCGCCAGGACCACCTCGGTCAGGATCAGCAGCGAGATCTGGGCAGTGGGGACCGAGCGGTGGCCCAGGTTGTACAGCGGCAGGCCGACGCCGATCAGCACGAATCCGGCGACGAACCCGAGCGTCGCGTCGCGCCAGCTCATGGCGAGGCCGGCCCCACCGAGCGCGACGCCGGCGGCGACGGTGACCACGATCGTGTTGGCGATCAGCGCGGGGATGATCGGGTCGACGGTCGGGGCAGACCGGACGAGCACGTTGTACAGACCGATCATCGCCGGGATCAGCGCCGCCAGCACGAACCCGTCCACCGTCCCGGCATCCACGCCGCGTGCGGCCATGACCAGGATCCCGACCCCGGCGAGCGCGATGGCGATGACGGTCGTGCGGCTGATCCGCTCGCCGAGCATCACCCGTCCGAAGAAGGCGCCGGACAGCGGCCCGGCGGCGAGCAGGAAGGTCACGGTCGCCACGCTGGTGCGGGCGAACGCCAGGATGTAGAGCACCGACATCGCCGCCAGGAGCACCCCGGCGACTCCCGTCCGCCACCCCAACGTGTGGAACGGGACCGGTCGCCGCCCGGCGCGCAGCCCCGTGACGACGAGCATCGCCAGGACGGCCCCGCCACCGCGGGCCGTGAGGAACTGCCAGTCCGTGGCGCGCTCGACCCCTCGGAACAGCACCGCGGTGAAGCTGAACAACATGCCGGAGCCGGCGACCAGCACCGCCCCCGTCCGGTAGTCGAGTTCCGCCTCCCCCGACCAGGCGCGCATCACGCCGCGTAGCACGGCGGGAAGCTACACGCGTGCCGCAGTCGATCGACGAGCCCGAGCGGTGTGGGATCGGTCCACACGCCCGAGCCGACCGGGGATCGGTTCGCGCGCTGCGGGCGCCGCCCCACCGACGCAACCACCGAGCCGCCGCGAGCCAGCAAGCTGATCGGGGATCGGTTCCTGCGCCGGCCGGCGCGACGAGCCCGAGCCGACCGGGGTCAGCGAGCGGTGAGCCGCCGCGCAGCCGGCGTGCGAACCGGCCCCGCTCAGGGTACGCGGACGGGCATGAGGAGGTAGAGGTACTCGTCGTGGCCCACCCCGCGAAGCACCGCGGGCTTCATCGGGTCCATCGTGGCGAGCGTCACCTCGTCGCCCTCGACGGCGTCGATGCCCGACGCCAGGTAGTCGGGGTTGAACGCCACCGTCATCTCGGCGCCGTCGTAGGCGGCGTCGATCTCCTCGTGGGCGTTGCCGACGTCCTGGGTGATCGCGGTGAGCTGCAGCGTGTCGCCACCCAACGTGAGGCGGACCGGCGTGGAGTCCTGAGCGAGGATCTTCACGCGACGCAGCGCTTCGAGCAGGGCCTCGCGGCCGACCGTGAGCAGATTCGGGTACGAGGACGGCAACAGGTTGCGATAGTTCGGGTACTCGCCTTCGATGAGTCGCGTGGTGAGGCGTGTCTCACCGGTCTCGAAGACCGCTTCGCGGGTGCCGAGCCGGACGGTGAGCTCACCGCCGTCGGCGAGGATCCGCTGCAGCTCGGCCAGCGCTCGACCGGGGACGAGCACCTTCTGGCCGGCACTGAGCATCGACGTCTGCGGCAGATCCCGAACGGCGAGCCGGTACGAGTCCGTTGCAACCATCTTGAGCCCGTCGTCCTCAGCGGCCAGGAGCACACCCGTCAGCACCGCGCGGGCGTCGTCGGTGGATGCTGCCCGCACCACCTGGCGCAGCGCGTCGGCGACGTGATCGGACGACAGGGTGACCGGTTCGGCGTCGACGTCGACCTGGGCCGGGTAGTCGCTCAGTGAGAGCGGCCGGACCGAGAACTGCGAGCGACCGGCGCTGATCGACATCTCGTCGTCGCTGAGTGCGACCTCGACCGCACCGGCGGGCAACGCCTTGACGATGTCGGCGACGAGCCGAGCCGGAACGACCGCCGATCCGTCACCGTCGCTGTGCACCGGGACGCCGAGGCGGATCGCAAGCTCGAGATCGGTACCGGTCACGGTCAGGTTGCCGTCCTTGACGTCGAGCCGCACCCCTGACAGCACGGGGAGCGTGCCGGTTCGGCTCGTCGCTGCGCGACCGGCGGTCGACAGCGCGTCGGCGAGGATCTCACGTTCGCAACGGAACTTCACAGTGCAGCCCTTCTCCCCAGTGAGTGATGTATCGAATTAGGAGCAGTAGTAGGTGGTGTGGATTGGGGACAATCCATCGTCGTCCCAGCGTAGAGGGCACGCGCGTGCGCGCGGCATGATCCACCGCTGTCCCCAGCGCGCGGATTGCGTCGATGTGATTCGGTGGATGACACCGCGCTGTCCACCGCGCGGGTGGAGGTTGTCCGGTGTGCTGTCCACATCTGCCGCGTCGGGCGGACCGCGCTCATGTCGGCGCCAGCTTGAGCTTCTGGAGGACGTCGGTGACCTGCTCGTAGATGGCTTTGCGCTCACCCATCTGGCGCTGGATCTTCTCGACGGCGTGGATCACCGTCGTGTGGTCGCGTCCTCCGAACAGTCGGGCGATGCTCGGGTAGCTGAGGTCGGTCTGCTCGCGGAACACGTACATCGCGATCTGGCGGGCGGTGACGAGTGGCCGCTGCCGGCTCTTGCCCTTGAGCGCCTCGACGTCGAAACCGAGGATGCCGGCGATCTCCTCCAGCAGCTCGGCTTCGGTTCGCGGCTTCGGTTCGGTCTCGGTCAGCAGGTCCGCGAGCTGCTGCTGGGCGAGCTCGGTCGTGATCGGTTCGCCGCTGAGGCTGGCGTAGGCGGTCACTCGGATGAGGGCGCCCTCGAGCTCGCGGATGTTCGTGGAGATCTTGGAGGCGATGAACTCGAGCGTCTCGGCCGGGACCTGGACCCGCTCACGTTCGGCCTTGTTGCGCAAGATGGCCAGGCGGGTCTCGAGGTCCGGCGGTTGGATGTCGGTGATCAACCCCCACTTGAACCGACCGCGGAGCCGCTCCTCGAGCGTGGGGATCGCGTCAGGCATCCGGTCCGAGCTGATCACGACCTGCTTGTTGGCGCCGTGCAGCGAGTTGAAGGTGTGGAAGAACTCCTCCTGGAGGCCTTCCCTGCCCTCCAGGAACTGCACGTCGTCGATGAGCAGCACGTCGATCTCACGGTACTTGCGGCGTAGTCCGGCCATCGCGTTGGCGCGGATCGCGTCGACGAACTCGTTCATGAACGACTCGGTGGACACGTACCGCACGACGTGGTGGTGGTAGTTGCTGTGCACGTAGTGGCCGATGGCGTGGAGCAGGTGGGTCTTGCCGAGACCGGCCGATCCGTAGATGAAGAGTGGGTTGTAGCTGCGCGCCGGCGTCTCGGCGACCCGCAGCGCGGCGGCCAGCGCGAACTGGTTCGAGGCGCCCTTCACGAACGTCTCGAACGTGTAGCGGGGGTTCAGCCCGGCCTCATCGAGGGCGTCGTCGTCGGCCGACTTGGGCACGGCGACCTGCTCGGGCGTCACCTCATGGACCGGTTCGGGTGGCTCGGACGGCGGTTGGTCGGCTCCGCCGATGATGACGTCGAAGCGGCGGTCGCTCACCCCGATCTCGGCCATCGCGTCGGTGATCAGGGGCTGGTATCGAGTGAGGATCCGTTCCCGTGCGAGGGTGCTGGGGACCTGGATGATCAGTTGGCTGTGGTCGTCGTCGATCTGCGGGGTGACCTCCGAGAACGTCGAGAACCACACCGACTCGGTGAGTTGGGCCCGGAGCAGTTGGGCGACCGCCGTCCACACCTCCTGTTGATCACTCACCTGGATCTCCTCGCGACTGGCCGTGCTCACCACGTCCACACGGTTGTCCACAGGTGTGGACAAGAGCGTTGCAGGCGCAGCAACCTAGCACGATCGCCCGAGGTGCGAACAAGCCGACCCGGCTCGTTCGAGGCAAGTGTCGTCGCCGGTTGGCGCGACCAGGTTCGCGCCCGTAGCCTTGTCAGGTCGGGTCGCGCCGCAGCGCGCGCCGACCCAGAGATCACTCACCGATCGTGGGCGCCCGGGCCGGCATCGCCACGGGCACGAGGAGGACGACGTGAAGCGCACGTACCAGCCGAACAACCTGCGCAGGGCCAAGAAGCACGGCTTCCGCGCCCGGATGAGCACCCGCGCCGGTCGCGCCGTGCTGAAGAACCGCCGGGCCAAGGGTCGCGCTCGCCTCTCGGCTTGATCCAGCGGCTCCGCGACCGCCACGCCTTCCAACGGCTGGCGACCGACGGAACCCGGATCCGCCGTTCCGCCCTCTGGTGCACCTGGTGTCCGCTCCCCGACTCGACGACGACCGCGCTGGCGTTCGCGATCGGTCGCGCCGTCGGCCCGGCCGTCGTGCGCAATCGGCTCCGTCGTCGCCTCCGCGAGATCCTGCGGGAGCTCGATCGGACCACGCCGCTGCCGCCCGGCCTGTTGCTGATCGGGGCCTCGACCCGAGCGATCGAACTGACGTTCGATCAGCTGCGGGCGGAGGTGACCACGATGGTGCGATCCCTGGCCGAGCCCAGCGACTGATGCTGTCGGCGATCGAGTGGTACTGGCAGGCGACGGCGGGGCGGCCGTCACCGTGTCGATTCTTCCCGTCCTGTTCCAACTACAGCCATGAGGCGATCTGCGTCCACGGTGCCCGGCGCGGCGGCTGGCTCACGCTGCGCCGTCTGCTGCGATGCCGCCCGTTCGGGCCGTCCGGCTTCGATCCCGTTCCCGACCGGTCACGCCGTCATCCACGTCACGAGGTGATCTGACCCATGCTCGCCGGAGTGTTCGAAGTCCCCGCCTCCTTGCTGGCGTGGCTGTACTCGCTCACCCAGAACTATGCGTTCGCGATCGGCCTGATCGCCGTGCTGGTCATGGTGCTGGTGACGCCGCTCATCTTGAAGAGCACCAAGGGGATGCTGGAGATGCAGCGGCTCGCGCCCGAGATGCGCAAGCTCCAGAACGAGTACCGCAGCGATCGTCAGAAGCTCAACGAGGAGATGATGAAGCTCTACCAGGAGCACTCCGTCAACCCGTTGGCGTCCTGTCTGCCGCTGCTCGCCCAGATGCCGGTCTTCATCATCATGTTCCGGATCCTGACCGGCATGACCTATCGCCCGACCGGTGGCGACGCCCTCGTTGCCCAAGCGGTGCTCGACGCCGGCGGCGACACGCGTGAGATCGGCTTCGTCCCGCGGTACCTCTCGGAGAGCTCCGACCTCTACCAGTCGTTGGTCCGCCGGACCGAGATGTCGTCGTTCGGTCTCGATCTGTCGATGTCGCCGGCCGAGATGCTCGGTGACAACTTCGCTCGCGGCCTGCTCTACGCGGCGATCGTCGCGTTCCTCGGGCTGCTCTACTTCGCCCAGCAGCGGATGGTGGCGGCCCGGGCCGCGGTCAGCCCCACGATGTCGCCTGCGCAGCAGAAGCTCATGCAGTACCTGCCCGTGGTGTTCGCGGTGTTCCAGATCTTCTTCCTGCTCGGCCTGGTCATCTACTACATCGTCCAGACCGTGCTGCGGATCCTCCAGCAGTTCTACATCACGAAGCGCTTCTACGGTCACGACGAGGCGCTCGGCCGGCAGGCGCAGCAGGCGAGCGAGCGAGCACGCGAGCTCGCGAAGCAGGACGGCGGCGGGGGTGGCCTGCTGGCCCAAGCGCGTCGCGACCTGTCGGACGCCAAGGGAAAGGGGGCGAAGGCCGACAAGGAGCAGACCGGCCCGCCACCGACGAAGCGCACGACACCCCCCAAGAGCAGGCCGACGCCGTCGAAGGGCAGATCCGGCCGCGCCGGGAGCCGACCCCCGAGCCGCACCGGCGGCCGACCGGCGTCGAACCAGCGGCGTCGGCGCAAGTAGCACGATCGAGTAGTGGGATGGAGACGAACTGATGGAGTGGGTCGAGACGACCGCCAAGACCGTGGACGAGGCCAAGGATCGCGCCCTCGACCAGCTCGGCGTGGCGGCGGATGAGGCGGAGTTCGAGATCATCGAGGAGCCCAAGGGTGGGCTGTTCGGTCGGTGGCGCGGCGAGGCACGGGTTCGTGCTCGCGTCAAGCCTGCCGCCGTCCGGCCCAAGCAGGATCGTCGCCAGCGCGCTCGCAAGGAGCGCGCCGGCGCGAAGTCGGGCGGTAAGGGCGGTCCAGGCGGCCAAGGCGGCCGCGGCGGCCGTGGCGACAAGCGTGGTCAGGATGGTGGCGAGGACCGGGATGCACGGTCCGACCGCGCCGGGGACCCGGGCACCACGAGCCAGGCCACGCGCGGCGGGCGGCGTCAGGGTGGCGATCGCCCCCAGCGCACCGTCGAGTCCCAGTCGGCCCGCGGCGCGCCGACCGATGGCCGCAAGCATCAACAGCAGCAGCAGCACGACGAGGAGCGGACGCCGATGAGCGACGAGCAGGTGGATGACCAGGAGACGGTGACACCCGACGAGGTCGGCGCGGCGGCAGCCGCGTTCATGGCCGGGTTGACGGCGGCCTTCGACGTCGACGCCGAGACGAGCGTCGACGTGGACGGGACCGAGATCGACGTCCGCGTCACCGGCTCCGACCTCGGGCTGTTGGTCGGCCCGGGCGGGCGCACGTTGACCGCGGTGCAGGATCTGGCGCGGGTCGCCGCGCAGCGCCGGCTCGGGGACCACGACACCCGACTGCGGATCGATGTCGGCGGGTATCGCGAGAAGCGGCGTGAGGCGCTCGAGCGGTTCGCCGTCGCGGTCGCGCAGCAGGTGATCGAGTCCGGCACCGCCAAGGCGCTCGAGCCGATGTCGTCCGCCGACCGCAAGATCGTGCATGACGCGATCACCGGCGTCGAGGGCGTGACGAGCCGGAGCGACGGCGACGACCCTGGGCGCCGGGTCGTCATCTCGCCGGTCTGAGTTCACAGACGGCCGAACGGTGGCCGGCTCCCCGACCGTCGTCGACGTGCTCCGGTCCGCCCAGCAGCTCGGCATGCTCGGCGCCCGGCCGATCGACCAAGCCGTCGAGCACTCGCGGGGATTCGTCGATGCGCTCGCACCGTTCGAAGGGCGTCTCGTGGACCTCGGGTCCGGTGGTGGCCTGCCCGGTCTCGTGCTCGCCGAGGCCTTCCCGACGTCCTCGATCCTGCTGATCGACCGCCGTGAGAAGCGCACCGACTTCCTCCGTCGGGCCGTGCGGAGCCTTGGATGGGAGCACGTGGAGGTGCGTTGCGCGGACGTCGACCAGCTGGTCCGATCGGTGGTTCGCGGCCAGGAGCCACCGTTCGACGCGGTCACCGCCCGCGGGTTCGGGCCACCGGCCGTCACACTTCGATGGTCCGCCAAGCTCATCGCGCCGGGTGGTCGGATCGTGATCAGCGAGCCGCCGCTGGGTGACCGCTGGCCGCCCGAGCTGCTCGCCGAGCTGGGGTTGCGCGGTGAACGAGCCGGCGCGGTCCGCCGCTTCTCCGTCCCCTCGAGCTGAGCGCGGTCGGGCAGGAATCGACTGCAGTCTGGCCCCCTGACCTGGGGTGATGCCGCATACGGCCCGCCACCGCCCCTCGGGCACGGCCGTCGAAACGCACCCATGGTTTCCCGTGAAACACGAGGAGCCGCGTGGACGGCGGCGCGGCGGGCGCACGAGCAGCCGGAGTGTTTCCCGTGAAACATCCACCCGTCGAGGATGCTGGCAATTCGCCGTGCCACCAGCCAGACTGTGGCCCGATGGATCCCGCCCCAGCCGCCCGCCCCCCGGCGCGCCCCCTCCCACGAGTGATCGCCGTCGCCAACCAGAAAGGTGGGGTGGGCAAGACGACCACCACCATCAACACCGGGGCGTGTCTCGCCGAGATGGGCCTGCGCACCTTGGTCATCGACCTCGACCCCCAGGGCAACGCGTCGACCGGTCTCGGCATCGAGAACCGTGGACTCGAGACGTCGATGTACCACGTCTTGATGCACGATGTCCCGCTGGAGAACTGCATCGAGCCGACCGACGTGCGTCACCTCTTCGTGGCGCCGGCCAGCCTCGATCTCGCGGGCGCCGAGATCGAGCTCGTGCCGGCGTTCAGCCGCGAGACCCGTCTGCGCAACGCGATCGCCGCCGTCATCGGCGACTACGACTACGTCATCGTCGACTGTCCGCCGACGCTCGGACTGCTGACCGTGAACGGACTGGCGGCCGCCAGCGAGGTCCTGGTGCCGATCCAGACCGAGTACTACGCCCTCGAAGGACTCGGCCAGTTGCTCCGCAACGTCGACCTCGTCAAGCGCAACCTCAACCCCGAGCTCGAGGTGTCGACGATCGTGTGCGTGATGTACGACGCCCGCACGAAGTTGTCCGATCAGGTGGTGCAGGAGGTGCGCGATCACTTCGGCGACAAGGTCGTTCGTGCCGTCGTGCCCCGATCGGTTCGCCTGTCGGAAGCGCCGTCGTTCGGCCAGCCGATCATCACGTTCGATCCACGATCGCGCGGCGCCATCGCCTACCGCGACGTCGCCAAGGAGGTGCACTATGGCACGCCGTAGCGGGCTCGGGAAGGGACTGAGCTCGCTCATCCCTCCCGGGGAGACGACACCCGCGGAGGCGGGTGAGGCTGCCGTCCTGCGGCACATTCCCGTCGGCGACATCACACCGAACCCGCATCAGCCCCGGGTGCACTTCGACGAAGAGTCGCTGGCCGAGCTCACCGCCTCGATCCAACGGATCGGTGTGCTGCAGCCCGTGCTCGTACGCGCCGTCGGCGAGGGGTTCGAGCTGGTGGCCGGCGAACGGCGCTGGCGGGCGGCGAGCCGGGCCGGCCTGGCGACCGTGCCCGCGGTGGTTCGCCTGACGGACGACGTCGCCGCCGTCGAGGAGGCGCTCATCGAGAACCTGCATCGTCAGGATCTCACCGCGCTCGAGGAGGCCGCGGCGTACCAACAGCTGATCGAGGACTTCGACCTGACGCACGAGCAGGTGTCCGAACGGGTCGGCAAGAGCCGATCGGCGATCACGAACACTCTCCGACTGCTCGGTCTGCCACCGTCGATCCAGCATTTGCTCGCCGACGGCCGGCTGTCGGCCGGCCACGCCCGTGCCCTGTTGGGGACCCCCGACCGGGCGCTGCAGGAACGGCTGGCCGAGCTGGCGGCGGACGAGGGATGGACGGTCCGGGTCGTCGAAGAAGCGGTCAGGCGCGGCGGGCCCCCTGGCGATGTCGACGAGTCACCCACGGCCGAACCGCCCCCGTCGCGGCCACGTGATGGGCAGACCGGCGACGGGGCCGGCCTCACTCCGACGACGCGGCTGCGTCCGCCGGGTCTGCTCGAGCTCGAGGAACTGCTCGCACATCACCTCGACACCCGGGTGTCGGTCCAGATGGGCGCGAAGAAGGGCCGGGTGGCCATCGATTTCGCCGACTTGGAGGATCTGGAGCGGATCTATCGGCGGATGACCGGCGAGTGACGTCCCGCGACGCGCGCGCCGAGCACCTGGTCAGCCCCTATTGTCCGGATGTCTTGGCCGGACAACACTGACCCCGCGCGTGACGTTGAGCACAGGGTGGGGACGAATCTGTGGATAAACTGTCGACCTCAGCTCGACCTGTGGATGGAGGGTCGACGTTCCCGGGAAACGCCTCAGGGTGACCTCAGGGTGAGTCGTCAACCGCGAGCAGCGTCGAGCGGCGACTTCGCCCAGCGCTCGATGGCGTCGACCACCGCGTCGACCACCGATGGCGTTCGGTCGAGCGCATCTTGTACCGGTCCGATCGTCGCCAGCACGGCGGGCATCCGAGTCTCCCGGAGCACGGGGAGGCGCATGCCGGCGACCGTGACGGGCACGTCGGACAGCCGCCGTCGCCAACAGTCGGCCAGAAGATCGGCGAGTGCATGCCCGCCGGCTGACTCGAACTGGGGGACGGCGTAGTAGTGGATCGTCACACCGTCGGCAGGTTCGGTCTCGAACCCCACGTAGACGGTCGCCGCGAAGCGGTTGGCCGCAGCGGCCTGGGCGGAGGCGTCGGGCTCGTCGGAGGCCACGACGGTCGCGCTGTGATGACGGAGTGCCTGCACGAGCTGGCGCGACAGCGAGCTCAACCCGCCGAACTGGCCGACGAGGATGCGCAGGTCGGCCAGCGAACGGGCGCCGGCGGTCAGCGCCTCGAGCTCGCGCACGGCGGTGACGCCCGGGCCCGATCCGGTCTGGCGGGTCAGGACGTCGAGGGCCCGCACCGTGTCGGGGCCGCACACGCCGTCGACGTAGAGACCACAGTTGTGCTGGAAGTCCTCGAGGGCCCGGGTCGTTGCGGGGCCGAAGATCCCGTCGACGCGACCCGAGTCGAACCCGAGCCGGGCGAGCGCCGCCTGCAGCTCGGTGACGTCGTCGCCGCGTAGATTCGGCGCGACGAGCATCAGCAGGCGATCACCCAGCTTCCACGATGCCTCGACGATGGCGCGCCAGGTGCCCTCGTCGCAGACACCGGTGCACCGCAGGCCTCTGACCTGCTGAAACGCTCGGAGCGCCGCTTCGGTCGCGGGGCAGAACGTGCCGCTCTCGGCACCGCTCGGTCCGAAACCGGCCGCGCCGAGCCGACGCTGGAGGTCGCGCACGGCCTCGCCGCGCTGACCTGGCGTCAGCGGGAAGTAGCGAGAAATTCGTCGAGCTCCTGGAGCAGGGCGCCCTTGCCCTTGGCGCCGACGATCTTCTTCTTGACGTCGCCGCCGTCGATGACGAGCAGCGTCGGGATGCTCATCACGCCGTAGCGCATCGCGATGTCGGGGTTCTCGTCGACGTTCAGCTTGGTGATGGCGATCTGGCCGTCGAGCTCGGTCGCGAGCTCTTCGAGCACCGGGGCGATCTGCTTGCACGGTCCGCACCACTCGGCCCAGAAGTCGACGAGGACCGGGCTGCTCGCGCCCGCCACCGTCTCGTCGAACGTCGCGCTGGTGAGGTTGGTGATGCCGTGGGCCATCGGTCGCTTCCTTCGTGGGTTCGTCGTCGGGACGTCGAGTGTACCGAGATGCTGGTCGGGCTTCGCACGTGGCGCGGCTGACGGAGCGGCCGCGTGCTGCGGGTGCTCCCTGCGCTTCGCCGCCCGCCTCCCCACTCAGCTCGACGCGGTCGATCGTCGAGACGTGACTGGTTGCGCCCGACCGAGCTCGCCGGCTCCGCTGCGCTTCGCCGCCCACCTCGGTCACGCCGCGACCAGGGGCGCCGCCTCGGGCGAGGCAGCAGATGAACTACTCCTGCGCTTCGAGCCAGCGTTCGGCGTCGATGGCGGCCATGCAGCCCGATCCGGCCGCGGTGATCGCCTGGCGGTAGGTGTGGTCCTGGACGTCGCCGCACGCGAACACCCCTGCGACGTTCGTGTGCGACGAGTCGGGCTTGGTCACGAGATAGCCGTTCTCGTGCATCTCGAGCTGACCGATGAACAGGTCGGTGTTCGGCCGGTGGCCGATGGCGACGAACAGTCCGGTGACGTCGAGGTTGCTCACCGATCCGTCGAGGGTGCTCGTGACCTGCAGCCCCTCGACCTTCTCGGCGCCGTGGACCTCGGTGACGGTGTGGTTCCAGAGGAACTCGATCTTCGGGTTCGCGAACGCCCGGTCCTGCATGATCTTGCTGGCCCGCAGCTCGTCGCGGCGGTGGATGATCGTCACCTTGTCGGCGAACTTCGTGAGGAACGTCGCCTCCTCGATCGCCGAGTCGCCGCCTCCGACCACGGCGATGTTCTGGCCGCGGAAGAAGAAGCCGTCGCACGTGGCGCACGTCGACACGCCGTGGCCGAGCAATCGCGACTCGGCTTCGAGGCCGAGCATCAGCGACTGGGCACCGGTCGAGACGATGATCGATGCGGCGCGGAACTCCCGGTCACGTACCCACACCCGAAACGGGCGCTCGGAGAAGTCGACGCGGGTCACCTTCTCGGTCAAGAACTCGGCTCCGAACCGTTCGGCTTGGGCCCGGAAGTTCATCATCAGCTCCGGACCCATGATCCCGTCGGGGAACCCCGGGTAGTTCTCGACGTCGGTCGTGAGCATCAGCTGACCACCGGGCTGATCGGACGTCGACGACGGCTCGCCCTCGATGACGAGCGGGGCGAGGTTGGCACGGGCGGTGTAGATGGCGGCGGTCAGACCGGCGGGGCCCGACCCGATGATGATCACCTGGCGGGCGGCGTTGTCGGACATGGGGTCGCTCCTGGGTCGAGTCGGTACCGCGTGGCGGCTGCGGGGGCGTCAGGCGTCGGTCGAGTGACGCTTCAGCATGAGCAACGTGCCGAGAACGGTCAGGATTCCGCCGAGCACGAAGTAGCTGAGGTAGACGGCCTTGTCCCATTCGAACCAGATGTCGAGCAGCGACTGCAACGCCCGCGTCAACACGATCAGCAGCAGCACGAGTGCCACCAGGCCGAGGAACAGGCCGAGCAAGCCGAACACGACTGCCCGCACGACCTTGATGGCGTTGTTGGTCGTCTTGTCGCGGACCGAGCCGACGAACGTCGTGATCTGGTCGGTCAGGTCGTTCGCCCAGTTCGGGTCGGTCAGCGGATTCCCCGGCATGGGCCACGACTGTAGCGGCGCCCCGGTCGGACGACGAAGGGCGACGCGGGGTCAGGGCAGCGGCGCTTCGAGGACAGGCTCGCACCCGGCTTCGCGGATGGCCGCCACGAAGCCACCGTCGCGGTCGATCATGACGAGCACATCGTCGAGCCCGGGTCCGCCGGCGTAGGTGGCTCGCGCCAGGACGCCCTCGACCGGGCAGGCGTGGTTGGGGGTCGGCGGGAGCTCCCCGGCCGCTTCCTGCTCGAGCAGCAGCTCGGCGAACGCGGCCAACTCCGCGGGTGTCGAGAACGGCTCGCCGTCGGCGATCGCAGCCGCGATCGACCGCGCCACGGCCGGATCGAGTGCCAGTGGCTGCGACGCCGGCTCCTCCGCTGGCTCGGCGGCCGGCTCGTCGAACTCCGCGTCGTCGGCGGCGGCGGCGACCTCGGACTGAACGACGTCGCCGGCGGCCTCCATCGCCGGCTCTTCGGCCGGCTCCTCGGCGGGCTCCTCCGCGGGTTCGTCCGCGGGCTCCTCGGCGGGGGCGTCGGTCGCGGCCATGTCGTCGTCGTCGCCGCCCGGACCGCTCGTCACGACGAGGCCGAACAAGCCCACGGCCGCGACCGCGGCGGCGGCGCCGAGCAACACGCGCGCCGCCGGTCTGCGGAAGAACGGGACGACGTTCGTCCGAGCGCGGGCGGGCGCCACGGAGGTCGCTGCGATCGTGGCGGCCGCGGGCCGGAACTGCGCCAGTGCCGCCGAGATGGCGGCCTCCCGGGCTTCGTCACTGGGCGGCTCGACGTCGCGCAGACCGGCCTGCAGGACGCGGAGCTGCTCGACCTCGGCCATGACGGCGGGGTCGGCTTCGGCGATCGCGCGCTCGGCGGCGTCGAGCTCACCGTCGAAGTAGGCGTTCGCGAGGAGGATCTGGTCGGGAGTCATGGCGTCGATGGGGGGTCAAGTGTTGGACGTCCGGCGGGGCCCTCCGAGTTCCCGAGCCGCTCGACCATCATCCGGCGACCGCGGGCGATGCGGGACTTCACGGTACCGACCGGCACGTCGAGCACGGTGGCGATCTCGGCGTAGTCGAGGTCACCGACGTCGCGCAGGACGACGGGCGCCTTGAATTCCTCGGGGAGGTCGACGAGCGCGGCCTCGATGGCCAATCGGTCCGCGACGGCGTCGACGGTGCGATCGGCCATCTCGTCGACCGGCTCGGGAAGTGCGTCGTCGTCGTGCACGACGTGGAGGTGGGGGCGCCGCCGGCGCCGCCGCAACTCGTCGAGGGCGGCGTTCGTGGCGATCCGGTAGACCCAGGTGCTGAACGCCGAACGCCCGTCGAACCGGTCGAGGTTGCGGACGATCCGGATCATCGCCTCCTGGGCGGCGTCGTCGGCGTCGCGGGTCGCGCCGGCGATCCGGCGGGCGACGGCGTGGACGCGGTCGTAATGGCGACGGAGCAGCTGGTCCATTGCCGCCGTGTCACCGCGCTGCGCAGCGATCACGAGCTCTTCGTCGGTCCGGGCGTCGCGGCTCACGGCGTGAACGCGATCTCGCCGAGCCGACCCCGATAGGGGTTGGCTTGGCTGCACGCCTCGTCCGCGCCGAGCTCTTTCAGCCAGACGAGCAGGTGGGTCGCAGGCTCGGCCACGGCGAACTCGACTGTTCCGGGCTGCTCGGCGTACCTGGTGTCGCCGACTCGAGTCCAGCCGTCGAGATCGGCGGGCGCGGTGGGCGTGGCGGTGACGTACAGATCGATCTGGTACGGGGCGTTGAGCGCATCGACCCGGAGCGTGCCGGGTGACGCCGCCGTCAGGCCGACGATGAGCCCGACGCCGCGCTTGCCGCCGAGGTATCGGTCCTGGTAGCACTCGGTCGGCCACGACGTGCTCGCGCTGCCGTCGGCCAGGGCGAGGCCGGCCTGGGTGTCGTTCTCGGCCCGGTTGTCGCCGTCGGGGTCCCAGGCCTGCACGCTCGCGATCTGCACATCGCCCGGCGCCGCCGGCACGGCGCCGGCCGCGGCATCGCCGGCCGCAGGATCAGGGAGCACCGTGTCGTCCGGGAACGCAGCCGACTCGCCGCCTCGGTTGACGGCGACGAAGAGCACCGTCGCCACGACCAATGCCACGACGAGCAGTGCTCCGACCGCGATCAGCGACGGAGCCCAGCGCTGTTCGTCCCGGCGGGCGGGAGCCGGCCGGATCGGTGCTTGCGTGGCGGGGGTGGCGTCACCGCGGGGTCGGGGGGCGGGCGGGCGTGGGGCGGCTCCGGCCGGGCTCGCAGGAGCGCCGCGAGCAGCGCCCGTCGTCGGCAGCAGACCCGTGACGTGCGGGTCGCCGGGGATGCCCGGGCCGGCCCCGAGGGCTCGCGTGGGCGGGTTGGCGATGCGCTCGGGCGGCTCGGCTGGGGTGCGATCGATGTGGGGCGGGCTCGTGTCGACCGCGAGCAATGCCCCTCGGAGGTCGGATCCGGTCTGCGGGCGATGAGCTGGGTTGCGGGCGAGCGTCTTGTGGATCAGGTTGACCAGGCCGATCGGCAGGGTCGGGCGCAGGTGGCCGAGGTCGGTCGGATCGCGCTGCAGGCGGGCGAGCGCGGTGTCGGCGTCGGTCTGGCCGAGGAACGGCACGCGACCGGCGAGGCACTCGTACAGCACGAGGCCGAGCGAGTAGATGTCGGCGCGGCCGTCGAGGCGCCTCCCCCGGACCTGCTCGGGCGACAGGTACTTCGCGGTACCCATCATCACGTTGTCGCTGGTGAGGTCCTCCTCGCCCGGTTCGAGGCCCTTGGCGATGCCGAAGTCGGTGAGCAGCACCCGCCCGTCGGAGGTGACGAGGATGTTGCCCGGCTTGACGTCGCGGTGCACGAACCCTGCGCGATGCGCCTCGTCGAGGGCGCCGGCGATGGCGGCGCCGATGTGGATCGTGAGCTCGGGACCGAGGCGGCGCTGGGAATCGAGGAGCTGGCGGAGGCTCTTGCCGTCGACGAGCTGCATCACGACCGCCTGGCGTCCGTCGTGTGCGAACGCGTCGTGCACGCCGACGATGTTCGGATGGTTCAGCCGGGCGACCGCGATCGCCTCGCGCCGGAACCGTTCGGCGACCACCGGGTCGGATGCCAGGTTCGACTTCAGGACTTTGACCGCGACCTTGCGGTCGAGGTCGATGTCGGTGGCGACCCACACCTCGGCCATACCGCCCTGGCCGATCCGCCGTTCGAGACGGTAGCGCCCCGCGAGCAGTTCGCCGGTCGGCGCGGGAGACGGGGAGGGTGCAGCCGAGGCCATGATCGCCGATCACGCTAATCGGGCGCCACGGCGTGATCAGGGCAATCCAGGGGCTCAGCTGAAGGCGACGCCGATCGTGCCGCGCCCGGCGTGGGTGCCGACCACCGGCCCGATCTCGCCGACGACGATCTCGCCGTCGAAGTGCGACCGCAGCATGTCGACGAACTGGTCGATGTCGCTGCAGTCGGCGTGGAGCACCGCGAGGTCGCTGATCGGGTCGGGGTGATCGGCCACCTTGTCGACCAGGAACTTGAGCGCCTTGCTCCGCGTCCGTTGCTTGCCGCCCTGTTCGACGGCGCCGTCGACGACCTCGATGATCGGCTTGATCGACAGCGCCGTCGCGAGCAGCGCCTTCGCGTTGCCGATCCGGCCGCCCTTCTTGAGGTTCTCGAGGGTGTCGAGCGCACCCCACACCTTGGTGCGCGCGGCGCGCTCGTTCGCCAGCGCGACGATGTCGTCGATCGAGCCGCCTTCTGCGGCCAGACGAGCACAGGCCAGCACGATCGTGCCGAGTCCGAGCGAGACGCTGCGGCTGTCGACGACGCTCACCGCGACGGTGTCGGCCACGGACCGGGCGGCCAGCTCGGCGCTCTGCATGGTGGCCGACAGCGCACCCGACAAGGTGATCGTCACGATGCCCGTCGCCCCCTCGGCGGCCAGCTCCCGGTACGCCTGCTCGAACTGTCCGGGTGCGGGCGCAGCGGTCTCCGGCTGCGTGTCCTGGCGGGCGCACCGCGCCCAGAACTCCGACGGCGAGAGCTGTTCGCGGTCGACGAACTCCTCCTCACCGAAGCGGATCGTCAGCGGCACGACACGGATCCCGTGGGCGGCGACGGCGGCCTCGGGCAGGTCGCTGGATGAGTCGGTGACGATGCGGATGCTCACGGTCGGACGAGCCTACTGCCGTCACCGGTCCCCGACGACGGGTGCGTCGCGGTCGTCGGCGGCGTCGGCGGGCTCGGACGCTTCGGCGGCGTCGGACGCTTCGGCGGGCGGGACGTCAGCGTCGCCCGGGACCGGTCCGTGCACACGCTGTCGCAGTCGGCCCTTCTTGCCCGCTTGCGCCTCCGCGGCGTCGGGGGAGCGGACGGACGACAGGGGCTCGCGCGGCGGTGCGGTCGTCGGGTGGCGGCGCTGCGCCGCTCCGACCCGCGCGGTGCGATGACGCCGGAAGTACGACAGCCACCACGAGAGCAGGACGAGCATCGCGCCGACGGTGAGAACGCGCCCGAGCCCGGTGAGCGTGTTGACACGCGCTGACAACGTGGCTGGCTCCGTGAGTGGTGTGCCGAGGGGGGTGAGCACCTCGACGAGCACGGGGAACTGTCCGTTCGACCGAGCCGACACGACCAGTGGCACCTCGTTGACGCCGGGGAGCAGCACGGTGTCGATGTCGCCGTCCGGGAAGACGAGCTTGTCGGATTCAGCCCGGATGATCACGCGCAGCGGAGTGTCACCGCGGTTCTCCACGCGCAGCGGCACCGAGGTCTCGCGCCCGGTCGCCGTGAACGAGAACCGCTCGGGCTGGATGACGGCGCGGCGGAGCTCGTCGAGCTCCTCACCGATGGCGTCGATTCGGCGGCGCGCTTCGATCGCGGTGATGCCGGTCGTGAGGCTGTCGCGCAGGCGCGCCTCCCAGGCCGACGGGCGCGCGTCGTCGTCGGGCAGCATCGATGACGCGTCGGCGACGCGCAGTCGCATCGCGTCGATGAGGTCGACCCGTGCGGCGAGCGACACCAATGGGCGTTCGTCGAGCTGGATCGTGAGCGGTTCACCGTCGACGAACAACGAGTTCGTACGGGCCGGGATCGCGTCGATCGGTTCGAAGCGATAGCCCGGGTGTTCGGCCACGAACCCCGCCACGTGGCCGAGGACCTCGGCGTCCGGAACGCCCAGGTCGGGCGTGGTCAGCACCACGGCGCGGAGGTCGGGCGGCTGTCCGTGGCGGACGGCACTCGTGAACGCCATGAGGTGCACGGCGTCCTCGACGGCGTTTCGACCCGTCGCCCGATCCCGATCGAGCAGTTCGACCGCCGGGTCAACGACGAGCACCGACATGCTCCCAGCGTCCGTCAGGGCGGCGCTGACGAGGAGCGTCGTGTCGGTGGCGATCAGCGCGTCCGGTCGGTCGACGAAACGTTCGAACGGCACGATGAGGAGCGGGATGCCCCCACCGCGGAGCAGTGTCGCGCCAGCGGGCGTGATCGGCTGTTCCACGAGCCACGCGCTCCGTGACACGCGCGCGCCCGGCACCGTCGCCGACCACACGGCCTCGCCGAGCGACAACCGGCGAAGGAACTCGGCGCCGAGGTCCGCGTCGGCGGCCGCCGACGGATCGAGCTCGATGTCGGGCAGTGCGAGGACCATGTGTTCGCCCAGCAGGCTCGCCCGCAGCCGATCGAGGAGATCGGGACGCTCGGCCGCGATGCTCGTCACGAGCTCGGGTGGCACCGCGATCGCCACCGGGGCCGCCGTCGACTCGAGCAGACTGGCGAGCGCTTCGAAGTCGGCGATCGTCCCGTCGACAGGTCGGCCCGGCTCGATGACCGGCAGGTCGATGCCGGCGACGACGGTGAACGACATCGGACCGCGCCCGGGCCCCTGCGGCGGATACACCTCGACGAATGTCGTCGTGTCGGTGACCAGTCGCCCGTTCCGCCGGACCTGCACCGTGAGCGGATACACGCCCGGCTCGAGCAGGTCGAGTCGCACGTCGCTCACCGCACGAGCGGCCAGCGGAACGTCGAGCACGAGGTGGCGCTGCCCGGTGCTCTCGTCGAAGAAGCCGACCCCGTCCGGACCGCCGAGCGGGAACTCGACGATGTCGATGATCGGCCCGGACGATCCGATCAACACCGACTCGACGCCGCTCCGTGACGTGATCGCGCGGTGCGCTCTGATCTGGACGGTCATCTCCGGCCCGCGGTCGACGGGCACGCTGGTCGGCGGAACCGGCACGGTCGTCCCGGTCGGCGGGTCACCCACGGCGCCCGCGCCCGGTGCCGGCGGCACCGGCGTGGGCGGGACGAGCGGCGGGCCGGGAACCGTGGTGGTGGTGGTCGTGGTCGTGGTGGTCGTGGTCGTGGTGGTCGTCGTGGTGGTGGGCGCGATCTCCGGAACGTCGGCGGTGACGAGCAGCTCGAGGTGGGCGACGCCGCCGATGGGCACGGCGAACGTCTGGGTGATCAGCTCCAGACCGGCGCCG
>JBFHJC010000011.1:0-30773 GCA_041596155.1 Ilumatobacter sp. | reverse complement strand
CGACGACATCCTGGCGATCGCCGCCGACAAGGTCGCGTTGTTGTCGCCGGGCACGGTCGCGACCAATCCGGTGTTCCACGCCGGACTTGCGTCCGCCGACGTCGAACTGGCCGCGTGCGATGCCCTGCTCGCCGAGGTCGCCGGCACCGCATGGCGGGCGGCGGTCGACGGACGCGAGCTCACGGTCGACGAGCGGACCCGCGCCCGGAGCTCAGCCGTGTGGGCGACCGAGTGCGCAGCACGCGCGGTCGAGTTCGCGTACCGGGCCGGCGGTGGCGCGTCGCTCCAGGACACCTGCCCCCTGCAGCGGCGTCTGCGTGACGTCCACGCGATCGCCCAGCACTTCCTGGTCCGTCCCGACACCCTCGCCACCGCGGGCGCGGTGCTGGCCGGCCAGGGCCTCGGGGTACCGGTGTGGTGAGCGGAGCTCCGCAGGCGCTCTCGACTCGACGAAGCGCTGGGCGTAGGTTGGGTCCTCAGAGGGGGCGATGATGAAGTTCGATGCCGACTCGTTCGTGGACGACTGCCGGGCCGCGCTGCAGGAGTCGACGCCGCAGTTGGCGGTGCGCGACGTCGTGAGCCGGGCCGTGAGCGATCCGGCCTCGATCGAGGAGGCGCTCGGTACGCCCGACGGGTGGCGGATCGAGCGGCTCCACAACGACGACGACCTCACCGTGCTGCACTTCATCTGGCCGCCGACGGTCGACCTGTTCCCGCACGAGCACAAGATGTGGTCGACCGTTGGGATCTACGGCGGCATCGAGGACAACACGCTCTATCGGCGGCAGGGTGACCGGATCGAGGTGAGCGGCCACAAGCGGGGCGAGCCCGGCGAGGTGCTGATGCTCGGGGTCGACGGCGTCCATTCGGTGCAGAACCCGACCCGGCAGTGGACGGCGGCGATCCACGTGTACGGCGGCGACTTCTTCAACCGACCCCGGCTCCAGTGGGATCGGAACACCGGTGAGCCACGACCGTTCGACCTGGCCAACGCCCGAGAGGCGCTCGCCGCCGCCGAGACGCGCGCTCGCGCCGACGGCATCATCGAGTAGTCGCGCCGGGCATCGGCCAGCCGGTTGCCGGTTAGGGTCGGTCGCAGTCGCTCGAACATCGGGAGGGGATGGCATGGGACTGCTGGACGAGCTCGGGTACACGGTCAAGCCGGCGAACGGCGTCCAGCGGCTGGTCCAGCGCGGAGCGTCGAGTCGCCCCGGTGCGTGGGTCTTCCAGCGCACCCTCTACCCGGTGGACAAGGTGCTGTTCCGCCTGACCAAGGGCCGCATGACGCTGCCCGGCCTGGTGGCCGGCCTTCCGGTGATCATGCTCACCACGACCGGCGCGAAGAGCGGTGAGGCGCGCACGATGCCGCTCCTCGGCGTGCCGCTCGACGCCGATCTCGCGGTCATCGGCTCGAACTACGGGCAGCAGCGGACGCCGGGCTGGGTGTACAACCTCGAGGCCGACCCGCATGCGACGGTGGAGTACCGCGACCGGTCGGTGCCGGTGGCTGCGCGTCGGGCAAGCGATGACGAAAGCGACCGCGCCTTCGACCTCGCCGCCGACGTCTACCCGGGCTACGCCAAGTACCGCGAGCGCGCCGATCACCGGGTGATCCGCGTCTTCGTCCTCGCGCCGTCCCGCTGAGCGCCGCTCGGGTCGTCAGCAGTCGGGGTTCGTCGGGCGGAGGGCGCAGTCGCGTCCCCAGTCCTCGGCCTCATCGACGATCGCGAGCACCGAGGGGACCAGCAGCAGCGCCGTGATGCCCAGCGCGATCGCCACGCTCCCCGCCTCCAAGGCCGCTCGTCGGCGGGCGCGCACGCCGAGCGCGATGGCGGCGACGCCGAACACGATGCCCGGCACCACCATCCAGAAGGCCCACACCGCGGCCAGGATTCCGAGCGCGCCGAGCACCACGCCGGCGGTCGGCCAGCGCGCCGTGCTCTGCTGCGTCGCCGTGGCTCCGATGGTTGTTTCTGTTCGTGCCATGACCGTGCTCCTTCGCGTGGGTCGTGCGTGTCGCTTCCTATGGACGAACGACGATCGTCGTCGGGTGACACGAGGGAGGATCACGGTGTCTGCCTGATCCCCTCGCTGGCGCCGCGACGGACGAGTCCGGATTCGTACGCGACCACCACGAGCTGGGCGCGGTTGCTGCAGTGGAGCTTCGCGAGGAGGTTGGCGAGGTGGGTCTTGACGGTGGCCTCGCCGACGACGAGCTGACGGGCGATGTCGCGGTTGTCGGCGCCGCGCGCGACGTGTGCGAGGACCTCTCGCTCTCGCGGCGTGAGCGAGGCGAGCCCGGGCGGGTCGTCGGTCGGTGGCGGTGGCGTCGACGCGAACTCGTCGACGAGCCGGCGGAGCGATCGGGGCGACATGAGCGCCTCACCGCCGGCGGCGAGCTTGATCGCCCGGATCAGGTCGTCGGCCGCTCCGTCCTTGAGCAGGAACCCGCACGCTCCGGCGCGGATCGCGGCGAACACGTACTCGTCCAGATCGAACGTGGTCAGGATCACCACCGCGGTGTCGGGGAGCTCGGACGTGATGCGTCGGGTCGCCTCGAGGCCGTCCATGCCGGGCATGCGGATGTCCATGAGGACGACGTCGGGGCGATGGATCCGTGCGAGCTCGATTGCGGCGGCACCGTCGCGTGCTTCCGTCACGACCCGCACGTCCGTGTCCATCTCGATCAGGGCGCGCAGGCCGGCGCGGATCACGTCCTGGTCGTCGGCGATGGCGACTCGCAGCGGCATCGTGGTCATGGCGCCGGGGTGGGGAGGCAGGCCTCGACGACCCACATTCCCGCTCGGTCGGGTCCGGCCGACAGCGATCCGCCGTACAGCTCGGCGCGCTCGTGCATGCCCCGCACACCGTTGCCGGAACGGAAGCCGGGTTTCGGCTTGCCGACTGCGTTGCGGACGGTCAGCCGGATCTCGACGGGGAGCCATGTCAACGTGACCGTCGCGGCTCCTCTTGAGCCGTGGCGGCGGGCGTTCGTCAGCGCCTCCTGCGTGATGCGGTAGGCGGCGAGCGAGACGCCGTCGGGAATCCGGCGCGGGTTGCCGTCGACCGTGCACTCGATCGCCTGCCCGGCGCGGCGACAGTCCTCGATCAGCTGCGGTAGGTCCGAGAGCGATGGTTGTGGCGACAGCTCGAGGCCGGCGTCGTCCACCCGTAAGACTCCGAGGACTTTGCGGAGCTCATCGAGCGCTTGGCGGGCCGTCGACTCGATGGCGGCCAACTCGGCTCCGGTCACGTGATCTCCCCGCTCGGCGCGGGCTCGGAGGACCTGCGCCTCGATCGAGACGGCCGACATGTGATGGGCGGCGACGTCGTGGAGCTCGCGGGCGACGCGCAGTCGTTCATCGCTGGTGGCCTTGCGCAGCTCCGACTGGCGGGCGCCGATCACGTCGCGCGCGAGCTCGCCGGCCTTCTCTGATCTCGCTGCGTGGAGTTGGAGGGCCAGACCGGCCAACCAGGGCGCGCCCGTGAAGAGGGCCGGGAACACGAGGTCCGCCGGGAGTGAGCTGCTGTCGGTCTCCGTCAGGTTGATCGACAGGAAGAACAGGGTGGCCGCCGCCGCCCACGGTTGCGCCCTGAGCGGAGCGTGGCGGCCGACGCGGAAGCTCGCCCACGCGATGGCGACGATGAACGGGTCGTCGGGGCCGGAGAAGCCGGCGACCGGATCGAGCGCGATCAGTGTGGCGAACACCAGGGCCAGGGCGACGAGCGCCAGGCGCGATCGCGGCAGCAGGCCGAGCGTGGCGATCGCGCCCAGCAACGCGCCGACGACGGGCCGGTCGGAGTGCCGCATCCCGGCGGCCATCGCCCACGAGGCGAGGGCGAGCACCGCGACCACTCGCGCCACCGACGGTGCGCGCGTCCACATGCTCCACATCTTCGACGATTCGTCGCCGTGGTGACTCCCCCTGGAGGAGGAGGGCGCGCCGCTCGGAGATCGGGCTGGACGGGGATGCTCCGCGTCGGTCCGCGGCGCACGATCGGACATGTCAGATCACACCCATGACGGACCGACTCAGGGAGGACCGGATGACCACCACTACGAGAACTGTCGCGGCGAGCAAGGGCCACATCCTGGGGAACGATGGTCGTGTGCTCGCGATCGTAGCCGGGCTGGCGGCGATCGGCTTGGCGATCTACCAGGTCGCCAACCCCGGACCGCCAGGCGGCGCGACCTACGAGACGTTCGGTGACTACGCCCGCGAGGCTGGCTTCCTGGTGTTCCTGCTCTCGTCGGGCGCGACCGCTGCACTCGCGCGGGCACGGGGGTTCGCCCCATCGCGCGCTGGCGTGCTCGTTCCGATCGGTTACTCGCTGATCGCCGCCGGTGTGGCGATCGGACTGGCGGTGCGGGAGGAGCTCGACTGGTTCTTCGCGCTCGCCGGGCCCGGCCTGCTGATGTCGGCGGTCGGCTTCGTGGTCTGGGCCGTCTGGAGCACGAAGCGGGCCGTCTTCCCCACGTGGGCCGCGGTCTTGTTGGGAGTCGGGGGGCTGACCGCGATCATCTTGTCCGAGGCCGGAACCGGCGTCCTGATCGGGTCGTTCTGGCTGTACCTCAGCACGGTGCGCGGCGAACGGACCTGACCGGGAGAGTGACCGGCGCCCGATTTGTGTCAGACACGACTCGTGCGCGTCTCGGTGTGGCCGCGCCGGCGATCGGATCTCAGCAGGTGACGCTGATGACGCCGTCGCCGATGTCGACCGGCGGTGGGTTGCTGCCGTCGTTGGGCGGCTGCTTCAACATCGGGCCCGCGTACTCGAGGCTGGAGCCGTCGATCGTGAGTCGGGTGCCGTTCTCGATGAGGTCCGGGTAGTAGCCGGACGCTCCCTCTTGGCCGGGGATGTTGTACACGAGCAGGTTGATCGAGCCGAACCAGGCATCGCCGTCGCGGTTGGCGCCACCGCCGAGGGTCACCTCGTTGTCGCCGATTCGGAACCCGAACGTGATCGCCTCGTCCGTGATCGTGCACGCCACGGCGCCGGGCTCGGTGAGGGTGAACTCCAGGCCGTCGACCGACACGAACGCCTGCCCGGATGGTTGCGGGTCGGCGATCTCGCCGCCGCCACCCGACGCAGCATTGGCCGGCTCGGCCGCCGGCTCACCTGCCGGTTCGGCCGCTGGCTCGCCGGCCGGGTCGCTGTCGTCGTCGCCCCCACCGCAGCTCGCCAGCGCGAGCGCGATCGCTGCCAACACGGACTTCCTCATGGCGCCACCCCTCGTCGTCGTACCTGGATGGTAGGCGACCGCCGCACGCTCGGGTCGCGGTCGGAACGCCGGGGTGTGCTCTCGTGGTGGGATGTCGCCGCTCGTTCGGGTCGAGTCGGACCGTCGGTACCGGTTCGATCGGGAGGCGGTCGAGGTGTGGGCGGCGCTGACCCGTGTCGACCGGTACCGCAGCTGGTGGCCGTGGTTGCGCGAGCTCGACGCCGACGGTTTCGCGGTCGGCGAGCGGTGGCGATGCACCGTGCAGCCGCCGCTGCCGTACCGCTTGCGGTTCGCGTTGACGCTCACGTCGGTCGAGGCGCCCGAGCGCGTCACCGCCGACCTCGACGGGGACATCACCGGGTCCGCCCGTCTGACGCTCACTCCGGTCGATCGGGGGTGCGAGCTACGGCTGACGTCGTCGCTGGCGCCCACACGGGCCGTGCCGCGGTTCGTCACCCGTGCGGCGCGACCGGTGGCGGTGTGGGGTCACGATTGGGTGCTCCGCGCCGGCATCGAGCAGTTCCACCGGCGCGCCCTCCCCGGTTGAACGCGTCGACGACCGCGGCGTCCGAGGCGTCACACCCCGGGCCGCCGCGATCTCGTCGCGCTGCCGTCATCGCGAGCGGGCTGCGCTCCCGTTCCCGCCGAGGTCGGCCGGCGCGGTCAGCGGGCCGCGCGTTCGACGCCGTCGAGCTTCCACTCGAGGGCGCAGCGGGGCCGCGTCCCGTCGACCGTGGTGTGCGCGACGCCGTGGTGACGCATGGCCGATTCGTGCCATCGCGGTCGCGAATCCGAATGGCCGGAACGGGCGAAGCCGAACGCTGCGTCGAAGGCGCATGGTGTGCGGGCAACACACGACTCGGACGACGGGAGGGCACACATGGCGAGTTCACGAACGGTGGCCGATCGGCTCACCGACACGCTCCAGCGCGGTGATCTGCACGCGATGTCCGACTGCTACGCCGCGAACGCGGTGGTCGTCACGCCCGAGGGGATGTTCATCGGACGTGAGCAGATCACCGGGTACTTCCGGACCTGGCTCGCGGCGTTCTCGGACGTGTCCGTCGACGTCGTCACCAAGGCCGACTGGGACGACGTGGCGCTCGACGAGTGGTCGATCAGCTGTACGAACACGGGCGACATCGAGTTGCCGACCGGCGAGACCGTCGCGGCGACCGGTCGGCGGGTCACGCTGCGAGGCATCGACCTGTGCACGGTCGAGGCCGACCGGGTGACCGAGCACCACATCTACTACGACCAGCTCGAGCTGCTCGGACAGCTCGAGCTCCTGCCGTCATGAGCGCGCTCGATCAGCGGGCCGTCGACGAGCTCCGGGCCGAGCTCGACGGTGACGTGATCGTCCCGACCGATCCCGGGTTCGAGGACGCCCGCGCCCTGTTCAACTCGATGATCGAGCGCCGGCCGGCGGTCATCGCACAGTGCGCCTCGGTGGGCGACGTTCTCCGAGCCGTCCGGTTCGGACGCGATCACGATCTCGAGCTCGCCGTGCGCGGCGGGGGGCACGGCGTCGCCGGGAACGCGCTCAGCCACGGTGGGCTGGTGATCGACCTGCGACGGATGAACGCGGTCAGCGTCGATCCCGGTGCCCGCACCGCCACCGTCGCCGGCGGAGCGACGATGAGCCACCTCGACCGTGCGACCGAGCCGTTCGGTCTGGCGACCACCGGCGGCCGCGTCTCGACGACCGGTGTGGGCGGGTTCACCCTCGGCGGCGGTTCCGGCTGGTTCGACCGGAAGTTCGGCTTGGCGTGCGACAACCTGCTCGCCGTCGAGCTGGTCACCGCCGACGGTCGTGTGGTGCGCGCCAGCGACGACGAGCACCCCGACCTGTTCTGGGCGCTGCACGGTGGCGGCGGCAACTTCGGGGTCGCCACATCGCTCACGTTCCGTCTGCACCACCTGCCGGTCGTGACCGCCGCGCTCCTGCTCTGGCGACCCGAGCGTGGTCCGGAGGTCGTCCGCGCCTACCGCGACTTCATGGAGTCGGCTCCCGACGAGGTCGGCGGCGGGGTGCTGTACGTCACCGGCCCGGCCGAGGAGTTCGTCCCCGCGCACCTGGTCGGCCGGCTGACGTGTGCCGTCCTGCTCACCTACGCCGGGGGCGAGACCGCGGCCCGCCGGGTGTTGGCGCCGATGCTCGACATCGACCGCGACGGCGAGCTGGTCGTCGAGCTCCCCTACGCCGAGCTGCAGTGCATGCTCGACGACCCTCCCGGGTTCCGGAACTACTGGTCGGTCGAGCACCTCGATTCGTTCCCGGACGACGCGGTCGCTGCGTTCACCCGCCTGGCCGACTCGATGGTCGTGCCCTCACCGTCCCAGCACGTCGTGTTCCCGATGGGCGGCGCGATCGAGCGGGCGGCTGCCGAGTACCCGATCCCGTGGCGGCGGGCCCGGTGGGTCGTGCACCCGTTCGGTGTGTGGGAGGACCCCGCCGACGACGAGCGGGGCATCGCGTGGGCCCGCAACGTACGCACGGCCATGGCGCCGTGGGCGACCGGCGACGTCTACCTCAACTTCGTCGGCGACGAGGGCGAGGAGCGGACCGTCGCCGGGTTCGGTGCCGAGAACTACGAGCGTCTGGCGAGGGTCAAGGCCGAGTTCGATCCCGACAACGTCTTCCACCTCAATCACAACATCAAGCCATCGAAACCGAATGGAGCAACGACATGGCCGGAAAAGCTGCAATCAGTCTGACGACCGGACTCGAGGACGCGGAGAAGGTGACGGTGGCGTTCCTCGTCGCCGTCGGCGCCGCCGAGTCGGGTCGGCCGACGATGATGTTCCTCGCGAAGGAGGCGGTGCGCCTCGCGCTCGAGGGGGTCGCCGTCGCTGTCGCCTGCGAGGGTTGCCCGCCGCTGCGTGACCTGATGAAGCGCTACGCGACGGCGGGCGGGCGGTACCTCGTGTGTCCGATCTGCTTCGACGCCAAGCAGCTCGACAAGGGCGATCTCATCCCGAACGCCGAGCTGGGCGGCACCGTGCCACTGTGGGAGTGGATCGGCGACGAAGGCGCGACGACGTTCAGCTACTGAGGATTGCGTGCTGGCGTTCAGCTGCTGATGGGCTTGGCGGCCCGGGGTCGGATCGGTCCCGGGCCGAGCCCGTGAGTGGCCGCCATCGCGGCGGCAGCGGCGCGCCCCGACACGTCGAGCTTCGTCAGGATGTTCGACACGTGGCGGTGCGCAGTGTGCCCGCTGATGTGAAGCCGCTCGGCGATCTCGCGGTCGGTGAGACCTTCGGCGAGGAGCGTGATCACCTCGCATTCGCGCGGGCTCAGGACGGCCAGCGGCGAGTTGCCGGTTGCCGCGCCCGCCCGCACGATGTCGGCGGCGCGTTGCGCGGCGTACAGCGCGCCCAGCGCCAGCAGTCGGCGTTCGGCTCGGCTGGCGTGGCGATCGGCGTCGGCGGAGCGGTCGAGTCGCGACAGGATCCGGGCGAGCTCGATCCGGGCGCAGTCGGACTCGTACTGAAGCCCGCTGCGCTCGAACAGCTCGACGGCTTCCTCCATGTTTCGGCGCGCCATACCGAGATCGTCGGCGGCTTCGAACGCGGCCGCGCTCGCTGCCGCCGCCATCGCCCGCACCGGCCCGGTGCGCACGATCGACGCGATCGATCGCAGTTCGTCCGCCGCCGTGGTGGCGCCCGCCGCGTCGCCGATCGCGCCGCGCCCTCGGGCGAGCAGCTCGAGTGCGTCCGTCCGCTGTGTCACGCTCGTCCGCGGGATGGTCGCCATCAGGTCGTCGAGCATCTCGACGGCGCGGGCGGGGTTGCCTCGGTCGAGCTCGATGCGCGCCAGGCCGACCACCGCGAGCGGATGTGGGATCGTCTCCTCGAAGACGGTGGCGGCTTCGTCGACGCGGCCCTGTCGGCGGCGGAGCTCGGCGAGCCGGACCGCCGACTCGGCCACCGCGAGCGGCCGGCTTCGTGCCAGCGCCTCGCCGGCTGCGACCAGTTCGATCTCGGCGTGCTCCCAGCGGCCGTGCACCACGAGCACGCCGCCGTAGTGGGCCCGGCACACGCCCATGCCGAGCTCGAACACGTTGCGGGTGGCGAGGTCGCGCATCCGGGCGCACCACTGGGATGCGCGATCGAAGTCGTGGACCCGTTCGCAGGCATAGATGAGGTAGCACAGCGACCACGAGTTGGCGACACGATCGTGGAATTCGCCGGTCGTCGCGGCGACGCCGACCTCGTCGAGCCGTCGCATCCCGTCGTCGACCGCCCCCTCGGTCACCAGCGCGAGCCCGTCGAGCGCGAGCGCCAGGAACCCGAGATCACCGTGGTCGAGCTCGCGGGCGATCGTCGCGACGTCAGCGGCGCGCGCCCGGGCGGTGCCGGTGGCTTCGTCGAGCTCAAGCGCGTACGCGCCTTCTTGGAACGCCAGCCAGCCGTGCTCGGCGCAGGTCGGTTCGTCGGCGAGCAGTCGTCGGGCACGTTGGTACCAGCCGTTGGCGACGGCGTGCTCGGCCCGGAAGTCGTGGTGATCGCTGCCGAGCCAGATCGCCATGCGCGCTGCGGCGGCCGGCTCGCCCCGATTGCGGTAGAGCAGGTAGGCGCGCTCGCGAGCGTCGAACACCGCGTCGTCGTTGCACCACCACAGGGCCCAGGCGAGGCCTTCGAAGGCGCGCGGATCGTCCGACCCATCGGTCGCTCGCGACAGAGAACGCTTGGCCGCTTGCCAGTCGCCTCGTTCGAGCGCGCTCCAACCGGCGTCGACTGGCGACGGCGCGCCTTGGGGCTCCTGCCGCACGTTCGTGGCGAGATCGTACCGAACCCCGGGAAGTGCGTCACGACGGGTCGCGACCGTCGTCGGGCCAGTCGGCAGCGGCCGCCCTCGAGCTCCGGGCTGGCGTCCGCCCGGGACCGTGCTGCGGTTCGTCACCCGTACCGAGCGGCCGATCGCGAGGTGGGGTCTCGACCGGGTGCTCGGCGCCGACGCCGCGGTTCGGCAGGCGCACGCTCGACGGACGCCCACTCGGCGCCCGCAGGATTCGTCACGCGCCGGGGCGGCCGTCGAGGATCCACTGGGCGATGTCGTCGTCGAGCGGCACGAACAGCTCGGCGCACTCGGGCGTCAGCGCCAGTCCGCCGGCGGAGACGATCGTCGCGGGGTCGTACCCGATCGGTTCGCAGACCGCGGCGTAGTCGTCCGGACGGAACTCCCGGAGGTACTCGGCCGTCGCCTGCACCGCCGGCCCGACGTCGGCGCCGCGGAACGGGAGCCAATCGGTCAGCTGGTCGTCGAACACCCGCAACGGGGCGATGATCTCGGTGATGCCGACCGCCTGCCAGGTCGAGCTGTCGGCGGTGGCGGCACAGTCGACCTCGACGTACGCGGACGCCGTGTCGACGACGGTGCATCCGGTGACCGTGAAGTTGGCGTCGCTCGCGCTCGCCACGGCGTTCATCTCCCACATCGCGCGGTCCGCCTCGAGGTTCGCGAAGTCCGGATCGGTCATCGCCATCACGGTGTCGATGTCGCCGGCGGCGACGGCGGCGTAGAACGCCTCGGCGGTGGCGACGGCGCGCTCCTCCCGTGTCGGCAGGGACGGGGGCGGTTCATCTGCAGGGACGGGCGGGTCGGCGTCGTCACGGATGACGAACGCGGCGACGACGATGGCGAGGCCGACCACCACGGCGGCGGCGGCGAGCAGCTGCGTGCGGGGTCGGCGGGTCGGTGGTTCTTCCGGCGTCAGCTGGACGTCGGGTTCGATGGTGCGCATCTGTGTGCTCCATTCGGACACGGAGGTCGTGCGGGGGAGCACCGCGGCGTCGGCCGCCTCGAGGTCGGGCCATGGGTCGGCGTCGACGAGCAGGGAGAAGACGTCGTCGGGATTCACGTTGCACCACCTCCTCTCGGGGCACGCACTGGGGAACTGGTCGGACCTGGGTGGGTCTCGAGCTGGGTGGCGGTCGTCGGGGAGCGTCGATCGCCGCCGCTGTCGCCGTCGGCCAGCCGTTCGAAGCGAGCCGCGAGGCGGCGCTTGGCACGGGCGACGCGTTTGTCGACCGCTGCGACCGAGCAGTCGATCATGTCCGCGATCTCGGCGTGTGAGAGACCCTCCCACGCCGCGAGCAGCAGCACCTCCCGATCGTTCGGTCGAAGGGCCATGACCGCCTGACGCACCCGTTGGCGGTCGTCGTGCTGGACGGCTGCCGTCTCGGGATCGGGTGGCGCGACTCGGCGTTGCGCTCCCACCTTCTCGGCGAGACGCCGGCTGCGCGTGCTGCTGCGGAACTGGTGGGAGAGCACGTTGCGGGCCACGCCGTACAGCCAACGGATCGCGGCGTCGCCGTCGGGCACGTCGTCGCGGCGGCGCCAGGCGGTCGTGAAGGTCTGGGCCACCGCGTCGGCGGCGTCCGCGGACCCCACCCGGCGGGCGCAGTAGGCAGCGACGGCGGGCCGGTGGCGGTCGAACAGCTCCTCGAACCAGTGATCGTCGTGACTCATGTGCTCATGCCCTCACCACCATGTGCCCACGTCGGCCCGGTTCCGGACAACTTCTCCTGGTGTGTCCGCACCCGGTTCGAGCCGGGGACGAGAGAGGTGAGCCGGTCACCCGACCGGTTCGCACGCACTGGGTGGCGGGTGGGTTCGCACCACGGGCCCGCCCGCCGAGCGCAGCTCGGGTTCCGGCCGCGCACGGCCCATCGACGCTGGTCAGCGCGCGGCGCGTTCGACGCCGTCGAGCATCCACTCGAGGGCGCGGCGGTAGCGGGCCTCGCCGTCGCGGTGGGCGTAGGCGTCGATCTGGCCGATCATGCGTGGGGTCTCGGCGTCGGGGACCTGGCCGAGCAGTCGCTCGCGGACGTCGGGCGGGCGCGACAGGTCGTTGGCGACCGAGCCCATCGTGACGAGCACGAACGCGTCGGCTGCCTCGGCAGCCGCTGCGCCGGTGATCCCGCCGCGAGCCAGCGTCTCGAAGATCAGCTCGGTCGTGCGGGCGAACCCGGGGCCGATGATCGGGCGGCGCACGAACACGGCGCCGACGCCCGGGTGGTCGAGGAGGGCCCGGCGGAACGCGCAGCCGAACTCGACGAGGCGGGTGCGCCACGGGGTGTCGGGTTCGGCGTCGGGCAGGATCGCCCCGATCACGCGGTCGACGGTGAGGTTCAGCAACCCCTCCTTGTTGCCGACGTGGTGGTAGATCGCCATCGGGGTCACGCCGCAGGCGTCGGCGACGCGTCGCATGCTCAGCGCGGCCTCGCCACCGTCCCGGAGGAGGTCGATCGCCCGGTCGACGATCTCGTCGAGCGAGAGGTCGCGGCGCCGGCGCGTCGGAGGCGTGGTTGTCGTGGTTCGGCTCGTCGCTGGCATCGGACCTCGGTTCGATCGGAGGGGTTGACCGTTTGAACTCTACGGTGTACAAATAACTGTACGGCGTAGAGATCGGGGGCGCAAGATGAGGATCGCCGGCAGCACGGTCGGAATCGTGGGCGGCAGCATCGCCGGGTGCGCGGCGGCGACGGCGCTGGCTCGCCTCGGATGCGAGGTCGAGGTGTTCGAACGGTCGAGCGGCGAGCTGCGCGACCGCGGCTCGGGGATCGCGATCCCACTCGCCCTCCGAGACGAGCTGATCGCGACCGGCTACCTTCCCGCGGACTATCCGATCTGCCGGCCGACGTCACGCCACTGGGTGCATCTCGGCGACGGCGACCAGGACCACCGGACCGGGCACCTGCTCTGGGAGCAGCCGTCGGCGGGGGCGATGAGCAACTGGGGGGTGCTGTGGCGCTCGCTGCGCGCCAACGTGCCCGACGATCGCTACCACGATGGCGCGAAGGTGACGGGCCTCGACCGGAGCGGTGGCGCCGCCGGAGCCTCGATCACGTTCGCGGATGGAACGGTGCGCCGTTTCGACCTCGTGCTCGGCGCCGACGGGTACCGGTCGCGGGTGCGCTCCGCGATCGTGCCGGGCGCGGTTCCGAGCTACGCCGGCTACGTGCTGTGGCGGGGTAACTTCCCCGAGGCCGAGCTCACGGACCGCACGGCGATCGACCGGCTCGACGCCGCCGGCGCCTGGCTGACGGTCTGCTTCGACGGTGGCCACGGCGTGATGTACCCGATCCCCGACTTCGTCGACGGCGGCGACCAGCCCGGCCGGCGTCGGATCAACTGGGCGATCTACGCACCCTCGCCGGACGGTCTCGAGATCACCGAGCCGACGTCGATCCCGCCCGGCGCGGTCACCGAAGAGTGGTACGGCGAGCTGCAGGGGCTCCTCGAGCGTGACTTCCCGACCGAGCTGCGGCCGCTGTTCGCGAGCCCGCGCGACGAGGTCTCGATCCAGCCCATCTACGACCAGCTCGTCGACACCTACGTCGACGGACGGGTGGTGCTGATCGGTGACGCCGGCACGGTGACGCGTCCCCACACCGGCAGCGGTGCGACGAAGGCGATGCAGGACGCCCGCTGCCTCGAGGTGCTCGGTGAGCGCCACGACGAGTGGGAGCCGATGCTGGCCGAGTACGACCACGATCGGGTGGCCAGCGGCCGCTCGCTCGTCGACCTCGGACGCCGGATCGGGCGCGATCAGGTCGAAGACACGCCACCGTGGGCGACGATGACACCCGACGACTTCGACTCGTGGACGACGGGCACGCTGAGCGGCGAGCACCTCTACTTCTGGGGCAACCAGCCGGCGCGAACCTGACGGCCGGACGCCAGCAGCTCAGCGAGGCCCGGACGAGGGCTCTCCGTCGCGGAGGTGTCCGACGCCCACGTCGAGGAGATCCAGCGCACGGGCCGCCTCCGGTCCGTCGACGTGGGCTGACACCGAACCGCAAGTGCGTGCCAACATGATCGGCGTGCCGAACGGGTCCAGCGAGTCGGTTCTGCTCACCGCGGGCGAGATGCTGGCGACGCACGCCCGGCTCCGCCCCGATGCGAACGGAGCGCGCGATCTCGAGCGGTCGCTCACCTTCCGCGAGTGGAACGAGCGCGCGTGCCGTCTGGGCAACGCGCTGGTCGGGCTGGGTCTCGCGAAGGGCGACCGGGTCGCGGTCCTGGCGTACAACCGGTTGGAGTGGGCCGAGATCTACACGGCGGTCGCGAAGGCCGGGCTCGTGGCGGTGCCGGTCAACTTCCGCCTGACCGGCCCGGAGGTCGCCTACATCGTCCGCGACTGTGGCGCCGCCGCGGTGATCGTCGAGGACGCCCTGCTCGCGACGATCGAGACGGTGCGTGACGACCTCGACGTGCCGGCCGACCGGTTCGTGCACATCGGGGACGCGACGCCGGCCGGGTATCGGGGGTACGAGGAACTGCTCGCCGGGGGTGCCGCCGCGGAGCCGGCGGTGGTCGTCGACCCCGACGACACGTGGTGCCTGATGTACACGTCGGGCACGACCGGCAACCCGAAGGGGGTGATCCGGAGCCACCGCGGCCTCGCGATGCTGGCGTTCGCCACCGGCATCGAGTTCCGGTTGCACCGCCACGACGTGGCGCTGCTCGTGATGCCGATGTGCCACGCCAACTCGCTGTACTTCTTCACGAGCTTCCTGTACTGCGGGGGCGCCGTGACCGTGTTCTCGCGGGCGAGCTTCGACCCCGAGCTGTGCCTGGCCGAGCTCGGCCGCGCCACGTTCTCGTCGCTCGTGCCGACCCACTACGCGATGCTGCTGGAGGTGCCGGAGGTGAGGCGTCCGGACACGTCGTCGATCGAGAAGCTGCTCGTGTCGTCGGCGACCGCGTTCGTCGAGACCAAGCGTCGGATCATGGAGATGTTCCCGAGCTCCGGGCTGTACGAGCTGTACGGGTCGACCGAGGCGGGGTGGGTGACGATGCTCCACCCCGACGAGCAGTTCGACCACTTGGGTTCGGTCGGCCGGGAGGTGGTCGGGTCGGCGCCGATCCGGCTGCTCGACTCCGAGGGGAACGAGGTGCCCGACGGTGAGCCGGGCGAGCTGTTCAGCTCGAGCCCGCAGCAGTTCGACGGGTACTGGAACCTGCCGGACAAGACCCGGGAGGCGACCCGCGGCAGGTACATCAGCGTGGGCGACATCGCCCGCCGCAACGCCGACGGGTTCATCGAGCTCGTCGACCGCAAGAACAACCTCATCATCTCGGGCGGCGAGAACATCTACCCGTCGGAGGTCGAGCAGGTGTTGGCGGGCCATCCCGACGTCGGCGACGTGGCGGTGTTCGGGGTGAGCGATGCGAAGTGGAGCGAGCGGGTCGTCGCCGCGGTGGTGCCGCGGTCGGGTTCGACCCTGACCGAGGAGGCGCTCGCGACCTGGGCGGCCGATCACCTGGCGGGGTACAAGCGACCGCGCGAGTTCGTCCTGCTGGCCCACGACGAGATGCCCCGCAACGCGACCGGCAAGATCCTCCACCGGCGCCTGCGCGAGATGTACGACCCGACGCGGGAGGCGACATGATCAAGAACCCCGACCCGACGGTTCCCGAGGACCTCAACGTCGACGAGCACAGCGTCGCGGCGTGGATCGCGCGCTCGCTCGTGCAGCGCGGCGTGAGGCGGGTGTTCGGCCTGCAGGGTGGTCACATCCAGCCGATCTGGGACTTCCTCGCGCGGCACGGGGTCGAGATCGTCGACGTGCGGCACGAGCAGGCGGCGGTCCACATGGCGCACGCCCACGCCGAGCTGACCGGGGAGCTCGGGGTGTGCATGGCCACGGCGGGCCCGGGCGTCACGAACTGCGTGACGGGCATCGCCAACGCCCACCTGGCCCGGGTGCCGTTGCTGCTGATCGGCGGCTGCCCGCCGCGGCCGCAGGTGAACATGGGTCCGCTCCAGGACATCGCCCATGTCGCGATCATGGATCCGATCACGCGCTACTCGCGCACGGCGCGAGTGCCCGAGCAGGCGGCGCGCGAGCTCGACGAGGCGATCGCTGCGGCGTTCGGCGACCGTGGCGAGCCGGGGCCGTCGTACATCGAGTTCCCGACCGATGTGCTGCGGGTCACGGTGCCGCCGGGCCTGGTGCTCGACGAGTGGGTGGGGCCCAAGCCGCGGCGTCGGATGCTGCCCGACCCCGCGGGCGTGGCCGCGGCTGCGGCCGCGATCCGAGACGCCAGCCGGCCGCTGGTGATCTCGGGGCGTGGTGCCCGCGGGTGCTCCGCCGAGCTCGTGCGGTTCCTCGACGCGTCGGGTGCGGTGTACCTCGACACCCAGGAGAGCCGCGGGCTGGTGCCCGCCGACCACCCGGCGGTGGTGGGTGCGGTGCGGGCGGCGGCGATGACCCAGGCCGATCTCGTGATCACGCTCGGCCGCAAGCTCGACTATCAGCTGGGCTACGGCTCGCCGGCGGTGTTCGTCGACGCCCGCTTCGTGCGCATCGCCGACACGCCCGGCGAGCTCGTCGACAACCGTCGCGGCGAACCCGAGCTGCTCGCCTCGGTCGGTCCGGCGCTCGATGCGATCGCCGACGCGCTCGGCACCGACCCGGGCGAGCTCGACGAGGGGTGGATCGAGGGGCTCCGTTCGAAGCATCGTGACCGGATCGCCGCCGGCGCCGCTCGCTCCGGTCCGCAGATCGGGGAGGACGGTCGTATCCACCCGGCCGCGGTGTTCGACGCGATCCGCGAGGTCGCGGCACCTGACTACATCGGCGTCGCCGACGGCGGCGACTTCCTGAGCTTCGCCCGGATCGGGCTCGACACGACGACGTACCTCGACGCCGGTGCGTTCGGTTGTCTCGGGGTCGGGGTGCCGTTCGCCAATGCGGCGGCACTCGCGTTCCCTGACCGGCAGGTGATCTGCGTGACCGGCGACGGCGCCTACGGCATCAACGCGATGGAGATCGACACCGCGGTGCGCCACGGCTGCCGGGCGGTGTTCGTGGTGTCGAACAACGAGGCCTGGAACATCGAGCGGTTCGACCAGGAGATCAACTACGGCGGCCGGGTGGTCGGCACGCTGCTGCGCGACTCGGACTACGCGGCGATGGCGAGGGCGTTGGGCGCGCACGGCGAGCGCGTCGAGGATCCGGCCGATCTGGGCGATGCCCTTCGCCGGGCGCTGGCGAACGCTCCGGCCGTGGTCGAGGTGGTGACGTCGCAGCAGGTGATCTCGTCGGACGCCACCAAGGGCCTCGGCTGGGTGCCGACCTACCAGCCACTCGCCGCCTGGGACGACGCCGAGCAGCAGCGCCGGGCCGAGCCCTGACCGAGCCCTGTCCGAGGCCCGATCGAGCGCTCGAGCGCGCGAGCGCTGGTGGCGCCGCGGCGGCCCACGGCGGCGCCGATCAGCGGATGAGTCGGTTGTCAAGGAGCGGGCGGCGGGTCACGCCGCCCGGCGGGTGGGTGGGCCGGTGTTGTGGATGGTGCCGTCGGGAAAGCGGATGGTGAGCTCGCGGTTGGCGCCGAGCGTGATGCCCCAGCCGGCGTCGTGGATCTTGGTGTGGTGGTGGGTGCAGACGGGCAGGAGGTTGCCGAGGTCGGTGCGCCCGCCGTGGCGCCACCAGATGATGTGGTGGAGCTTGCAGCGGTCGTAGCGCACCGAGCAGCCGGGGATCGCGCACGCGGCGTAGAGCGCCCGCAGTGCCCGGCGCTGGGCACGATTCGCCAACCGCGTGGTGCGGCCGAGGTTCAGCTCGCCGGGGGCGTGGAGCACGACCCCGTTGCGCACGACGACCACGTGCATCGCGCCATCGCCCATCAGGTCGGCGAGGACACGATGTGGGACCTCGACGGGGATGCCCCAGTCGACCGCCGGGCCGCCGGCGCCGTCGGGCTGGGAGCTGTCGACGACCACGACGTACTCGGGGCGTCCGGAGCGCCCGCCGCCGACATCGCCCTCGAGCAGCCGGGCGAGGGCCAGCGCGTTGAGATGACGCTGCCGCTCGATCGGGTCGCTGGGGCAGGTGCGCGGTGTCTGCTCGGCGAACAGCGCGTTGGTGGCGGCGTCGATCGCCGCCGACAGCTTGACGCCGGTGAGCGGGTCGAAGCGACCGGACAGGCACCACATGCCCTCGCCATCGGTCCAACTCCGCAGCGAGGTCGCCCGCTGCTGACGCTCCAAGCGGTCGAGGCCGTCGTCGCGCCGGATGTTCTTGACCTCCATCGCCAGCCGGCGCCGCCACTCGGCCACCGTCGCGCCGGCGGCCACGTCGAGCAGACCGCGATCGAGCCGGTCGAGCAGCTCCTGGCGTTGGTCGGCGTCGAGCGACTTGGTGGCCTTGGTGACCTCGTCGACGTGGCCGGCCGTGACCTGAGCCGAGTCGAGCGCGTCGGCCAGCGACGGCGCCGCGTCGAGCGTGTCGGCCCGAGCCTTGTCGTTGATCGCATCTCGGGTCGAGCCACGCGTGCAGTCGGCGATCGTCTTCTCGGGGAACGACACCTGCGCGGCCAGCTGGGAGGTGAGCGCTGCCTTCGTGCCCGCCAGCCAGGCCTCCAGCCGGCCGACGCCACGCAGTGCCACCTCGAGCCGTTCGGTCGACGCAGCGCCATCGGCACGCACGTCGGCGACGTGCTCCACCTGTGAGATGACGGCTGCGAGATCCATACCCCCATCATGACGAGGGGGTGTCACAGAGTTCCGAACTGGTGTTCGGTGGGATGCCGACCTTCAGTCGCCTTGCGTTCCCGGCGCGGCCGCAGTGAAGCGAACCGCGCCGGGAAGGTCGCCGGCCCCGCGTCGATCAGCTCCGAACGCAGCGGAGCGAGAAGTTGTCGACCTTGACCTCGGTCGGTGGCGCATCGGGACCGTCACCGAGGATCACGTTGGAGGTGCCTCGGACGTGGAACCTCTGGCCGGTCTCCGGGTTGACCCACATGTCCTTGAACTGGAACCCGGCAACTGCATTCACCGTGTTGAAGTGCTGGGTCTCGACTCCGTTGTGCATCACGAAGCCGTCACTCGTGGTGCCCGATCGCTCGATGTTGAGCACGAAGTTGTTCTTGTGGAAGTGGATCGAGACGACGACGTCGATCGTGACGAAGAACAGTTCGTTGGTGCACGGGTTGATGTCGGGGAAGCTGAACGAGTCGTCGAACGGCTCGGGATTGTCCGCCGAGACCGGTGCTGCGCCGAACGCCGACACCGCAAGCGCCGCCGCGACCGCCGACAGCTTCTTCAGGATCGTTCCGCCTCGACTGCGCTTGCTCCGCCGAGCATCGTCGTTGCCGCGAGTACCTGGTGCTTCCATGGGTCTTCCCCTTTCGGTAGAGCGACCCGGGAACCCGTCCCCGCCTGTGGGCCGCATCAATCAGTATTGAAGGCCCGGTCGACCCGTTCAAGTGAGATCCGTCACGTGCCGGCGCTCGGCGCCCTTGTGTACGCGGTGACGATCGCGCATGACAGGATCTCTCGCGGCGGGCGGCTCGAGAGGACGATGCGTATGACCATCAAGGTGATCGTGGAGCTCAAGGCGCACCCGGGTCGGCGCGATGAGCTCCGGACCGTCTTCGAGCGGATGCTCGCGGTTCATGGTTCGGACCTGCCTGGATTCCTCGGCAGCCACCGATACGAGAAGCTCGACGACCCTGACGTGCTCGTGGAGATCGCCGAGTGGGATTCGTCCGAAGCCCGGGACGCCCACATGCGGGACGCCGCCGCGTCAGGTACCTATGCGCCGCTCCTCGACATGGTTGCCGAACCGTTCCGGGTCGCCGTGCTGCGTCAACTCGCCTGAGCCTCGCAACCATCGGTCCTGGTCGTGATGACGGCTTCGAGGGCGCGCCATTTGGTGCGACGGTGTCGTCCTGTCCCGAGAGCCGCGTCGAGAAGGCCGACGCTGTGTCGTCCACTCAGGCTGACCAGAGCTCGGTCACCGGGACGTCGTCGAACGTGATGCCGAGCGCGGTCAGGACGGTGATCGAGGGGAAGCCGGTCTCGCCGGTGAGGCCCTGCGCGGTGACGAAGGCGTCCCACGCCGCGAACGTGGCCGGGTCGAGCTCGCCGTCGACGGCGATGTCGGCGCCACGGGCGGCGAGAGCCTGCTGGACCATCCGCACCTGCTCGCTCCACGTGAGGCCGAGCTCCCCGACGAGTCGACCGTCGGGATACATCGTGAACGTGTCGTACACGCCCTCGTTGAGGTACAGCTCGAGGTCGGGGTGGGCGCGGCGGACGTCGCTGAACGGCGACCCGATGTGCAGCCCGTCGGTCGTCGCGAGCACTGGGCCGGTCGTCGTACTCGTGCCGGCGCGGAGCCGCCAACCGCCGAGATGGAGCGCTGTAGCGACGGTCGGCGCGGCGGGGTCGCGATCGGTGAGCAGGACGTCGAGACCGAGCCGCTCCCACGTGAGGATTCGGCCGTCGGCGATCACGTACACGCTGGTGCAAGCGATCCAGTCGGAGCCCTCGACGCACTCGCCCTCGAGGTCGACGGTGACGTCGCGGCTCGGGGCGCCGAGCAGTCGGACGAGCGCGGCGACCGCCTCGTCGGCGGGTGTCCCGACATCGATGTCGGCGATGCCGTCGACGAGCAGGATCGGGAGTTCGCCGGGAGCGTTCAGGAGCGCGGCCCAGGTGCTCGGGCCGGCGATGCCGTCGGGCTCGAGGCCGTGCCTGCGCTGGAACTCACGGACCGCGGCGTCGGTGGCCGGCCCGAAGCGACCGTCGACGGTGGGGCCCGCGGCCGGGTCGTGCACCAGGAGGCGGAGCTGGAGGTGGCTGACCCATGCCCCGGCGTCGCCGCGACGGACGGTGACCGGCG
Organism: Ilumatobacter sp.; assembly: GCA_041596155.1. Taxonomy (GTDB): domain Bacteria; phylum Actinomycetota; class Acidimicrobiia; order Acidimicrobiales; family Ilumatobacteraceae; genus Ilumatobacter. Next base: position 9,904 of record JBFHJC010000011.1, on the reverse strand, counting down.
TTGGTGTTGGGAGGATGGTCCCTGTCCAGTCGGCGGCGGGTCGGGCGAACACGACGGTGCCGTCGACGGTGGCGGGTGGGCTGTCGCCCAGCGTGTCGACGATCGTCGACCGCCCGCCGTCGATCAGGACGAGGTGGCGCCCGTCGAAGTCACCGAGCTCGACGCCGTAGGGCACCTGGGTCTCGTAGCGAATCGTCCCTGTCGCGAGCGCGACGACGCGGATCGTGGAGGGGATCACCGCGGTCAGCCGCTCCCACTCCTCCTCGTCGATCTCGCCGGTCTCGGGGTCCGGCCCGTTGCTCCAGCGGTTGTCGAGCCGTTGCCGCACGGCGATGAGCGTGGCGTCTGGCGACAGTTCGGCGTCGAGCTCGCGCTGCTGCTCGGACCAGCTGATCCAGTGGCCGAAGGTGGTCGCCGGCAGCTCGATCCGCTCGCCGTCCGGTCCGGTGAGGGCGATCTCGTCGTCGGTGTACTTCCACGCTGCTGCGTAGGAGTTGACTCGAAGGAGGTGGCCGTTCCGGTACGACACGGTGGCGTACCAGTCGTCGGCGCCCTCCTGGGCGCATGTGACGAGCTCGGGCGAGCCGATCCCGGTGCTCGCGTCGAGCGGGCGGGCGTTGATCGCGTGGACCTCACCGTCGCTGACGATGCCGCCGCACTGGCCCGCGGTCGGGGCGTCGCCGGACGTGACGAGCGCCGGCTGGGTCGATGTCATGCCGACCATCCCGGACCGGAGTCCGGTGTCGATCGGCTGGTCGGCGCCGGCGGGGAGCCACCGGATCGTGGCGTGATCGCCGGCGGGGAGGTACACGACGCCGCCCATCTCGTCGTCGTCGGCCCACACGACCGGGCCCGGCACGACGAGCTGCCCGTCGCGAGTCACGCCGGCGTCGTCGACGACGATGAACGACACGCCGGTGGGAGCGGCCGTCGGCGGAAGCGTGGTGGGCGCTGCGACGACGGTCGTCGTCGCACCGGGGGTCGTGGCCGGGCTCGTGGCCGCGGGTTGGGTCGTCGTGGCCGCGGGAACCGGCGGCTCAGTCGTCGTCGGGACCGAGGTCGGTGTCGTCGGACGGCCCGGCGACGCGTCGTCGCCCGACGCGCAGCCGCCTGCGGACAGCGACACGACTGCGAGCAGCGCGACGGCGACCAAGGAACGTGACATCGCACACCCCTCTCACCCCCAGTGTCCGACCAGCGGTCGCCTCAGCACAGGGTCGGACGACCCGAGCGAACGAGCCCGCACAGGTTGAGAGCCGAGCCGAACCGCGAGTTGTGTCAGACATACGTCGACAGCGGTGAGCGCCTGGGCCCGACCCGCCGGCGACCAGGGCGGCGGTCCACCCGACCCGCGGCGTGGTGGGCTTCGCCGACGCCGAACAGGTCTGGGTCGAGTCCTACGACGGCTGACGCCGCGTGATCGGCCTGCGCGTCAGAGAGGTCAGACGTCAGAACAGCAGGCGGGCGGCGGCCAGCGCCAGCGCGACCAGCCCGGTGTTGAACGTGACCATCCAGCGGATCTGGCGTTCCATCGCCTGCGAGAACTCGGCGCGCAGCCGGTCGCCGAGACGGTCGCACGCGGCTTCCACGTCGGCCTTGGTGGCGACGTCTTGCCATGTCACTGGTGGAAGGTGGGCCATCAGGGTGTCCGCGTCGTCGTGTCCGAGCACCGCCTCGAGCTTGCGGTGCAGGTTGAGTCGGGTGCGATCGTCGACCGCCATGTCATTCTCCTCGATCGGCTGATCGAGGGGAAGTCGGTAGGGGCGACCGTGCTCCGAGGGTGTGACGGAGATATATGCGCCGAGTCAGCAACCGGTGGCGGACTGCAGCGCCCTGCCGGCCTGGGTCATGCGGGGCCCGGGAGAGGGTGGTGAGGGCGTGGCGGCGAACCAGATCTCACTGCGTCCGCGGCCCTTTCAGCGCGGTGGGTACAGGGCGGGCAGGAGGTCGATGAGCTTGGGGAAGAGCGGGGTGAACCGCCCTTGCCCCCACGGCAGGGCGGGTTCGTTGGCGAGCGCTTGGCTGAGGACACCGGTGATGAACGTCGACCCGACGAAGACTGCCTCGTCGCTGTCGGCGCCGGCGCCCAGCTCGCCGGCGGACACGGCGTCGGCGAGCGCTCGCCGTTGCAGGCTGACCATCTCCTGGCTCGGCTCGAACGACTCCGGGCTCGGCTCGAAGCTGGGGACGGGGCGCCAGAAGAGGAGCTGGGCGACGGCCTGGTTCTCGAGGCACCATCGGCCGCTGGCGTCGAGGCCGCTCCGGAGGGCGTCGAGCCCGGGTCGTGCGTCGGCCATCGCGGCCCGCACGATCTCGAGGTGTTCGGCCTGGCCGCGTTGGAAGATCGTGTCGTAGAGGGCGTGCAGGGAGTCGAAGTACTTGTAGAGCGAGGGTGGCTTCACGCCGAGCCGTCTGGCCACTTCGGAGAGGCTCAGGCCGTTGACGCCTTCCTCGTTCATGACGTCGACCGCGATACTGATGATCTCGTCGATCGTCTCCTCGCGCCGGCGTTGGCGCCGGTCGGGTGCGCTCGTCATGCACCGGAGTATAGCAAGAGTTCCTCTTGACAGCTAAAGCTATAGTCATTAGCTTTAGCTACATGAAGGCTGCAGAGACATCCATCGTTCCCGAGTCAGGGGAGGTCGCCGTCATGACCAGTGAGATGACCAGCAAGCCGAGCACCCGGTGGTGGTTGCGCACCGACCGCGCCGAGATCGTCATCGACGCCCCGGCGGAGCAGATCTACGACCTCGTCGCCGACCTGCCCCGGATGGGCGAGTGGAGCCCCGAGTGCACCGCCGTCGAGTGGACCGGCGACAGCGCCGGGCCCGAGGTCGGCGCCACGTTCGTCGGCCACAACGTCGGTGGGCCGTTCGGGCTGATGAAGTGGTCGCGGCCCGGCACCGTCCGGACCGCGAACCGCGGCGAGGAGTTCGCGTTCTCGACGGCCGAGGGCGGCCGCGAAGGCGTGCTGTGGCGCTACGAGCTCGAACCGGTCGATGGCGGAACCCTGGTGCGCGAGTCGTATCGCGTGGACTGGATCCCCACGTGGGCTCGCATCGTCGACGTGCCCACCAACCGAGCCCGCGAGCTGCGCGAGTCGATGGCGGGCACCCTCGCACAGCTCAAGTCCGCCGCCGAGGCGTCGTCGTCGAGCAGCTGACGGCAGCCCGTTCCGCCGAGCGATCGGCGATCCGAACCACCGCCCGAAGGAGGGCCAACCATGACGACTGCTGCTCCCGTCGCGCCCGGAATCGACCGGATCTCGACCGACCTCGAGATCGGCGGCTTCGGCAACCTCACCGTCAACGCCTATGTGCTGCACGGCGCCGAGCCGATCCTCGTGGAGGCGGGCACCGTCGTCGATCGCGACGACTTCATGGCCGCACTGCGCACGGTCATCGACCCGGCCGACCTGCGGTGGTTGTGGCTGAGTCACACCGATCCCGACCACATCGGCGCCATCCCGCAGCTCCTCGACGAGGCCCCAGACCTGCGCGTGATCACGACCTTCTTCGGGATGGGCATCCTGAACCTGACTGCGCCGTTGCCGCCCGACCGGGTCAACTTCGTGAACCCCGGCGAGCAGATCCATCTGGCCGACCGGACCCTCACGGCGTTCAGGCCGCCGGCCTACGACAACCCGGTGTCGACCGGCTTCCGCGACGACCGCACCGGCGTCCTGTTCAGCTCCGACGCCTTCGGCGCCGTCCTTCCCGAGCTGCCCGAACGCGCCGATGACATCGACCGCGAGGTGCTTCGGGAGGGGCAGGTCCGGTGGGCCACCATCGACTCACCGTGGCTGCACGATGTCGACCGCGACGCGTATGCGGTGACCCTCGACGGCATCCGACGCCTCGAACCCACGATGGTGCTCAGCGGCCACCTGCCTCCGGCGTCGGGCGAGATGCTCGACTTCCTGCTCGGCTCGTTGGCCGCGGTGGGCTGGGTGCGGGCCGAAGCGCCTCAGGTGAGCGGGTCGACGATCGACCAATAGTCGGGATCGTCGTCGAAGTCGGCGATCTCCACCACGTCGGGTTCGATGAGCACGCCGACGAAGACGACCGCGCCGAAGAAGGGGTCGGTGGCGATCAGCGTTCGCACGCTCGGCCCGAGCGTCTCGTGGACGTCGTCGAAGTACCGGAACCGATCGATCGCCGCTGCGAGCGGACCCGAGACGAAGTCGTACTCACTCGGTCGACCGGTCGGTGAGCGTTCCTCGCCGAACCGGTCGTGAGCCTTCTGCATCACGCGATCGGCAACGCGGACCGTGAACATGACCGGCGGCGACGATCGTCAGCGGGCGGGCGCGAGGCCGTAGCGCTCGGCGACCTCGGCTGCGAGCCGGCGAGCCGTCGGCGTCACCACCTGTTCCCTGGGGATGAACGCCATCTCGTACGGGATCGTTGCGTTCATCTCGGTGTACCGCCAGGCGGCTTCCTCGTGGGACAGGTCGCTGACTTGCTTGGCCGTCATGCCGGCGAGATCCTCGAGCACAGCGTCGATCGTCGCGCGCTCGTCGGGGTCGAAGACCGAGAGGTCGGCCGGTCGCCGCGCGACGAGACGATGCTGCTGGTAGCCGAGGAAGTCCTCGCTGACGATCTCCGCGGCGCCCTCGGCGATCAGCCGGTTTCGGATCGGGACGAGGCGACGCGGGGCTGGTCCGACGTCGAGCTTCTGGTACTCGGAGCCGGTGATGGACCGACGATGCCGACGGACGTGCGTGAAATCGGCGAAGAACAGGACCTTGTTGAGCTTGGTCGAGCCACCCGCCCGGTCGCCCGCGAGCCGGTCGGCCAGGTAGACGATCAGCTCGGTCAGCTTGCGTTCGTCGTACGCGACGTCCATGTCGCCGATCGTACCCGTGGGCTGTGACACCGCCGGCCAGTCGCCTCCTCCGGCGATGCCGATGGACGAACTGGCGTTCAACGAGTCGGTGTTCGCACGGACGTGCCCGAGCTCACTGCTGGGTGCGGGCGGTCTCGAGTTCAGCGGTGAGGCGCTCGATTTCGCGACGGTTCTGGTCGACCTGGAACCGGCTGATCATGTCGTCGGGCCCGGTCGGTTGGCGTAGATCTCGCGCCGTTCGAGCGCGCACTCGAGCTCGAACTCGATGAGGAAGTCGGGGCGTCCGGGCTGGGTCATGGCAGTACCTCGATGAATCCTGCGGGGACCATCTCCCGCGACTGTGGGTCGACGATCGCTCGGCTCGCTCGCCGCCGCCAGAGCGCCAGCTCGCGCGGCGGCCGGCCGTCGAGGATCGTGGGCCGGGAAGTCGATCCACAGGCTTGCACCGGGTGCCCGTCGAGTGCCGACCTGTGAGCGGGTGCGCGACTCGGGTGATCAGTCCGGGTCGAGGATCTGAAGAACCTCGGTGCCGATCCAGCGCTTCTTTCGGCGGCTTGTCGGAGCGCCCTCGATGAGGATGTCGACATCGGCAAGTCCTCGAATGAGGTTCTTGGCGCCGGCATCGGTGATGTCGAGGGCCTTGGCGACGCGCTGCGCTGTGATGATCGGGTTCTCGAACACCAGGTCGATGACTTCCGGGAATCGCGCGCGACGGCCTGCCAGCCGCTGCCGGTACTCCTCGCGCAGGTCGACAAGTTGCTCTGCGCGATCCACGGCATCGGTGGCCTGGTGGGTGACCGCCGTCAAGAAGAATTGCAGCCACTCCTGCATCGCGCCGCGTTCTCGAACTGCCTGGAGGCGGTCGTAGTAGTCGGAACGGTGCGACTCGAAGAATCCGCTCAGGTAGAGGAGAGGGCTCGGCAGCAGCTCGCGTTCCATCAACAAGAAGATGATGAGGAGACGACCCAGCCGCCCGTTCCCGTCGAGGAAAGGGTGGATCGTCTCGAACTGGTAGTGGGCGAGCGCCGTCGCGATCAGCGGTGGGAGGTCATGTTCGTCGTGGATGAATCGCTCGAGGTCGCTGAGCGCGTCACCGAGGTCGTCGATCGTGGGTGGGACGAAGAGCGCGGTGTCGGGTGTGTTGTCGGTGGATCCGATCCAGTTCTGACTCCGCCGGAGGTGTCCGGGATCGCGTTCTTGTCCGCGGACGCCTGTGAGAAGGACGTCGTGCACCTGGCAGAGGAAGCGGGTCGACAGAGGGAGTCGCTCGAGCAGGTCGCGACCGAACTCGAACGCTGCGATGTAGTTCGTGACTTCGGTGAGCTGATCCCCGTCCCTGGCGTCGGCCTCGACATCGAACACGTCAGAAAGGGACGCCTGCGTGCCTTCGATGCGGTTGCTGGCCAGGGCCTCCCGGGTGAGGTACGGCCGAACCAGTAGATGCGGGTTCGGAAGGATCCGTCCTGCTCCAGCGAGCCTGCCCAGTGCTCGGTCTGCTTCGGACATCAAGGAGATCGTCCGGTCGGTCAGCTGCAGCTTGCGGGGCACTCGGGCCGGCCGGAACGCGAAGTAGCCGTGGCGACCCGGGGTCTTGATGACGTCGCCATAGGTCGCGTCGACGAATCGGGTGGGGTCCACGAGGACAACGTTAGTACAACATAATCTGGACTTTTGTTGTAGTAAGGGAACTTCGCTGCAAGTTTCGTGCTACTCCCACACCGGTGCGGTCGCCAGGCTGTGGACAACGCCAGAGGGCTCATGCCTGATCGGCCCGTCCGTACCCACCTGCGTGGCAACATGACCGGCGTGCCTGCGGGAAGTACCGAGACCATCAAGAATCATGCTTCGTTCATCTGGTCGGTGGCCGATCTCCTCCGGGGTGACTACAAGCAGTCGGAGTACGGGAAGGTCGTCCTGCCGCTGACGGTCCTGCGGCGGTTCGACTGCGTGCTCGCATCGGTCAAGGCAGACATGCTCGCCCGCCACGCCCAGCTGCAGGGCAAGGTCGAGAACTTCGGGCCGATCCTCGATGCGCTCACCGATGTCGATGGGCTGTGGAACATCAGCCGGTTCGATCTCCCGAAGTTGCTCGACGACCCCGACAACATCCGCGACAACCTGCGGGCCTACATCGCCGGGTTCTCGCCCGAGGCGCGGGAGATCCTCGACCGGTTCGAATTCGCCTCCCAGATCACCCGGCTCCACAAGGCGGGGCTGCTGTACCTGGTACTCGGCAAGTTCGCCGAGATCGACCTCCACCCCGACCGGGTCAGCAACCTGGAGATGGGCTATCTCTACGAGGAGCTGATCCGCCGCTTCTCCGAGCTGAGCAACGAGACGGCCGGTGAGCACTTCAAGTCAGGCGCTCACGAAGCATTGGTGGTCGCCCGAATCTGACAACCAACTGCCCAGCTCCTGCCGGCGCTCGGCAATCCCCCGCGGAGTACGCGTCGAAACGCGTCAGACGCTTCGTCGGCCTCGGATCGGCTGGGCGGAACCGCGATGACGATTTCCCCGTAGCCGTTCGTTCTCACTGCTGCTCGAGGAAGGCGGTGAGCCAGCGCTCGAGGGGTTCGCGGTCGGCACCGTCGAACACCCCGCCAACTTCGTTGATCACCCAGGTGTAGAAGTACCGGCTGTCCGGCTTGTCCGGGTTCTCGAAGACGAGGACGTCCGCGCCGCCGATGTCGAGTTCTGCAAGCGGTTCGCCGCTCAGCCAGAACGTCCTCACGTGCTCCACGAAGTGGTCGTGGTCGAGGGGTTCGGTGCCCTGCACCAGCAAGAGGAAACCAACCTCGATGTCGCTGACGGTGTTCTGCGACGGGTCGTCAGCAACCACCGAATGCCACGATGCACCGTCGAAGAGGTCGGCGCCGACGATGTATGTCTGGTAGTCGTTGATGAGCGCCAGTTGGTAGTCCAGCTCTTCGGTCCTGACGTCGACGTAGTTGTATCCGTCCACATCGACGAGTTGCTGCGCGAGCAGCGGTGTCTCACCAGCGGCCAGCGCGACCTGATCGCCGGCCGCTTCGGGTCCCGGGATACCGTACTTATCACGCAACTGCTGAACCTGTGGCGCCACATCCGGGCTGGCCAGTAACGCGAGCTCGAGATCGGCAGCTGCGTCGTCGAGCCGGCCCGTCTCGGCGAACGCTTCCGCCCGAAGTCCGTAGATCTGGGCCGCCGCACTCGGCGAAGGGCCGAGGTCGAGCGCGGCCGTCGCGTCCGCTACGACGTCGTCGAACCGGTCCATCTGCCCGAAGGTCAACGCCCGGATGAGGTGCACGTAGAAGAGGACTTCAACGTCGATGTACTCGAGATCGGTCGCCGTGGTCGTGTCCGCTATCACATCCTCGAGGCGGCCGAGGCGGTAGTACGCGACCGAGCGCTCGAGGAGGGCTTCACCGAGGACCCTTGTGTCCTCGGGCTCGAGTTCTACGGCCGCCGTCGCGTCAGCGATCGCATCCGCCCCGCGACCCAGCAGGTTGTATGCAGCGGCGCGGACGGTGTAGGCCCCTGCGAGCGTTCCCGTGTTCGGGGGCTCGAGGTCGATCGCAGTGGTCGCGTCGTCGATCGCGGCCTGGGATTGGCCCGTTCCGAGGTGTGCACTCGCGCGGACGACGAGTGCCATGGCGGCGAGCGGGACCGCCGGCGCTAGTTCCAGTGCGTGCGTGGCGTCTTCGACGGCTGGGCCCGACTGGCCGAGAGCTTCGTGCGCGAGGGCGCGACTCACGAGTGCCCACGCCAGGAGCTCGTCGTCGGGCTCCAGTTCGATCGCTTGGGTCGCTTTCGCGATCGCTTCCTCGGCATCGCCCTGGTCGAAGGCCGAGAGCGCCTCCTCGACGAGCTGGGCAGCCGTCGCCGGCGTCGTGGCCGTGGTCGTGGGTGCCGTTGGGGTGGGAACCGTGGGCTGCGGAGGTTCGGTCGTGGCAGGCACCTCTGCGGTCGTCACGGGGACAGTGGTCGACGACTCTGGCGCGTCGGTGTCTTGCGACGCTCCTGGGTTGGCTCCACCGCAAGCGATCACCCCCGAGGAGCAGATCAGGGAGGCGATCAGCGCGGACGCGTACCGGAGCATGGCCTGTTCCTCTCGCTCGCCTCTGACCCTACGGATGCGGGCTGTTCGAACCCAGAGGCGTAATGCCAATTCGCACGCCGCATGTCGGCCGGAGCGATCCGTGCGTGGCACCGTGCGACGACTGATCTTGGACTGGGCGAGGTGCAGTACTCCTGTACCTTCCGGCGATCCAACGACTCGCCCTCCCTTCAGCGCAATCACGGCCAACCCGGTCTCTTGCCCCTGGCGGTCGCTCGGCACGCCGATCACCGCCGCCTTCTCCACGGAAGGCAGCCGGTACAGGACGTTCTCGCTTCGGCGGGGTTGACGTTCTCTCCGCCGGAGCTGTACAAGCCTTCCCAGTCACCAATTGTGCCAGGCACAATTCGTGATTGTCGCTCGTCGTGGCACTATGGCCGGCGTGAGCGGGAGCAGCGAGGCGATCAAGAATCACGCGGCGTTCATCTGGTCGGTCGCGGATCTGCTCCGTGGCGACTACAAGCAGTCGGAGTACGGGAAGGTGGTACTCCCGCTCACCGTCCTTCGCCGGTTCGACTGCGTGCTCGCGCCGGTCAAGCAGGCGATGCTCGACAGGCACGCCCAGCTCCAGGGCAAGGTCGAGAATTTCGCACCGATCCTCGACCAGATGACCGACACGGACGGGCTCTGGAACACGAGCCGGTTCGACATCCCGACCCTCCTCAACGACCCCGACCACATCGCCGACAACCTGCGCGCCTACATCCACGGCTTCTCGCCCGAAGCACGTGAGATCCTCGACCGGTTCGAGTTCGCCTCGCAGATCACCCGGCTCCACAAGTCGGGCCTCCTCTACCTCGTGCTCGGCAAGTTCGCCGAGCGCCCCAGCGGTGTTTGCGGCGCAGGTGCAGAACTCGCCGACGCAGCCGGCGGGGCGTTCGAGTCGGGGACCGGCGAGGCCGCGACGAGCGATCCCGCAAACCGTCGACGCCCTCGGTGACGAATCGGTCCCGCCACTTG
>JBFHJC010000010.1:0-31887 GCA_041596155.1 Ilumatobacter sp. | reverse complement strand
CGGGTCCGGAACATCGAGTCCATCTCGTCGAAGAAGACGATGACCGGCCAACCCTCCTCGCTCTTCTCGCGCGCCCGCTGGAACACGAGCCGGATCTGGCGCTCGGTCTCACCGACGTACTTGTTGAGCAGCTCGGGTCCCTTGATGTTGATGAAGTACGAGCGGCCCTTGCCCTCGCCGATCTTGTCGGCCACCTTCTTGGCGAGCGAGTTGGCGACCGCCTTGGCGATCAGGGTCTTGCCGCAGCCCGGAGGTCCGTAGAGCAGGATCCCCTTCGGCGCCGGCAGCCGGTGCTCGGCGAACAGGTCCTGATGGAGGAACGGCAGCTCGACGGCGTCGGCGATCGCCTCGATCTGGTCGTCGAGACCACCGATGTCGGCGTAGGAGATGTCGGGCACCTCCTCGAGGAGCAGGTCTTCGACCTCGGGCCGCGGCAGCTTCTCGAGCAGCAGGTTCGACCGCGGGTCGAGGCGCAGGACGTCGCCGCTGCGCAGACGGGTGCCGCGCAGCGCGCTCGCCAGCTCGCACACCCGTTCCTCGTCGGCGCGACCGATCACGACGGCCCGCACGCCGTCCTCCATGACCTCCTTCAGCGACACGACCTCGCCGATCGTCTCGGGCGGTCGCGCCGAGATCACATTGAAGCTCTCGTTGAGCGCGACCTCGGCTCCGAGGTCGAGCAGGTCGTGATCGAGCTCGGGATGGAGCTGGACTCGCATCTTGCGCCCGCTCGTGAAGATGTCGATCGTGCCGTCGTCGTTCTTGCCCACCACCACGCCGTACGCGTTGGGCGGCATCGTGAGCTTGTCGACCTCGTCGCGCAGCGACGCGATGTGCTCGCGCGCCTCGCGCAGGGTGTAGCTCAGCTTCTCGTTCTGGGCCGTCGCCTGGGCGAGCTGACCCTTCGTCTCGAGCAGGCGCTCCTCGAGCGCCCGCACGCGGTTGGGGGTGTCGGCCAGGCGCGATCGAAGGTGGGCGATCTCCTCGCCGAGCACGGCGAGCTGAGCTTCGAGTGCCGCTCGCTCCGACGCCTCGTCGGGTCGATCGGCGCTGTTCGTCGGTTCGTCTCCGGCCACGGCAACCTCCCGTGTGGGCTCGCTCCGGAACTTACACGTCCACCGGGGGGCGGGCGCATCATGCTCGCCCCCGGACCTCTCGGCCGGCGGCGGCGCCGGCTGGGCCCGTCACCGTTCCACCTGGCGCAGAACATGTTTCCACGAAGTCGACCGGGTAAAGTGATCTCGACCCGTTCCCCCTCGAAGGAGCCCCACATCTCATGAAGGTCTGGATCGACCAGGATCTCTGCACCGGCGATGGTCTGTGCGAGGAGATCGCCCCCGACGTGTTCACCCTGCTCGACGATGGCCTCGCCTACGTGGTGGAGGGCGACAAGATCTTCGCCGAGGCGAAGGGCAACCCGCAGGGCGCCGAAGGGCTCGCCGAGTTCCCCGACAGCCAGCTCGACGCCGTGATCGAGTCGGCCGAGGAGTGCCCCGGCGAGTGCATCTTCATCGAGCCCTGACCGGTTCGACACCGATCGCTGACGACGGCCCGGCGCCCGGCGTGGCGACGGGCCGTTGCGCGTCCGGGCGCCGGTCAGGTGCGCAAGCGGGCGCAGTTCGTGAAGCCGTGACCCGACTTCAGCTCGAACGCCTCGATGTAGACCGGATCGCCGCCGGGGGTCGTGTCGACCTGCACGAAGAATCCGAGCCCCGAGATCTTCGACGCCGGGTGGTCGAAGTCGAACTGAATCAGCACCCCCACCGGCTGCTCTCCCGGAGGATCGAACGGGGCCACCACCGTGGCGAATCCGTTCGCGAAGAGCGGTCGCGCGAAGTTGTCGGCGTTCGATCCGCCGGAGATGCCGGGCGGGAAGAGGTCGCCGCGCCCGGCGCACCACTGGCCCACGATCTCGTGGACGGTCGCCGACGCCGTCGATGCCGGCGCGATCGCGGTGAGTGCGACCGCCAATGTGACGAGCACCTTCTTCATGGGATACCTCCTCGACCGCAGGCGTCGGCGATGCGCGGGCGCCCCCGGTTCCGTTTCCGCTGGGTCTTCGACGGTACGCCGCTCGCCCGGCGCGGTCAACCGGACGGAGCCCCTAGATCGAACGGGTGAGGCCGCCGTCGACCCGGATGTTCTGGCCGGTGAGGTAGCTCGACGCCGGTGAGGCGAGGAAGGCGATCACGTCCGCCAGCTCCTCGACGGTGCCGTAGCGTCCGGCCGGGATCCGGGCGGCTCGCTCGGGCGTCGACGGGAGGCTGTCGACGAACCCGGGCAGCACGCTGTTCATCCGGACGCCGTCGGCCGCATAGCGGTCGGCGAACAGCTTCGTGAAGCTCCCGAGCCCGGCTCGCACCACCGCCGACGTCGGGAACACCGGATCGGGTTCGAACGCCGCGAAGGTCGACACGTTGACGATCGATCCGCCGCCCTGTTCGACCATGGCCGGTGTGACGAGGCGGGCCATGCGCACGACGTTGAGGAGGTAGACGTCGAGCGCGGTGTGCCAGTCGTCGTCGGAGATGTCGAGCACGTCACCCTTCGGTCCGTGCCCGGCGCAGTTGACCACGGCGTCGATGCGTCCCCACCGGTCGATCGCCGCCCCCACGAACGCCGCCAGCGCGTCGGGGTCGAGGTTCGACCCCGTGAACCCGAGCCCGCCCAGCTCCTCGCCGAGCGCCTCGCCCTTGCCCGACGACGACATCACCCCGACGGCGGACCCGCCGGCCGCCAACCTCCGGGCGGCCCCGGCCCCGATGCCGGAGCCTCCCGCCACGACCAGGGCAACTCGCTCGTCGGTCATCTCGTCTCCTCTCGCGTCAGCGTCGGATGCGCTCGACCTTGGTGTCGGTGCGCATGGCGCGGCTGCCCCGACCGAGGAACCGTGCGACGGTCAAGAACGCGGTGTGGGCGACCATGCGGTGGTCAGGGCGCACGGCCTGGCCGTCGATGTGCCAGCCGCGGTGCAGGACCTCGATCGTGCGGGCGTCGATCCAGCGCCCCTTGAGCACGTTGCGGACCTGAGCGGCCTGCGTGATCGACGGCGTGTACGCCACGCACACGCCGCCCGGCTGCAGCACTGCTTCGAGGTGGGGCACGACCCGCCACGGTTCGGGCAGGTCGAGCACCGCCCGATCGAACGGACCGTGGGCCGGATCGATGCCCTCGTAGCTGTCGGCGATGCGAACGTCGTACCGGTCGAGCGCGTCGGCACCGAGGAACTCCCGCACGTTGGCCCGGGTCCGATTGGCGAAGTCCTCCCGCACCTCGTACCCGACGATCCGGGCACCCCAGCGCAACATCGTGGTCGAGAGCGCACCCGAGCCGATGCCGGTCTCGAACACCGCCATGTCGGGGCCGATGTCGGCGAGCATGCAGATCGGCGCGAGATCCTTCGGGTAGATCACCTGGGCGCCGCGCGGCATCTCCAGCACGTAGTCCTCGAGCGTCGGGCGCAGCACGGTGTACTCGGCACCCTTCGTCGACGTGACGACCGACCCTTCGGCGACACCGATGATGTGGTCGTGGGGCACGAACCCTGCGTGCGTGTGGAACTCGCCGCCATCGGCCAGGTTGACCAGGTAGCGGCGCTTCTTCGCATCGAGCAGCATCACCCGGTCGCCGGCCGACAACGGCTTCACCGGGAACCTCCGGTCGGCGCGACGTCGTCACGCCCGGCGAGATACGCCTTGCGCGCCGCGCCGTGCAGCACCAGCTCGACCGGCACGGGGTCATGACCGACCACTCGCGCCCGGAGCCGGCAGAAGGCGCACGTGTCTCCCGTGGTCGGGGCGCCGCACTCCTCGCAATGACCCAAGTGCTCGTGCCCGGCAAGGCCGCGCTCGGCGAGGATCGGGGCCATCTTGGCGACGAACTCGAGGTAGAACGACGCCTTCGCGCCCGGCGACCGGCGCTCGATCGCGTTGAGCGCCTCCTTGTAGCCGAGGTGCTTGTTGCCGACCGCGATCGGGCACTCGTCGACCTGGTACTCGATGCCGCGCACGATGCACCACGCCGCCATCTCGCGCTCGGTGAGCCGCATCAGCGGCTTGACCTTCTTGGGGAACCCGTCGCGCGCCGGGAGCACCGGGTACTGGCGAGCGAGGTACTCGATGTCCCACCGCAAGGTGTTGCCGAACAGCACCGCCGCCTCGTCGTCGAGGTTGTGGCCGGTGACGACGACGTCGTAGCCGCCCTCGCGGGCGGCGCGGTCGAAGAGGTGCCGCTTCGACATCCCGCAGGCCGAGCAGGGCACCCGCTTGGTGACCTTGGCGGCGGTCGGGACGTCGTACCCGTACTCGTCGCGCAGGTCGACGGTGTGCAGCGTCAGGCCGCGGTCGGACGCGAACGCGACGGCGTGGTCGTGGCTGGCGTCGCTGTACTCGCCGATGCCGAGTCCGACGTAGAGCCCGTCGGCTCGGTACCCCAGCTCGAGCAGGATGTCCCAGACGGCCAGCGAGTCCTTGCCGCCGCTGACCGCGACGAGCACCCGGTCGGCGGGCGACAGCATGTCGTGGTCGGTGATCGCCCGCTCGACCTGACGGCGGCAGAGCTGCAGCAGGTGCTCGCCGCAGAAGTGGGCGTTGTGGCGCGGGAGGTCGATGATCGCCGGCTCGCGGCACACGCGGCACTTCGACTGATTCATCGCTCCTCCTCTCCTCTGCTCGGCGTCAGCCGCCCGACACGACGGGGCGGATCTCGATCACGTCGTCGTCGGCCAGCCGGCCGTCGCCGGGTACCAGTGTGCCGTTGCGGATCACCAGGAACGACTCACGGTTGAGCTCCAGCCGGTCGAGCAGCTGGTTCACGGTGTGCACACCGTCGACCTCGATCTCGCGGGTCGGCTGGCGAAGGCGAACGATCACGACGCCCGGCGCGCGTCGTCCTGCTCGGCCGCCCAGAGCTGTCCGAGCGCCTTGCGCTCCGACAGCGTCAGCGTCCGATCGCCGCGCTTGGCGAGCTTGCGTCTCCGCCGCCGCGTCATCGGCTTCGCGGTCGTCACCTGCATGTAGCGCTCAGGTCCGAGCGCGGTGACCTCGATCACCTCGGGGGTCTTGCCGAAGAACTTGCGCAGGATGCTCTTGCCGAACACGAGGAGCCCGACGAACTTCCAGAACCCGCTGTTGCCGAGGAAACCCGAGTACATCGCCTTGCGGCGCAGGAGCACCGACGGGCGCAGCATGCGGGGCAGAAGGGCCACGTCGACTCCGGTCAGATCCGCTTGATCTCGACGATCGTGGTCTTCTTGCGTCCGCTTCGCCTGCCGAGCAGGAAGAAGACGATGATCAGCACGACGAGCACGCCACCGCCGACGGCGACCAGCGTGCTCTTGCGGTCCTCGACGCGGCCCTGGATGCCGTCCTGGAACGACTGGAGCTTGTTGCGCAGGTCGTCGGGCGAGATCTTCTCGGGCTGCTCGGTCTTGCTCATCGCTTGTCTTCCTTGTTGAGGAACGTCTTGTTGATCTGCATCAGGGTCAGCACCAGCGCTAGCACGCAGACGACCAGCACGATCAGGTACGAGAGCCACGAGAGCCGGCCTTCGGCCGACCGGCTCCACTCGCTCTGCATCAGGCGCAGCACGCCGAGCAGCAGGAGCGAGACCCCGATCCCGAGGCAGATCGCCCCGGCGGCGCCGAGCCCGACCCACCGACCGGCGCCCTTCAGCGGGCCGACCGTCTCCTGCCGGGCGTACGTCTTGACGTACTCGATGACCTCGCCCACCGAAGCCTGATCGCGGCGCGCTGGACTGCGTGGCGTCTCGTCTGCCATGGGGGTGGTTTCTATCACGAACGACGGAATTCCAGCACAGCCGCTGCGTCGTCGAGCGCGTCGTCGAGCGCGGCGAGCCGCTCACCGAGCGTCGGCGCCAGGAGCAACCGATGCCGGTCGACGGCACCGATCGGCGCCAGTGCGCCCAGGTGATAGACCGCGATCACTGGGTCGTCGCTGATCTGGACATCGTCGGCCGCGGCCTCGCCGAGCTCGCGGGCGACGGCGTTGATCTCCCGGACACGATCACGGATCGCAGCGATGCGCTCGCTCAGATCGGGCGCCGCCGGCTCGTCGGCGTCGGGCCAGTCCTCGACGTCGGCGACCGGGTACGGGTCGTCCGGCAGCCACTCGACGACACGCAGGCGGCGGACGCCCACGGCGGCGAGCGCGTAGCGCCCGTCGGGGCTCACCTGCATGTCGAGGATGCGAGCGACGGTGCCGACGTCGCTGCGCGCGTCGTCGCCGCCGACCTCCCAGCCACGTTCGATCATCACGACACCGAACTCCGGCGGACGGTCGTCGTCGGCGAGGATGTCCTGGATCATCTTCCGATAGCGCTCCTCGAACACGTGCAAGGGCAGCAGTGCGCCGGGCAGGAGGGGGTGTCCGAGCGGGAACATCGGCATCGTCGCCACGCTCGGACGCTACGGCACGAGAGCAGTCGCCGTGCGCTCAGCGCGGAGCGACGGCCTCGACGTCGGGCTCGACCACGATCGGATACTCGCCGATCAGCTGGGCCAGCCGCTCCCAGAGCGGCGCGTACACGGCCGCGTCGTCGACGTCGGGGCCGTTGAGCACCAGCGAGAAGTCGACCGGCGTCCGATCGGCCGCCGGCATCGATCCGGCCAACGCCTTCACATCGGTGAGCGTGCCCGTCTTGGCGACCATCCGACCTTCCGCCTCGCTCCCGACCAGCTGGTCGGCGAGCGTGCCGTCGCGCCCGGCGACCGGCAGCAGGTCGCGAAGCGCATTGGCGACCGGGCTCTGGAACAACGCCGTGAGGGTCGCACACGTCAGGCGGTTCTCACGGCTGAGCCCCGAGCCGTCGTGCAGCTCGAGCCCGGCCGTGGGGACCTGCCACCGCTCGAGCGTTGCACGGATCGTGTCGAGACCCGCCTGGCGGGTGCCCTGTCCGGCCGCGACGAATCCGATCTCCTTGACGAGCATCTCGGCGGTGTTGTTGTCGCTGGTGTGGAGCAGCTCGACGAGGATCTCGGTGAGGGGCAGCGACTCGACGAGCGCCAGCGTCGTCAGCTCGGCATCGGCCGGACGGGGGCCGTTGGCCGCGGATCCGGCGACCGTGATGCCGCGGGCCGCGACGAGGTCGAGGAAGGTGCGCGCCGCCGATCGGTTCGGGTCGAGCCCGTAGGTTCCGGGTGCGAGCTGGCCGTCGTTGACGAGCAGTGCGTCGTAGGGGCCGGCGTCGACGTTGGTGATCTCCGGACCCCACGTCGGGGCGCGGAACTCGTCGTCGTAGCGGCTCCCGTCGCCGACGATGTCGCCGTCGATCCGAGTGACCCCGAGCGTGACGAGCTGGTCGGCGAGGGGTTCGAGGGCGGTCGTGTTGAACGCCGGGAAGCGGAGCGGGTCGGGCACGCCGGCGGTGACGAGCACCGGATCACCGCCGCCGACGAGGTAGACGTCGCCCGGGATCACACCGAAGAACGGCGCCGCCGACTGGAGCTCCGTGCGAAACACCGCGTCGGCGCCGAGCACGTCAAGGGCGACGGCCGCGACCAGCAGCTTCTGGTTGCTGGCCGGGATGACCTGGACGTCGTCGGCAACGACCGCGAGCTCCTCGCTCACCGCCGCCATGCGCAGGCACGAGCCGTCACCGATGCCCTCGGTGAGCTCCACGACCCGCGCGTCGTACGCGGCTCGGGACGCGTCGGCGGCGACCCGCTCGGCGATCGGTGTCGGGTGCCGCCGCAGCGACAGGAGTGGGGTGACGAGCTCGTCCGATGGGGGCGGCGGCAAGGTCGTGGTGGTCGTCGTCGTGGGTGGCGGCACGTTGGCGTCGGCGTACTGCCACACCCCGGCGAAGACGATCGCCGGAACGACCGCCCAGGTCGCCAGCACCCCGAGCGGGACGCCGGGACGAGCCGCCCGGCGCCGCGTCATCGCGGTCCCAGCTCGGCCGTCGACGCGACGGCCGGGAACGAGTCGAGCGCCGTGACCAGGGCCGCCCACACCGGCCGGTACTCGCTCTGATCGGAGATCGTCGGACCGTTGAGGATCAGCACGTACTCGATCGCGCCACCGCCGTCGACCGGCAGGTACCCGGCCAGCGCCTTGACCGCCGGCGGGTCGGCGTTGAACGGCGGGTTGTTGAGCGTGCCGGTCTTCCCGCGCAGCCGCCCCGCGACCGGCGTGTCGCCGAAGATGTCGATCAGCGTGCCGCTCTCGCCGGCGACGGCCAGACCCTGACCCACCGGGCTGGCGGCGCCGACGTGTTGGAGCACGGCGAGCAGCGTCGAGCAGGTGATCCGGTTGTCGAGGCTCAGGCCGCTCCCGTCGCCGAGCACCAGCCCGGCCGTGTCGATGCCCCAACCGGCGATCGTCGCGGCGATCGCGTCGAGCCCGGCTTGGCGCGACCCCACACCGGTGGTCGCGAGGCCGATCTCCTTCACCATCATCTCGGCGGTGTTGTTGTCGCTGTTGCTCAGCATCTCCTGGAGCACCGCCGGCAAGGGCAGCGATTCGATGCTGGCGATCTCGGCGGAATCGGCCGGAGCCACGCCCGTTCCGGCCCCGCCCGTCACCGTCACACCCCGGTCCGCCAGGACCCGCACGAACTCGCGCGCCGCCGCCTCGGCGGGATCGGCGCCACGCTGGTCGTCGCCGAGGACACGTGAGTCGTTGACCAGGAGTGCGTCGTACGGACCAGCCTCGAGTCCGGCGATGCCCTCACCCCACGAGTCCACGTAGAACTCGTCGTCGTAGCGGCTGCCGTCGCCGCGCACGACCCCTTCGATCCGCGTGACGCCGGCCGCCGCGACACGGTCGGCGAGCTCGTCGATCGGGGTGATGTTGAACGTCGGGAACCGGTCGAGCCCCGACGACGGGTACCACTCGCCCGACAACAGTGGATCGCCGCCGCCGACGAGGTAGACGTCGCCGGCGACCACGCCTCCCGCCGGCTGGGCGCCGACGACGCGAGTCGTGTAGGTGAAATCCGGACCGAGCACGTCGAGGGCGGCGGCCGCCACGAGGATCTTCTGGTTGCTCGCCGGCAGCACGACGGCCCCGGGGTTGCGGGCGCCGACCAGCCGTCCGTCGAGCGACACGGCGGCGCATGAGCGCTCGTTGACCTGCTCGAGGAACGGGATCACCGCCGTCTCGAACGCCGCGAGGTTCAGCCGGCGCGACAGCTCGCCGGCCGACCGTCGGAACGACAGCAGGTTCGTGCTGAGGGCGGGCAGCGGCGTGGGCGCGAGGACGGTCTCGGCCTCCTCCGGCACGGCGTTCTCGGCCGCCTCGGCGTGGCCGTCCGCCCATCGCCACACCGCCCAGAGCAGCACGGCAGGGATGAGCGCCACCATGACGAGCACCGCCAGCGGACCGACCGCGGGCTGTCGACGCGATGTCACGTCGCGCGGCGCGCCCGGTGGCGGGCGTCCCGGTACAGGTGACCGAGCGCTACCACGGCGCGGTCACCGCTCGGATAGCACAGCCGTCCCGACGCGCGCACGGCTGCGGGCCCGGGGTTCTCGGGATCGGCGACGGAGAGCTCACTGGCGACGAGGATCGGCTTGCCGGTCCGCTCGCTGAGCTCGGCCGCCGCCTCGGCGAAGCGGCGGTCCTGGCGTTCGTGGTACTCGACGATCCGCGCGAGACCGTGGTCGGGGAAGAACCGGCCCGCGCGCATCATCCGGGCCTGGTTCGACTGGATGCCCAGACCGATGTAGACGATCGCGTCGACCGCCGGATGCGCGGCGATCAGCTCCATCACGGTCGGGATCGTGTCGCGCGTCTCGCCGCCGGCGCAGTCGACCGGGTTGTTGCGGCTCCAGCGCGGCGGCAGGTGCTCGTCGATCGCGTCGCGGAGGTCGTCGGGCAGCTCCAGCAGGCGGAGGTCGCGGTCGCGGGCGATCGCGTCGGCGGTCACGACTCCCCAGCCGCCGGCGGTCGTCAGGACAACGACGTTCGGTCCGGCGGGGAGCGGCTGGGTCGCAAACGTGGCGGCCGCCTCGAACGCCGCCTCGACGCTGTGGGCGCGGGTGATGCCGTGGGCGCGACAGGCGCCGTCGAACACCTTGTCGTCGGCCGCGAGCGCACCGGTGTGGCTGGCCGCAGCGAGTGCCCCGCCGGCGGTGGCGCCGCCCTTGAGGAGCACCAGTGGCTTCCTGGCGGCGGCACCGCCGAGGCGCGCCATCAGGCCGGCGCCGTCGGTGACTCCCTCCAGGTAGGCGAGGCCGACGGCGGTCGCCGGGTCGTCGGCGTAGAAGTCGAGGTAGTCAGCCACGCTCACCGCCGCCGCGTTGCCCGCCGAGACGGCACGACTGATACCGACACCGGTCGAGCGAGCCAGGTTCAGGAAGCTCGACACGAAGTTGCCCGACTGGCTGGCGACACCGATCCGGCCTGCGGGCGGGTACGGGGCGACGATCTGGGCGCACAACCGCACCGGCGTCGAGACGACACCCTGACCGTTCGGCCCCGCCAGGAGGATGCCGAGCTCGTCGGCGAGGGCGACGAGCTCGCGTTCGGCGGCCCGGCCCCCCTCCCCCGCCTCGCCGTATCCGGCCGACGTGAGGAACGCGGCGCGGATGCCCTTCGCCGCGCAGGCGCGCAGGATGTCGGGGTTGGCGGCGGCCGGCGTGCACACGAACGCGAGGTCGATCTGTCCCTCGGGCAGAGCGGCGACGTCGGTGACCGTGCGCACGCCGAGCACCTCCTCACCTTGGAGATTCGTGGCGTGCACGGCGCCCTCGTAGCCCGAGGCCAGCAGGTTGTGGAGCGAGACGAAGCCGAACTTGCCGGGATGCGACGAAGCGCCGGTCACCAAGACGCCCCGCGGCTCGAACAGCGCCCGGAACGCGTCGTCGGTCGGCCGCGACCGCATCGGCGGGTGGCCGGCGGGCGGCTCCCCCAGCTCGACGAGGGCGTCGACCGCGACTGGCGCACCGGCGACGGTGACGATCAACGGGTTGACGTCGACGCTCCGGACGTCCGGCCGGTCGGCGGCGAGCCGGCCGAGCCCGATGAGCAGGCGCGACAGCGCCACCCGGTCGACGGCGGCCTCGCCGCGGAACTCGCCGAGCAGCGCCTGGGTGGCGAGGCCGTCGATCATCTCGTCGGCCGTGACCGCGTCGAGCGGCGCCGGGCGGAACACGACGTCGGCGACCGCCTCGGCGAGGACTCCACCGACGCCGAGCATCACCGTCGGGCCGAACTGGGGATCGCGCAGCAGCCCGGCGATGAGCTCGCGGTTGCCGGTGATCATCGGGGCGATCAGCACGCCGACGTCACCGTCGTCGGGACCGGCGGCGGCGAGCAGCTCGGTCGCCGCCCGCTCGACGGCCGGCCCGTCGGCGAGACCGAGGCGCACGAGGCCACGCTCGGTCTTGTGGGCGATGTTGTCGCCGGCGAGCTTGGCGACGACCGGGTACCCGATCGCCTCCGCGGCGTCGACCGCCTCGAGCGGGTCGTCGACCACGCGCTCGGTCGGCGACGGGAGCCCATAGGCGGTGAGCAGCCGCTTCGATTCGTGTTCCGACAGGGTTCGTCCGCGGCTCATGGCGCCGCCCACGGTACCGATGCGGCCGGGTCGGATCCCGTCAATCGGGCACCGGGCGCTCAGGGAAGTAGTGCCGAACGGAAGAACTGCACGACGTGCTCTTCGCGGGCTGCCAACGCGTCGTCGCTCAACGGAGCGACGTCGAGCAGACCGCCGAGGAACGGCTCGTCGGAGAAGTAGCTGAGCAGGGCGCCGTAGCCGGTGATCAACAGCTGGCGGGCGTCCTGACGGCGGAACGTGCCGGCGCCCATCTCGCGTTCGAAGTACTCGGCGGCGAGGTCGAACATCGGCCTGAGGACGGCTGCGAGATCGATCGCGAGGTGCTGGCCGCCGTCGATGGCTTCGCGGCGCACCATGCGCACGAAGTTCGGGTTGTCGGCGAAGAACCGGAAACCAGCCCGCAGCACGAGCTCGACCTTGTCCCAGCCGCGTTCGGGAGCGGCGATCGCCTCGGTCAGGCGGTCGAACCAGTCGGACAGGAGGTGCTCGAAGACCTCCTGGTAGAGGGCTTCCTTCGAGGCGAAGTGGTGCAGGAGGCTGGGGCGGCGGATGCCGACGCCGGCGGCGATGTCGTTGAGCGACGTGCCCTCGTAGCCCGCGTGGGCGAAGCACGCCAGAGCCTCGTCGAGAATCTGATCGCGCGTCGATCGCGGTGGATCGTCGAGGTCGGAGGGTTCGGCCGCGTCCCCGGCCGGAGGTCGCGTCACCGACGCGGGGGTCGAACGGGCCATGCGCTCGCGACGTTAACACGAAGTACGCGAGCTCCCTACCGACCAGTAGGTAGTTGCTGCTATCGTGCCCTGACGATGCGCACCGTCCTCCTCGCACTCCTGGTCGGCATCGGGGTCACCACGCTGGCCAACGTCTGCACGACCGTGTACCTCCACCGCGGCCTGTCGCACCGCGCGATCGCGTTCTCGCGGCCGGCCCACGCAGCGTTCAAGCTGCTCATCTGGCTCAGCACCGGCATCAAGGTGCGGGAATGGGTGGCGGTGCACCGCAAGCACCACGCCCACACCGACACCGTCGACGACCCCCACTCGCCCGCGGTGAGCGGCTGGCTGACCGTGCAGGTCAAGAACCTCGTGATGTACCGCCGCGCCGCTCACGACCAGGCGAACATCGACAAGTACGCGAAGGACCTCGCGCCAACGCGTTGGGACCGCTGGGTGTTCGACCGCTCGTGGCTCGGGCTCACGATCGGCACCGTGATCCTCGTCGTGGCGTTCGGCTGGACGGTCGGCCTGCTCGCCGCGTTCATCCACGTCAACTACTACCTCGCCGGTTCGGCCGCCGTGAACGCGATCGGCCACCATTTCGGTCGTCGGCGCTACGCCAATTCGGCCACCAATCTGCAGTGGCTGGCGTTCATCACCGCCGGCGAGGGGCTGCACAACAACCACCACGCCGCGCCGACGTCGGCCAAGCTCGCCCACCGCTGGTACGAGATCGATCCGGGCTGGCTCGTCATCAAGCCGCTCACCTGGATGCGGCTGGCGAGGGTGCGCCTCTCCGAGCTGCGGCTCGCGCCGTCGCAGCACGCGAAGGCGCCGGCGAACGCCGCCTGACCGACCCGACCGGTTCGGGTGGCCGAGACGACATCGCCGGCGCCGTCGGGCGGTCGTCGGTTCCGCCAGGTTCAGCTGGGTTCAGCTGGGTGGGTAGACCCCCATCTGCTTGCCCTTGTCGGTCTGCCAGAAGATGTCGGCGATCTCGTCGATCTTGGCGAGCAGCTGCTCGGCCGGACCGGTCTCGATCGACTTCTTGACATCACCGGCGCCGTGGATCGCGTCCCAGAACAGCTGGTGGAGCTGGGGGAACTGGGCGAAGTGGTCCGGGGCGAAGAAGTCGGCCCACAGCACCATCAGGTGGTGCTTGACCTCCTCGGCGCGCTGCTCCTTGATGAGGATGCAGCGGGTCTTGAAGTGCTCGTCGTCGGAGTCGTGGTACTTCTGGATGGTCTTCAGGCACGACAACGCCTCGATCTTGGCCTGGGCGGGGTCGTAGACGCCGCAGTACAGGTCGCAGTGGGCGTGGGCGACGGTGGCGTCGGCGAACAGGCGGCTGAGCATCGGTCGGATCTCCTTCTCGCACCTCGGGGGCAGCAACAGCGCCAAACCTACACTCCTCGCGATGGGGCTGCTGAAACGCTTCGTGGTGGCCGAGGACTCGATGCGCCCCGGCCTCGAACCCGGCGACGGAGTCGTCGCGATACGGTCGCGTCGGGTGCGGCGCGGCCAGATCCGCTGCTTCGAGCACCCGGCACGACCGGGTTTCTGGCTGGTCAAGCGCGTCGGCGATGTGCGGGGCGACCGCTTCGAGGCGCGCTCGGACCACGACGTCGACGATGCCGTGGACTCACGCGTGTTCGGCGACGTCGCGACCGACGACAGCTATCGCGTGATCGTGGTGATCCCGCGACGCTTCCTGCGCTGATGCCCCATCGGTGCGCGACGGTTCACCCCGTCAACGCCGCCAAGTCCGCCCACGAGCGAGCTGCGACGCGTATCGGGTGACCACCGCGGGGATCCCCGAACCCGGCGGCCCGGCACCGATCAAGCGCACGCAGGCGTCGCACGACCAGGGGTGCTCGGGCACGAAGCGATCGTGGGTCACCCGAGCGTTCCGAATCGGCCGTGCGAACGCACCGCACACGGTCACCTCGCGACCTCGCCGGTCGCGGAGCCGCGAGACGGGGTCGCGGTCGTCGCGGAGCGCGTGCCGTCGGTCGTTCAACAGCCGCTCGGCTGGACCGTCTCGCTCGACGAAGCGGCGGATGCCGTTGGCACGTCGCCAGCGGTAGGCGCGCTGTCGGCACGCGTTGCTGCAGTAGATGCGGTTCCGACCGGGCCGGAAGATCTCTGCCACGGCGTCGCCACAGACGGGACACCGGTGTTCCCCAACGATGTCGCCGACGTGAGGGAAGAAGGGTGCGCTCGGGTTCGTCATCCCTCGATCGTGACGAACGGGTGTGGCACCGCTGCCGTCGTCGATGCGGTTGTGTCGCCTGCCGAATCGTCTCGGAACCCGACGAGTCGAGCCTTGCGAATCGTCTCACCACCACCTGCGACGAGCCCGACGTCGCCGAGTGCGAGACGATTCGCAAAGCTGACGAGTGGCCCTCGTGAGACGATTCGCCACCCGTCGACACACGAAATGAGACGATTCGGCACGATGGCGACGCGGCACTCGGGCCGGCACGCCGACGGCCGACCGAGGTCGTCGCGGAGCTGACCCCGACGATCTGGAGAAGCTCGAGAGCGACTCGCCTGCCGACGAGGTCGGTCCAATGCTCGGCCGGCGTCGGCTCCCAACTCTGCCGGTCCGTCGGCTTCGGCCGCGCGGCGGGGTCCCCGACGTACGATTCAGGGTCATGGCGATCTATCTCTGCCACTCCGAGCCGGACACGTTCGTGCACGACGCCGAGGTCGTCGACGTGCGACCCGGGGCGGTGGCGCTGTCGAGATCAGCGTTCCACCCAGGCGGCGGCGGGCAGGTGAGCGACGTCGGGACGATCGACTGGTCGGGTGGACGCCTCGACGTGACGCACGTCGAGGTCGACGGCGATACGTGGTGGCACGTGCTCGACGACCCGAGGGCGACGCCGACCGGTGCGGTACAGGTGACGGTCGATTCGCAGCACCGATTGCGGGTCGCCTCGCTGCACACGGTGAGCCATGTGCTGAACGCGTTCGTGTTCGACGAGTTCGCCGGCGCCCTCGTGACCGGCGCCCAGATCAACGGGGACGGCACGGGCCGCATGGACTTCGATCTGCCGGAGGTGGACAACGATCGCCTGCGGGCCCTCGAGGCGCCGATCAACGAGGTGATCGGGCGCGGCGTCCCCGTGACGTCGGTGTACGTGCCGGTCGGCGACGCCACGCCCGAGAGCGGCCTGATGCGGAGTATGTCGGTCGCTCCCCCACCGACGCCCGACGGCACGTTCCGGGTCATCGACATCCAGGGGGTTGATCGCCAGGCGTGCGGCGGCACCCACCTGTCGAACACCGCCCAGTCGCGGCCGGTGCGGATCACCAAGGTCGAGAACAAGGGTCGGCACAACCGCCGCGTCCGCTTCCAGTTCGCCGACTGAGACCGAGCGTGCTCGACGTCAGCGGCGGCGGGCGACGAGGGTGGCTTCGCCGTCGAGCTCGACGCTGCGCACGATGTCGACGTCGAGGTCGCGGAAGGTGCACACCAGCTCGCCGGAACGGGCGTGGTACGGGCCGGCCACGTCCACGCATCCCGTTTGCGAGAGCACGGTCGTCACCAGCACTCCGCCGGGCGCGAGCATGTACACGAGTTGCTCGTAGAGGGCCGGATCCCGGAACCGCTGGCAGATGACGAGGGAGCACTCGCCGGCGAGCTCCGACGGGAGCCCCTCGTCGAGGTCGACGACGTGGGACTCGACGCGATCGCGGAGTCCGAGCCGGATCGCCGCCGAGTTGAGCGCCGTGATCGCCACGTCGGAGGCGTCGAGGGCGACCACGTGGTACCCCTCGCGAGCGGCCCACAGACTCTGCTCGCCGAGCCCGCACGCGACGTCGAGACACCGGCCGCCGCGCTCGAGCTCGATGCCCCCGAGCCCCTTCGGCATCGCCGGATCGCCGGTGACGCGCCTCGCGTACCGCGCGTTCCAACGCTCCCCGTCCTCCTCCACGCGCCGATCCTCGCACACGGCCCGCACCGCTACCCTCCCGGGGATGCACATCGTGTCGGCCCTGTTCGTCGAGAACTTCGAGATGCGCGAGGCACCCGGCCCGTCGACGCGCCTCGACCTGACGGGTGCAATGTTCTCGATGGCGGCCCCCGAACCGGCGCCGGTCACGATCGCGCCGCATCTCGTGGCCCTCATCTTCTGCCCGCCCGAGGAGTCAGGTCAGGGTGTCTTCGAGGTCGTGTTCCGGCCCGATCTCGGCGACCCCGAGCGCGACGACGCCGGCGCGCACCTCGCCCGCAACGTCAGCCCGTTCTCGGTGGAACCGGGCAAGTTCACGTATCGGCTCGTACGCGGCGAGCTCGAATTCGCGAAGTACGGCCAGGTGTTCGCGCACTGCCGAGTCGGCAGCGGCGCCTGGCACGTCGTGCCGTTCACCCTGCTGCCACCCGCGGCGTAAGCCTGGCCCGGGCGCCCGAGACCCGACGTCTGCCATGGCGAGCGCCCCAGATGGGGCATTGAGGCCCTGGACCGAGCCGAACCCGTTGGCGACAATGGAATCGGGCCCCCGCGGGCCCGGCGCATCCGAGCCCTGTGGACGGGGGTGTGGGAGGTGCGCCATGGAACGGCACACGACCACCGCCGCGATCGCGGCTGCGATCGCGCTCGTCGCCGCGTCGTGCGGTTCCGGGTCGGACGTCCGGACGATCCCCCACGCACAGGGTGACGAGTTCGTCGCCGTGACCGACGACGAACCGGCGAACGCCGACCGACCGGCGCGACCGAACATCGGGGACGGCAGCGTGGACGACCGACGCGACGCCACGACATCCAGCGCTCCCGAACCGGGCGCGACGGAGCAGCCCGAGCAGGGTCGGCCCGTCGAGGTCCTCGCGGAGCTCGACGCTGCGCTCCGGCTCGGCGACTGCGCAACGGCGATCGCCCGTGTGGACGCGCTCCTCGCCGAACCCGATTGGCAAGCGACCGACCGCGACGTCGCCCGCCTCTTGATCCAGCGCGACGATTGTGCGCGCTTCCTCGAGCTCACCGCCGCCCCTCCCTCGCCGGAGACCCTGACGTCGTTCGTGCAGTTCCGCGCCGCCCGCCCGGCCGGCTCTCTCGTCGGAAGCGTCGAGCGTGCGGTCAGGCAGCTCTACGGTGACCACGGAACGGCGCTGCTCTCGGTGGACAGCTGCACCGCGCTCGACGGTCAGTTCACGCTGCTCAGCGATCCCCCGGCCACCGCCGCAATGGCCGCGTGTGCAACGGCCTTCTCGCTGGCCGGCCGGTCGGCCGAGGCGATCTCGCTGGCGAACGACGTGATCGCCCTCGCCGACGATACGGCGGCGATCGACCTCGCCATCGAGATCGTGGCCGCTGTCCCGGAGACGTGCGGCCGGCTCACCGCAGGTGGCGCGATCGTCGATCCGGCCGCATGGCCCGACCAGCACGCCCGCCTGCTGCTCGGCTGCATGGACGAGGCAGCGGGACGCAACGATCTCGACTCCTTGGCCCGACTCCAGATCGCGTTCTTGTCCGACCTGCCGGATCATGCTGCGGCCGGCGACGTGTCAACCGCGATGCTGGACAATGTCGGTGCCTGCGCCCACCTCGCTGAGCTCGTACCGCCGGGAGTGCCGAGTGACGTCATGGTGTCCAAGCTGTTCAGCTGCGCCCAGTTCGCCGACTTCGTCGGAGATCGCGATCGCGCCATCGAGCTCTACCGGTCGTTCCTCGCGGCACACCCGGACGACCCGCGAGCCCCCGAAGCCACAGCGGGCCTCGCGCGCAACCTCATCGCGCGGGCTCGCGCGGGCGACACGGCTCCCTTCGAACGGCCAGCGCGCAGCGGGAGCACCGGTGATCGCCACGCGGCGCTCGACTACAGCAACGACACGCCCTACGACCAGCAGATCGTGCTGAGCGGCCCCGACGCCCGGATCATCACCGTGCCGGCCTCGCCGACATCGGTGATCTACGACACCGCCCCGCGCGAATGCCGCTCCGACGTCCCGACGGTGACGATCGACGTGGCCCCAGGGACGTACGACATCATGATCTCCGACGACGTCACCGATCCCGAGATCGGCACGTGGACGCTGGCGGCAGGCGCCGAGTACGGCTGGTGCTCCTGGTACGTCTGGGTCACCTGAGCGGCGGCGGCCGAACGCTGAGCAGGGTGTTGCGATCGCACCCGACGTCGCCACGTAGTGTCAGCGGTAATGTCTGGACTCACCCCCGAACTCGACCGGCAGGCCATCGACGTCATCCGCAGCTTCGCGATGGACGCCCCACTGGCCGCCAACAGCGGCCACCAGGGCACGGCGATGGCGCTCGCTCCGCTCGCCCACGCGCTCTACGGGCGCGTGATGAAGTTCGACCCAGCCGACCCGCAGTGGCCCGACCGCGACCGGTTCGTGCTCTCGAACGGCCATGCGTCGATCTTGCAGTACTCGATGCTCTACCTGACCGGACACGGCCTCGAGCTCGACGACATCAGGGCGTTCCGCTCGTGGGAATCGGCGACCCCCGGGCATCCCGAGGCCCGGCACACCGCAGGCGTCGAAGTGACCACCGGACCGCTCGGGCAGGGGTTCGCCAACGCCATCGGGATGGCGATCGCCGAGCGGATCCTCGCCGACCGGTTCGGTGCCGACGCCGTCGACCACCACACCTTCGTGATCGCCGGTGACGGGTGTCTGATGGAAGGCGTCTCGCACGAGGCAGCGTCCCTGGCCGGGCACCTCGGGCTCGGCAAGCTGATCTGCGTCTACGACGACAACCACATCACGATCGACGGCGAGACCGAGCTCGCGTTCAGCGACGACACCGCCGGCCGATTCCGGGCCTACGGCTGGGACGTCGTCGACCTCGGTGAGATCGCCGACGACCTCGACGCCCTCGAATCGGCCCTCCTCGCCGCGAAGGACGTCGACGACCGCCCCAGCCTCCTCGTGCTGCGATCGCACATCGGCTTCCCATCCCCCGACCACACCGACGACCACGAGGCGCACGGGCTCGCGTTCGACGCCGACGACGTGTCGCGCACCAAGCAGGTGATGGGGGTGCCCGACGAACCGTTCTGGGTGCCCGACGGTCTCGTCGACGCCTATCGGGCGCACGCCGCCGGCCGCGGCGCTGCCGCCCACCAGGCGTGGCGCGAACGGAACGCGGACGTGCTCGCGTCGTCCGAGTGGACCGCGGCCTGGGCGCAGACCGGCGTCGCCGGCTGGGACGGTGCGCTGCCCGCCTACGAGCAGGGCGAGCAGGTCGCCACCCGCAAGGCGATCCAAGCGGCGCTCCAGGCGACCGAGGAGGCGATTCCCGGCCTCGTGTCAGGCGCCGCCGACCTCACCGGCAACACGGGGACGAAGCTCGCCAAGCAGGCGGTGCAATCGGCGTCCGAGCCGGGTGGCCGCCAGGTCTACTACGGGGTGCGCGAGCACGGGATGGGTTCGGCGATGGTGGGGATGGCGTTGCACGGCGGCATCCTGCCGGTCGGCGGCACCTTCTTCGTCTTCCTCGACTACATGCGGCCGCCCGTCCGGCTCGCCGCGCTGTCGCGGGCGAAGGCGTGCTTCGTCTTCACCCACGACTCCGTCGGCGTCGGCGAGGACGGACCGACCCACCAGCCGATCGAGCATCTCGCCACGCTTCGGGCGATCCCCCATCTCCACGTCATCCGTCCGGCCGACGCCAACGAGACCGTCGCGGCGTGGGTCGATGCGGTCCGCCACGACGGCCCGACGGTGCTCGTGCTCACCCGCCAGAACGTCGAGGTGGTGACCGACGGTACGGCTGTCGGGCGCGGCGCAGCGGTGGTGCGCGACGTCGAGTCGCCGCAGGTCGTCCTCGCGGCGACCGGGAGCGAGGTCGCACTCTGCGTCAACGCCGCCGCGCGGCTGACCGCCGACGGCACCCCGACCCGCGTGGTCAGCATGCCGTCGTGGGACCGCCTGGAGGAGCAGGGCGATGCCTACGTCGCCGAGCTCTTCCCGCCCGACGTCCCGGTCCTCGGCGTGGAGGCCGGCGTCGCACTCGGCTGGCACCGGTGGGCCGACGACGTGATCGCCATCGACCGCTTCGGCGCCAGCGCGCCGGGGAGTGTGGTCCTGGACAAGCTCGGGTACAACGTCGACGATGTGATGGAGCGCGCTCGCGCGCTCGCCGCCGGCCGATGCTGAAGCGGCCCGACCCAGGAGGAGATCCATGAACCGCCTCATCGCACTCTCCGAACAGTTCGGCCAGAGCCCCTGGCTCGACAACCTGAAGCGGAGCTACCTCACGTCGGGTCAGCTGGCAGCGATGCGCGATCGCGGTGTGAGGGGCCTCACGTCGAACCCGTCGATCTTCCAGAAGGCGATCCAGGGCTCGGCCGACTACGACGAGCAGTTCCGCGCGCTCGCGGCCGACCCGCATCCGGTGATCGACGATTACTGGCAGATGGTGCTCGCCGACATCCACGGGGCCTGCGACGTGTTCTCGCGCGTCTACGACGAGAGCGACGCGCTCGACGGCTACGTGTCGGTCGAGGTCGACCCCGGCCTCGCCCACGACACCGCCGGCACGGAGTCAGCCGCTCGCGAGCTGCACGAGCGGCTGCGGCGCCGCAACGTCATGGTGAAGATTCCCGCGACCGAGGCGGGCCTCCCCGCGATCGAAGAGATGATCGCCGAGGGCCGCAACATCAACGTCACCTTGATCTTCTCGCTCGACCGACACCAGGCGGTGATGGAGGCGTACATGAAGGGACTGGAGCGCTACGCCGAGCATCCCCGGGCCGACCTGTCGAGGGTCGCCAGCGTCGCCAGCTTCTTCATCAGCCGCGTCGACACCGAGGTCGACCGCCGCCTCGAGGCGATCGGCACCGACGAGGCGCTGGCGCTGCGCGGCAAGGCGGCGCTCGCCCAGGGTCAGCTCGCCTACCAGCGCTTCCGTGCCACCTTCAGCGGTGAGCGGTGGGACGCACTCGCCGCACGAGGGGCGCGCGTGCAACGGCCGCTGTGGGCGAGCACCAGCACCAAGAACCCCGACTACCCCGACGTGCTGTACGTCGACCATCTGATCGGGCCCCACACCGTGAACACCCTCCCCGAGGACACGCTGGAGGCGTTCGCTGATCACGGGACCCTGGCCCGCACGGTCGACGCCGATCCGGCAGACGCCGAGCGGGTGTGGCGGGCGCTCGCCGACGTCGGAGTCGACATGGACGACGTCGCCGACCAGCTCGAGCGCGAGGGCGTCGACGCCTTCATGAAGAGCTTCGACGAGCTCATCGACGCCCTCGAGCGGAAGGCCGCCGAGCTCCAGGCGCAGTGACGCGATGGCGAACGAGCTCGATCCCGATGCCCTGAAGCAGCTCAGCTTCACGGTCTGGAGCTACAAGATGGGCGAGGTCGTCTCGGCGATGATCCACCTCGGCGACCGTCTCGGGCTCTACCGGGCGATGGCCGGGCAGGGCCCGATGGGCAGCGACGACGTCGCCGCCGCGGCGGGCGGGCTGCACGAGCGCTTCGTGCGCGAGTGGCTGCTCGGCCAGGCAGCGGCGGGGCTCGTGCAGCGCCACGACGACGGATCGTTCGAGCTGACCGACGTCCAGGAGGCGCTGCTCGCCGACGAGGAGGGGTCGATCGCCTTCGCCGCCGGCACGTTCCGCGGCGGCTACGAGCCGCACGTGCTCGACGGCATCGCCGACTCGTTCCGTACCGGAGTCGGCATCACCTACGAGCAGCAAGGACCCAACGCCGCCGCCGGCCTCGCTCGCATGACCGGGCCGTTCTCGCGCCTCGCCCTGACCACGGTCGTGATCCCCGCCCTCGACGGCGTGCACGACAAGCTGACCGCCGGTGCCAAGGTCGTCGACGTCGGTTGCGGCGCCGGCGTCACGATCACCACGCTCGCGGCGGCCTACCCGAACAGCACCTGCGTCGGCTACGACCCGTCCGACGTCGCGATCGCCCAGGCCCGCGAGCTCGCCGCCAGACAGGGGCTCGACAACGTCGACTTCGTCGTCGCCGGCGGCGAGGACCTCCCCGCAACGGGCGACCACGACTTCGTGATCACGTTCGACTGCATGCACGACATGCCGTTCCCACAACGGACTGCGGCCGCCATCCGGGCGGCGATCGACGACGACGGCACCTGGCTCCTGAAGGACATCCGGTCGACCGGGGACTTCGATCGCGACCGCCGCAACCCGATGCTCGCCATGTTCTACGGCTTCTCGGTCAGCTCGTGCCTGCAGTCGGCGATGTCGCAGCCCGGCGGCGCCGGCCTGGGCACCCTCGGCCTGCACCCGGAGGCGGCCGAGGAACTGGTGGCCGGGGCCGGCTTCTCCCGGTTCACCACCCACGACTTCGACGACCCTGCGAAC
The DNA here is from genome assembly GCA_041596155.1 of Ilumatobacter sp. Classification (GTDB taxonomy): domain Bacteria; phylum Actinomycetota; class Acidimicrobiia; order Acidimicrobiales; family Ilumatobacteraceae; genus Ilumatobacter. The sequence continues at coordinate 9,337 of JBFHJC010000010.1, read as the reverse complement.
CTCTACTACGAAGTCAGGGTCTAGGCACAGCCGGCGGGGCCTGCTCACCTCGCCAGCGCCCACGGACGCAGGTCAGGCTTCGACGTCGAAGGGCACACGGTGGTAGCCCTCGGCGCCGTCGGGCGCGACCGCCTTCGGACCGACCGGCTGCGGCTCACCCGCGCCGTCGTACGCCCGAGCCTGCACCGTGTGCTCACCCACGGTGGCGTCGGACCACCGATATCGCCACTGCCGCCACGTGTCGTCGCTCGGAACCCCCGCCAGCTCGCACTCGCGCCACTCGCCCTCGTCGATCGACACCTCGACCTTCGAGATGCCGCGGTGCACCGCCCACGCGAGCCCGGCGATCACCACGGATCCGTCGGCATCGGGTGAGTACGACCGCTTGCGCTTCGGCCGGTCGATGCGCGCCATCGTCTTGACCGGCCCCTCCTTCGACCAGCCGCGCGGGACCCAGTAGCCATCGAAGTCCTCCCACCGCGTCAGCTCGATGGCGGTCACCCACTTCGTGGCCGACACGTACCCGTACAGGCCCGGCACCACCATCCGCACCGGATAGCCGTGCTCGGCCGGCAACGGCTCACCGTTCATGGCGATCGCCAGCATGGCGTCGCGGCCGTCCATGATCACCGACGTCGGCGTGCCGCAGTTCCAGCCGTCGACCGACCGACTCACGACCTGGGTCGCGCCCTCCTGGACACCGGCCTCCCCGAGGATGTCGCGCAGGAGCACACCCTGCCACTTCGCATTGCCCACCAGATCACCTCCGATCTGGTTCGACACGCACGACAGCGTGATGTACCGCTCGATCTGCGGCCGCTCCAGCAGGTCGGCGAACGTGATCTCGAGCTCGCGATCGACCATCCCGCGCACGTGGAGCTTCCAGGAGTCCTTGGAGACCTGCGGCACGACGAGGGCGGTGTCGATCCGGTAGAAGTCGCCGTTCGGGATCACGAACGGGTCGACCCCATCGATGCCGAAGTCCATCGCGTCGGCGCCTGGCGTCGTCGTCGGCGTGACGTCGCCCGCCGGGACGGCGGTCGTCGGGGGTGGGGGCAGGGTGTCGACCGGCTCCGGGAGCTGTAGCGCCGCCCGCTCACCGCCGACCTCGAACCGCTCCTTCAGCATGCGACCCAATCCACCGGCCACGACCGAGAGCACTCCGACGGTGCCGGCACCGGCGAGGAAGCCACGTCGTCCGACGTCGGGGGCGACGAGGTCGCCGGGAGGTACCGCTTCGTCGGGGTCGTCCCGGTCGTCGACGATGGCGGCCGGTGACACGTCGTCGATGGATCGGGGGGCGAGCCACCAGATGACGGCCAGCGACGCGAGCGTGCCGACGATCGGCGGGAGCATCTTGCCGAACGTCGGAGCAGGACGCATCCACACCGCGAACACGCCGATCAGGCCGACGACGGTCGTCACCGTGTAGGCCGCCGACCGCATCCCCCGGACCGCGAGGTTGCCGACGATCGAGCCGATGACGGCGAGGGAGAGGAGCGTCCCGAGGATGAGCACGGCCTTGTCGGCGGTGCCGAACCAGTCGATCGCCCAGTCCTTCACGGCGGGTGGGACGACGTCGATCACCTCCTGGCCGACCGGCACGACCGGCGACGCCGCGCCCCGAACCAGGCCCACCATCAGCTCGGCGGTGGCGAGCCCGGCGAACGTCGACAGGAGGCCGATCGCGACGCCATGCCAGCGCGACCCGTAGAGTCGATGTGCCATGGGTTCCAGTGTGCCCGCCCCCAACGACCCGCGTATCGCAGAGCTCCTCCAGGCGGCGGGAGTTTCGCAGGACTTTCGCATTGCGGAAGCGTTCGTTTCCGATGTGCTCGGTCTGATCGGCGATCGCCCGGAGACGCTCGACCTCAAGATCGCCAGCGCCGCGATCACCGAGATGCGCGAGGCGTTCGCGATGTTCGGCCCGTACAAGGGCGTCCCGAAGGTCACCATCTTCGGGTCGGCGCGCACGACGCCCGACGACCCGCTCTACGAACAGACCCGGCGGGTCGCCCAACGCCTCGCCGCCGCCGGGTGGATGGTCGTCACCGGTGCCGGTCCGGGGATCATGCAGGCCGGCATGGAGGGCGCCGGCGTCGAGCAGAGCATCGGCGTGTCGATCCGGCTGCCCTTCGAGGCCGGCGCCAACTCGGTGATCGCCGGCGACGAGAAGCATGTCGCGATGAAGTACTTCTTCACCCGCAAGCTGATGCTGGTGAAGGAGAGCGCCGCGTTCGTGTGCCTCCCGGGCGGCTTCGGCACCCTCGACGAGACGTTCGAGCTGCTCACGCTCACCCAGACCGGCAAGGGGATCCCGGTACCGATCGTCTTCCTCGACATGCCCGGCGACCCGTACTGGGAAGAGGTCCACCGCTTCGTCACCGAGCAACTCGTGACGCGCGGCCTCGTGTCCCCCGCCGACACGGCGCTCTACAAGATCACCGACTCGTGCGACGAGGCAGTCGCCGAGATCACGCGCTTCTACGCCAACTACCAGAGCATCCGCCAGGTCGGCGACGACCTGGTGATCAGGCTCCGGCAGGCGCCGACCGACGAGCAGATCGCTCAGCTCAACGCCCAGTTCGCGCACCTGGTCAAGGACGGCCGGATCCGGCGGACCGAGCCCTACTCGATCGAGCGACGCCAGCACGACCACCTCGATCTCGAGCGCATCGTGTTCGCGTTCGACCGCCACGGCTACGCCGAGCTGCGGGGTCTGATCGACGTCCTCAACGGCTTCGTGGCCGCGACCGGGCGTTGACGCTCAGTCGGGCGGGGTGGCCTCCGCTTCGGCGGCGGCGCGCAGCACGCGGGCGGCCTTCTCGGCCGCGCGGCGTGCCTTGACGAGCTCGCGATCGCTCGTCGGGCGGGCCGTGGCCCCATCGGCTGCCGCCCGCCGCAACCGGTCGAACGCCAGCTCGTCGAGATCGGCGACGATCGCGTCGAGACGATCCGCGAGCCGGTCCAGATCGCTCACGGCAGCGCGTCGGCCAGCAGGTCGATCGGATGCCGCACCTCGATGCCGCGAGCGCGCAGCTCGCCGGCGAGGTGAGCGACGCAGCCCGGGTTGGCGCTGGCGACGACGCGAGCGCCGCTGCGCTCGACCGCTCGGTCGATCGCGGCCAACTTGCGCTCGCGGATCCGCCCGGCGAGCTCGGGTTCGAGCGCCGAGTACGCGCCACCGGCGCCGCAGCACACCCCGTCGTCGTCGAGCTCGACCACCGTGGCGAACGCCCCGACGACGGCGCGCACCGGCTCATGGGCCCGCTGCACGTGCCGGAGATGGCACGGGTCCTGGACGATGACCGGCGTGCCGTCGGGGACGACGGAGAGGTCGGCGATGCGGGGGGCGACGAGCTCGGACACGTCGGCGACCCGCGACGCGAACGCCCGTGCCTCGGGTGTTCCGAGCAGGCGCCCGTACTCCTTCAGCGCCGCACCGCACCCTGCGGAGTTGACGACGATCGGCGCGTCCCCGGGCATCGAGTTCATGACGCGTTCGGCCATCGACACCGACTCGCGGTGGAGCCCGGCGTGGACGTGCAGCGCGCCACAGCACGCCCCGCCAGATCCCGGTACGGCGTACGTCACGCCGATCGCGTCGAGCACCGCTGCGGTCGAACGGTGGGTCTCGCGGAACCAGGCGTCCATCACGCAGCCGACGAACAGCCAGGCGGCGTCACCGGTCGGCGCGACCGGCGCACCCCGCCGCAGCGGCAACGTCGGCAGCCCGAGCCGCCGGGGAAGGGCGCGGAGTCGTTGCAGCACGGCCAGCGCCGACGAACCGGCGAGCACGAGGCGATGGTGGCGCAGGCCGCGGAGTCCGAGGCGTTGCCACCACGGCGTCAGCCGGCCGGACTCGACCAGTGCGCTCCGGGTGCCCTCGATGAGGCGTCCGAACGGCACTCCGCTCGGACAGGCCGGCTCGCACCCGCGACACTGCACGCAGGTCGCCATGAAGTGGACGAACTCGTCGTCGATCGGAGCGCCGCGTCGCTCGACGGCGCGCATCGCGTCGATGCGGCCACGGGGCGACAGCCCTTCTTCCCCGGTCGCTCGGAACGTCGGGCAGTGCGGAAGGCACAGGCCGCAGGAGACACAGGTGTTGAGCTCCTCGGCGTCGAGCGACAGCATGGCAGCGTCATCGTAGGCGCCGGGCGCGGGCGGGGGTCGATCGATCGATACGCTCACGGCATGAGCGCCGGGCATCCGTTCCTCGACAAGTACTATGCGCTGCTCGCGGCGGGCGACGTCGACGGCTTCGCCGACCTCTACGCGCCCGACGCCGAGATCGTCCGCTACGACGGTGTCGCCACCGGCCGCGAGGCGATCGTCGACTACGTGCGCACCTACCTCGGACAGCACCCGGGTTTCACACTGCGATCGGTCGACGCGCTCCGCGCCGCCGACGACGTGTTGATGTGGGATGCGATGGTCGACACCGACAACGGCATCTTGCAGGTCGTGAACGTGATCGTGTTCGGCGACGACGGTTCGGTGCATCGGCACATCCCCGGTCTGCGCGGCTACTGGGGCAAGTAGCGCCCGATCGTCGGCGCCCTCACCGGGCGCGCCACATCGGCGCGTCGGGGTCGTGTCGCCAGTAGCGCAGCCGGCGCTCGGCTTCGTCGCGCGCCGATCGGTCACCGAGACCGGCACGGACCCGCATCAACGTCGCCGCCACGTTGCGCAGCTCGCCGAGTGCGAGCGCCAGCGGATCGTCGGCGAACGAGCGTCCGTACCCCTCCGCGAAGTCGTCGTACACCCACGGCTCGCCACCCCAGCGCTGCTCGTAGGTGATCAGCATCGCGTGGTCCCACGCCGGCGCCGCGCGGCAGAGCAGGTCCCAGTCGATGAGGCGCAGACCGACCGCCGAGTCGATCACGTTGCCGGGATGGACGTCGCCGTGGCAGAGCACCGCGTCCCGTCCCGCGACGTCGAGTGCCCAACCGTGCTCGGCGACGGCGCCGGCCAGACCCGATGCGGCCACAGCGTCGAGGTGGTCGTCCAACTCGGCGAGGAGCTCGTCGAACCTCCACCAGGGAAACGTCGTCGGATCGGGGGTCGGATACCCGGCGGGCACCAACAGTGAACCGAGCTCGTGCACCCGACGGACGATGCGGCCGACCTCGCGCCAGTCGATCGGGCGACCGGTCGGATCGATGTGTTCCCAGGCCGTCACGGCGAAGCCGTCGTCGGTCCGGCACCAGTCGACCAGGGGATGCACGACCGGCACCCCTGCGGCACTCAGGCGGCGCGCCAACTCGTGCGTGAGCTCGGCTGCGGCCGTCGCTCGGCCGACCCGGATGACGATCCCGCCACACCGGTACAGCACGTTCATCCCGCGCCGGAGGAGCTCGGGTTCGGGGAGTGACCAGTCGTCGGCCGCCCGGCGGGCGGCCGCTTCGGCGCGCGCCACGTCGACGACCGGTCGGTCGACGTAGGGCGCCGTCACGGAGCGGTCAGCGGGTCGACGCCCGGGTTGAGCCGACCCGTCGGGTCGAAGCGCGCCTTGATCCGACGGTGGAGCTCGCGCACCGCGGGATCGACGGCGCGCGGCGGCTGCGGTCGCTCGTGGTGGACGACACCGACGCCGACCTCGGCCAGGAAGCGCCCGTCGGATCGGTCGAGGTCGGCGACGGCGGACGGCGGGATCGACCAGCGGTGCGCGGTCGGACGCTCCGGCGGATCGGCCGGCGCGAGCCCGGCGTGACGGGCCTGGTCCTCGACGTCGGGGCGGTGCCCCTCCAGCAGCGCCCACGCGGTCTCGCCGTCCCACAGCACGGACGTCGGGCGGTAGAGCGCCCGGAAGACCGCCGTCGGGTCATCGGTGGGGGTGGAGAACCACTGCTCGTGCGCCGATCGCGGGCGGGTGCGCAGGATCACGTCGCCCAGGAAGCCCAACGTGCCGTGCGACCCCACGAGCAGGCGGCAGAGATCGAACCCGCTGACGTTCTTGACGGTGGGGCCACCGGCGAGGACGACCCGGCCACCGGCGTCGACGTAGCGCAGTTGCAGGACGGCGTCGCGCACGGGGCCGTACCCGAGCCGTCGAAGGCCGCTGCGGCCCACGGCCAGCGCTCCGCCCACGGTGCCGGTCGGTGGGAGCGCGACCGACTGTCCGTGGACCGCGAGCGCGGCGTCGAGCTCCTCGACGGGCGTGCCCGCCCCACAGCGCACGGTCATCTCGTCGGGCTGGATGTGTTCGACGCCGCCCGGCGCCATCACCGTCGGAACCCCGTCGACCGGACCGCCCCGCGTGGCCAGCCCGGCGATGGTGACCGGTCCGGCGGGGCCGACCTCCTCGGCGAACTCCGTCAGATCCACGCACCCTCCGGCACGGCTTGAATGTCGCCGCAGCTGGCCGGGCTCGGCAGTACCTTGCCAGGGTTGGCGCGCCCGTCGGGGTCGAACGCGCAACGCAGCGCGTTCTGGGCGTCGAGGTCGACGGCGCTGAACATCAGCGGCATGTAGTCGCGCTTCTCGAGGCCGATCCCGTGCTCGCCGCTCAGCACGCCGCCGGCCTCGATCGAGGCCGCCACGATCTCCTGCCCCGCAGCGTGCACCCGCTCGACCACACCGGGGACGCGTGCGTCGTAGATGAGGAGCGGGTGCAGGTTGCCGTCGCCGGCATGGAAGACGTTGAGCACCTGCAGGTCGTGCCGAGCGGCGATCTCGTACACCCGCGTGAGCACCTCGGGAAGCCGGTTGCGGGGGACGACGGTGTCGTGGAGGTAGTAGTTCGGCGCGATGCGGGCGATCGCACCGAACGCCGACTTGCGACCCTTCCAGAGCAAGGCGCGCTCGGCGTCGTCCGCAGCGACGCGAACGGCGCGCACGCGGTTGCGCTGGGCGATGGCGCGGATCCGCTCGACCGACGAGGCGACACCGCCGGGGAGCCCGACCACCTCGACGAGCAGGGCCGCCGCCGCGTCGACGGGGAGCCCGGCGTGGATGTACTCCTCGACGGCCTCGAGGCACAACCGGTCCATCATCTCGACCGCTGCCGGCACGATCCCGGCGGCGATGATCCCGCTCACGGTGTTGGCGCCGTCCTCCACGGTCTCGAAGTCCATGAGCATCGTCTGGACGCCCGGCGGGTTCTGGGTGAGGCGCACGCAGATCTCGGTGGCGATGCCGAACATCCCCTCGCTGCCGACGAACGCACCGCGCAGGTCGTAGCCCGCCGGCTCAGGGTCCTCGCCGCCGAGCAGGGCGACCGCGCCGTCGGGCAGGACGACTCGCAACGCCAGGATGTGCGAGGCCGTGACACCGTCGGCCAGGCAGTGCGGGCCACCCGCGTTGTTGGCCACGTTGCCACCGATCGAGCAGGTCTGCTGCGAGCTCGGATCGGGCGCGAAGTGGAGCCCGAGATGGGCGAGCTGCTTCGACAGATCGAGGTTGAGCACACCCGGCTGTACCCACGCCATGCGGTTCGCCGCGTCGACGTCGAGGACGCGGTTCATCTTGCTCGTGGCGACGATCACCGCCCGGTCGAGCGGCACGGCCCCGCCGGCGAGCCCGGTTCCCGATCCGCGAGCGACGAACGGCACGTCGTGGGCGGCGGTCACGCGGACGACCGCCTGGACCTCGTCGGTGTTCTCGGGAAAGCAGACGACCGCGGCGGCTCCCTCCATGTTCGAGGCATCGCGTCGGTAGAGCGACAGCTCGGTCGCACCCGTGCGCACACGGTCGGGCCCGATCGCCGCACGCAGGTCGTCGATCAGGTCGCTCACCGTCACCGCTTCTGCTTGAGCACGATCACGCGCCCCGTGTCGACCGGACGTCCGTCGACCAGCAGTTGATCGCCGGGTTCGAGGCGATCGTCGAGCGACTCGACGCGCCGGTCGCGGCGAGCGCGCAGTTCGTCCTCGCGGTCGCGCATCGCGCCGCGGCCTTCACGCACCGCCTCGACGACTCGTCTGCTCCCCGAGCGGGCGCGGCCGGCCGCCTGCTTCGCGACGTTGGCCGGGGTCAGCTGAGCGGCGGCATCGCGTACCTTCCGCTTGGCGTAGCTGGCACCGGCCGCACCGGCGGCGATGCCACTCACGAACCACGTCAGCCGCTTCATCACGCGCGTCTCCGCTCGTCGACGCGGACGATCTCGGGTCGGGTCTGACGCCCGCGGAGGCGGCGCGCCGCGCGTCGTGTTCCAGTTGCCAGACCGGCGATCTTGATGACCGGGACGCTGAAGGCGGTGCGGGCGACGCGGCCCGACCCTTCCATGGCACCGCTGATGGCCTCGGCGGATCCGAGCACACGGTCGAAGCGCGCCAGGTCGGCTTGGGCGACGTGCATCGCCGTGCGGGCCTCAGTGGTGCTCTGGCGGAGCTCGGCGAGGAGCGGGCGGGTCTCGGCGCGCAGTGCTTCGACCTCGATTCGCAGCGACCGCAGGGCGTCGAGGACGCGCACGAGGACGACGACGAGCGCGGCGAATCCGATCGCGCAGAGCACGGCCGCCAGCGTGACCGCGAGGTCGCCGGCGCTCACGGGTGGTCGCCGGCGGGTGTGCCGGTCGGTTCGATGGTGCGGGCTCGCATGCGCTCCGCGACCTCCTGTTCGTTTCCCTGATTGCTCGGCTCGTACCACCGACGATCGACCAGGCCGTCGGGCAGGTACTGCTGCGCGACCCAGCCGTCGTCGTGGTCATGAGGGTACTCGTAGCCGGCGCCGTGGCCCAGGGCGGAGGCGCCCTGGTAGTGAGCGTCCCGGAGGTGCGCCGGCACCTCGCCGACCGCGCCGTCGCGGATCGCCGACCTGGCCCGCCAGATCGCGAGCGCCGACCGGTTGCTCTTCGGCGCCGTCGCGAGGTGGATGGTGGCCTGCGACAGGGTGAGCTGGGCTTCCGGCAGCCCGACGTGCTCGACGGCGTGGGCGGCGGCGACGGCGACGAGCAAGGCCTGGGGGTCGGCCATCCCGACGTCTTCGCTCGCGAAGATCACCATCCGCCGTGCGACGAAGCGGGCGTCCTCACCGGCCTCGAGCATCCGTCCCAGCCAGTACACGGCGGCGTCGGGGTCGGAGCCACGCATCGACTTGATGAATGCACTGATCACGTCGTAGTGGTCGTCGCGGCCGTAGCGCAGCGCGCTCGTGCCGAGTGCCGCTTCGACGTGCTCGAGCGTCACCCGTCCCGGGTGCGCGAGTGCGACCGCGACCTCGAGCGACGTCAGGACCTGGCGGCCGTCGCCTGCCGAGCGTTCCACGAGCAGGTCGAGGGCGTCGTCGTCGGCGTCCGCGCCCTCGGCAGCGAGCCCGCGTACGACGAGCCGGCGCATGGCGGCGGGGTCGAGCGGCTCAAGGCGGAACAACGTCGATCGGCTCCGCAACGGGG
>JBFHJC010000009.1:0-34062 GCA_041596155.1 Ilumatobacter sp. | reverse complement strand
CCATCCCGGGTACGGCTTCCTCGCCGAGAACGCCGACTTCGCCCACGCGGTCATCGACGCCGGGCTCACGTGGATCGGGCCGTCCCCTGATCAGAGCCGACTGCTCGGTGACAAGGTCGCCGCCAAGCGCGCCGCGATCGAGGCCGGCGTCCCGACGACCGAGATCGTCGAGGTCGCAGACGGCGCCGTACCCGATGGCCTGTCGATGCCGGTGCTCGTCAAGGCGGCCGCCGGTGGTGGTGGGCGCGGGATGCGCATCGTTCGCGACGTCGGCGAGCTCGCCGACGCGATCGCGTCCGCCTCCCGTGAGGCAGACTCCGCATTCGGCGACGGCACCGTCTTCATCGAGCCGTTCATCGAGCGCGGTCGGCACGTCGAGGTCCAGATCCTCGGCGACGCCCACGGCAACGTCGTCCACCTCGGCGAGCGGGAGTGCTCGATCCAGCGGCGCAACCAGAAGGTCGTCGAGGAGGCGCCCTCGCCCGGCGTCGACGACGCGACCCGCCGCCGGCTCCACGAAGGCGCGCTCGCGCTCGCTCGCCACGTCGGCTACGTCGGCGCCGGCACCGTGGAGTTCATGGTCGGCGACGCTCCCGACGGTGGCGGCGAGCCCACCATCACGTTCCTCGAGGTCAACACCCGGCTCCAGGTCGAGCACCCCGTCACCGAGGCGATCACCGGGATCGACCTCGTCGAGATGCAGATCGGCGTCGCCAACGGCCTGGCCCTCCCGTTCGCCCAGGACGACATCACCTTCCGCGGGCACGCCATCGAGGTCCGCCTCGTCGCCGAGGACCCGGCCGCCGGCTGGCTCCCTTCGACCGGCACGATCGACGAGTTCGAGATCGCGGGTGACGTCCGCGTCGACTCGGGCTTCCGGGCCGGCAGCACCGTCTCGCCCGACTACGACTCGCTGCTCGCCAAGGTGATCGCCCACCACGCCGACCGCAATGTCGCCGCCCTCCAGGTCGCCCGGGCGATGCGCACCGCCCGCATCGCCGGAGTCCGCACCAACGCCACCACCCTCGCCGCGATCATGGACGAGCCCGACTACCGGGCCGGGCGCACCTTCACGTCCTATCTCGACGACCACCCTGACGTGCTCGGTGCCGGCGGCCCGATCGGCGACGACCTGATCGCCCATCTCGTCGCGCTCGCCCTCGCCGACGAGCACCGCAACCGCGCCGCCGATCCGGTCACCGGCTTCGCGCCGTCGGGCTGGCGCAACCTGCGAACCCGCGGCCAGCGTCGCACCTGGCTGCGCGGTGACGACGAGCACCACCTCGAGTACGTGATCGACGGCGAGCGCGTCGCCGCCCTCGTCGGCGCCTGGCCCGAGCCACTCGAGGACGGGAGCCTCCCGCCCGACGAGCGCCGTCGCCTCGCCGGGTGCATCCTCGAACGCGCCCCGGACCGCGTCGCGATCGAGCTCGACGGCGAGCGGCGGACCGTCGACGTCGCGTTCCACGGTCATGACACCGCGCGCACCGCCGGACCGGCGGGCAGCATCGTCTGGACCCGCCCGCCCCGCTTCGAGGACCACGACGCCGACGAGGCCGGCGGCGGGCCGGTCTGCCCACTCCCCGGCACGGTCGTCACCGTGCATGTCGCACCCGGCGACCGCGTCGTCGACGGCCAGCTCCTGATGGTCGTCGAGGCGATGAAGATGGAGCACAAGATCACGGCCCACGGTGACCACGTCGTCACGGCGGTTCGGTTCGGCGCCGGCGACCGCGTCGACACGGGCGATCTTCTCGTCGAGCTCGGAGACCCGGGATGACCGATCCGGTTCGCATCGCCAACTGCTCCGGGTTCTTCGGTGACCGGTTGTCGGGGGCGCGCGAGATGGTCGAGGGCGGGCCGATCGACGTGCTCACCGGCGACTGGCTGGCGGAGCTGACCATGCTCATCCTCAGCCGCATCCGCGCCAAGCGGCCCGGCCGGGGGTTCGCGTCGACGTTCGTGACCCAGATGGAGCAGGTGATGGGGACGTGCCTCGACCGCGGCGTGAAGGTCGTGTCCAATGCCGGTGGGCTCGATCCGTCCGGCTGTGCCGACGCCGTCGGGGAGGTCGCCGAGCGGCTCGGCCTGGCGCCGACGATCGCGTACGTCGACGGCGACGATCTCATGCCCCGCCTGGTCGAGCTGATCGAGAGCGGCGAACTGCGGCCCTTCGTCGACGGCGACGACCTCGGCGACCCGGCGCGCTACCTCACGGCCAACGCGTACCTCGGCTGCTGGGGGATCGTCGAGGCGTTGCGCGGCGGTGCCGACGTCGTGATCACCGGGCGCGTGACCGATGCTGCGGTCACGTGCGGTCCTGCGGCCTGGCACCACGGTTGGGCGCGCGACGACTACGACCGGCTGGCCGGTGCCGTCGTCGCCGGTCACGTCATCGAGTGCTCGGCCCAGGCGACCGGCGGCAACTACTCGTTCTTCACCGAGGTGCCCGGCATGGAGCGGCTCGGTTTCCCTTGGGCCGAGGTCGCCGCCGACGGATCGGCGGTCATCGGTAAGCACGATGGCACGGGCGGCCAGGTGTCGGTGGGCACGGTCACGAGCCAGCTCCTCTACGAGATCGCCGGCCCGCGCTATCTCGGCCCGGACGTCACCGCCCGCTTCGACACGATCCGGCTCGAGCAGCTCGAGGGCGACCGGGTGCGAATCTCCGGCACCGTCGGCGAGCCGCCGCCGCCCACCCTCAAGGTCGCGATGAACGAGCTCGGCGGCTTCCGCAACGACATCGCGATCGCGCTGACGGGTCTCGACATCGAGGCCAAGGCGCGCGCCGTCGAGGCGGCGTTCTGGCGGGCGTGTCCGTACGAGCCGGCCGACTTCGCTTCGGCTCGGGCGCGCGTGATCCGCACCGACCACGACGACCCCGACTCGAACGAGGCCGCCACCGCGCAATGGCGGATCACGGTGAAGGACCCCGACGAGCGCAAGGTCGGGCGAGCCTTCTCGAACGCGCTGATCGAGACGGCGCTGGCGAGCATCCCCGGCTTCTACGGCCTCAGCGGCGGCCCGTCGGCGGGCGAACCGTTCGGGGTCTACCGGCCGGGTCTGGTTCCCGCCGGGCTCGTCCCGCAGTACGTGCACCTCGGCGCGTCGGTCAGCGAGGTGGAGTCGGTGGCACCCGGAGCGCCGGCACACCTGCCGAACGTCGTGGCCGATCGACCCGAGCTGCCCGACCCCCCGGACGGGCCGACCGAGCGGCGCCCGCTCGGCACGGTGATCGGCGCCCGGTCGGGCGACAAGGGCGGCGACGCCAACCTCGGCGTCTTCGCTCGCAGCGACCTCGCCTACGCGTGGCTCGCCGACTTCCTCACCGTCGAGCGCCTCCGTCAACTGCTCCCCGAGACCGCGGAGCTGCCGATCGATCGATACGAGCTGGCCAACCTGCGGTCGCTGAACTTCGTGGTGCGCGGCTTGCTCGAGGAAGGAGTCGCCGCGTCGAGCCGCATCGACGGCCAGGCCAAGAGCCTCGGTGAGTGGCTCCGCGCGCGCGTCGTCGACGTACCGGTCACGCTGACGTGAGCCGACCGGCGAGGGCCGATCGTTCGGTGCGTCAGCGGCGGGTGATGCGGGCGGCGCCCGTGCGAACGGGCATGCGACCCAGGATCTGGTCGGTCGTCACGGCGAACTGGTAGCCGGGGCCGACGGCGTCGCGCCAGCTGGTCGTGGTGGTGGGGGAGATGTGGGGGATCACGCCTCAATTGTCGGCCGGAATCGCCCATGTCACAACCAACACTTCTTGAAGTCTTTCATGACGTTGTGTCATAGAGTATGGGCCATGCAGCTCGACGTCGAATCCCTGCGGACCTTCCTCGCCGTGCTCGAGCACGGCGGCATGACGCGCGCCGCCGCCGCGCTCCAGATGAGCCAGTCGGCCGTGAGCTGGAAGATCAAGCGGCTCGAAGCACGCGTCGGCCGGCCGCTGCTCATCCGCGAAGGCCACTCGATCCGCCCGTCGCGCGACGGGCTGGCGCTGATCGCTGACGCCCGCACGATCGTCGAGGCGCACGACCGGGCCGCCGCGAGGCTGCGCGACTCCGAGATCGCCGGTCTGGTTCGCTTCGGCGCCAACGAGGAGATCGCGGCATCGCGAATGACCACCGTGCTCGGCGGTTTCAATCGGCTCCATGCGGCGGCCACCGTCGAGGTCCGGATCGCCAACAGCGACGCCCTGGCGCGGCTGCTCGACGCCGGCGACCTCGACGTGGCGGTCATGCAGGTCGCGATCGACGAGCGGCGCCCGGGCGACGTCGTGCTCTGGAACGAGCACCTTGCCTGGGTGACCGGATGGGAGACCCCGTACGAGGAGGGTCCGGTACCCCTCGTCACGTTCGGCGAGTACTGCGCCTACCGCCGGCTGTACGAGCCGTACCTGCGCCGGCGCGGCATCGATTACACCGTGGCGTTCGCGAGCCCTTCGTCGGCGGCGGTCCGCGGCGCGGTCGCTGCGGGCCTCGGGGTCGCCGTGCTCGGCACCAAGGCGATCGGTGACAACTGGCGCGACGGCCTGGGCGACGAGATCGTCGAGTGGACGCGCGGCGCCGACCTCGGTGACCTGCCGGAGATGTACCAGATCGTGCGCACGGCGCCCGGCGACCCACCGGAGGTCGTCGAGGCCTTGGTCGAGAGCATCGTCGCGGCGCTCGGCGATCCGGTCGCCGCATGACCCGCCGCTGGCTGGTCGACGGCAACAATGTGTTCGGGTCGCGGCCCGACGGGTGGTGGAACGATCGCAGCCGCGCCGCGGCCCGTCTCGCGCAGCGGGTCGCCGAGTGGTGCCGGACCCACGACGACGAGGTCGTGCTGGTGTTCGACGGCCCGCTCGACGACGCCGCGGCCCGTCTCGGTGGCGGGAACCTGCGCATCGTCGAGTCCCGCCGGCGGGGCCGCGACGCCGCCGACCACGAGATCGCCGAGCTGGTGGCGACCGACGACGCCTCGACCGTCACGGTCGTGGTGACGTCCGACCGGGGCCTGCGACGCCGGCTGCCCGACGACGTCGATGTCGTGGGCGCCGGCCGGTTCCGCGAGCTGATCGGCTACTGATCGCCGCGGGCCGGAGGCGGGCGCCGGACCGCATCAGACGAACGTCGCCCACTCGTCGAGAGGCATCCGCTCGGTGCGGAGTTCGTTGACCGGAGCGTCGGGGTCGGCGTGGCCGATCGCCATCCCGCAGAACAGCAGTTCCTCGTCGGGCGCGCCCACGAACTCCCGTACCGCACCGTGGCGGACCGACCAGTACTCCTGGGCGCACGTGTCGACCCCGGACTCCTGCGCGAGCAACATGAACGTCTGGAGGAACATCCCCAGGTCGGACCACTGCGGCGGCCCCATCCGACGATCGAGGAAGCAGAACAGACCGGCGGGAGCGCCGAAGAAGTCGCCATTTCGGGCGAACTGGCGGAGCCGCGCCGCCTTGTCCTCGCGCGGGATGCCGAGCGTCGCGTAGAGCTGCTCTCCCACCCTGAACCGGTTCGTGCGGTACGGCTCCCACAGGTCGGGCGGGTAGATGTCGTACTCGCCCGGCTCGATCGGGCGGTCGGCGATGAACGAGCGGAAGCGATCCATGGACGGACCGTTGAGGACGTAGATCCGCCACGGTTGCACGTTGCCGCCACTCGGTGCCCTCGCCGCGCGCCCGAGCAGGTCGGCGAGGAGTGCGTCGTCGACGCGCTCGCTGGTGAACTGACGGATCGAGCGGCGCCGCTCGACGGCTTCGGAGACGCGCATGGGAGGGCAGTCTGGCGCCGCGATCGCGGCTCCGGCCAGCTCAGCGCGATCGGTGCCGCAGGAACCGGACGAGCTCGATCAGGATGGTGACGCCGACGGCGGCGCCGAACGCGACGAGGAAGGCGAGCGTGTGGTTGTCCTCGAAGGCCTTGCCGCCGACGAAGCCGAGCAGCGATGCGTACGTCGCCCAGATCACCGCGGCGACCGCGACCCAGCCCATGAACCAGCGGCGCGGCTGGCGCGTGATGCCCGACGAGATCGTGAGTGCCGTGCGGCCGCCCGGGATGAAGCGGGCGGTGATCAGCAGCAGGCCGCCGCGCACCCGGATCTGCTCGGTCGCCCACTCGAGCCGGCGCTCCAGCTTCGGTCGGCGCTCGGCCCGGTGGCGGATCCGGCTGCTCATCCGGGCGCCCACCAGGTAGGCGGTGTTGTCGCCCAAGAATGCTCCGACGGCACCGGCGAGGATGACCGCGGGCAGGAAGTGCTCGCCCTGGCCGGCGGCTACACCACCGATGATGACCATCGTCTCGCTCGGCACGATCGGGACGACCGAATCGAGGTAGGCGATGACGAAGATGATCGCGAGGAACCACCAGTTGGCCGAGAAGTCGGCCAGCCACTCGGTGGCGTCGGTGATCGCGTTCGCGAGCACGGGATGCATCGCCGGGGCACGCTACCGGTCGTGGTCCGGAGGTGAGGCGACCGCGGCGCGTTCAGGAGTGGCCGACGTCGGCCCGGCGGCGCAGGCCGCTGAGCGAGATGCGGATGCCGTGTTCGAACACGTCGGCCCAGACGACCCGCTCCTCGCCGACGCGGTCGAGCTCGAGGCTCACCATGCCGTGGCACGTCGCCCACAGCCAGGCCGCCGTGTTCACGGCGTCGCCCTCGGCGATGACGCCTTGGCGCTGACCGGCCTCGATCCGCTCGACCACCCGGCCGAGCGTGTGGAGGGCCAGCTCGGTCGACTCGGGGCTCGGGTCGAAGCCCGTCACCGTGGTGCGCAGCATGATCCGGTAGTACGGGGCGTTCTCGAGTGCGAAGGCGCGGTACTCGAGGGCCATGCGGACGAGGTCCTCGCCGGCGTCGTCGGTCACGGGGAGCGCGGCGAGCGCCGCGTCGAGCCGGCGGTACCCGTCGGCGTAGAGCTCGTCGATGACGCCGTCCTTGCCGCCGAAGCGGGAGTACACGTTCATCGTGCTCATGCCGGCTTCGGACGCGATGCGACGCACGGTGAGGGCGTCGGCGCCGGCGTGCGCGAGCAGCTCGTGGGCTGCCGCGAGCAGGGCTCTGCTCGTCTCGTCGTCGATGCGGTTCATTGGCCGGTGTTGCGGAGGACGACTGGCGACCCACCCGCTGCCAGTGACGGTAGTCAGGTTGAGTGATGCGAGCGATGCAATAACACCGTTGTTCGAATTGTTTTTCACATGACACGCTGGTACGAACGCTCAGAGTGCCATAACGCCGTTCGCCACGACGCAGCGTCGGCCCGCAGTGTTCATGTTTCGTCACCAGGTGGTCGGGTGTGCGCGAAGACCGGTCGTTCTGCTCCGGGCCCCGACCCGACGTCGCGGCCGGGGCCTCACCTACGATGCCGGGTCATGCGTGTCGAGGTGAACACCGATCTCTGCCAGGGCCACAACCGTTGCTATGCGCTCGCCCCCGAGCTGTTCGACGTCGACGACTACGGCACCGCGGTGGTGATCGGAGACGGCACCGTGGCACCCGAGCTCGAGGACAAGGCTCGCCTCGCCGTCGCCAACTGCCCGGAGTACGCCATCACCCTGACCGACGACTGACCCCCCACCGACGCCACCGAGAGGACCCCGATGAGTGCCAAGCAGGGCCCCGTGACGGACTGGGCCACCGACCTCGACCACGCCGACCCGAGCTACAACGCCAACGCCCACGCGATCTGGCACGACCTGCGCGAGAGCGGCTGCCCGGTCGCCCGTTCGGACCGGTACGGCGGCATGTGGGCGCCGCTCACCCACGACCTCGTGAAGGAGGTCGCCTACGACACCGACCACTTCACGAGCCGCGGCGTCGTCGTCAACGTCAGCCGTCCGATCGCCGAAGCGCCGGTCGGGCCCGCACCGCCGATCACCAGCGACCCGCCCTTCCACCAGATCGCCCGGCGCCTGCTGCTCCCGCCGTTCTCGCCCAAGGCGATCGACCCGTGGGAGCCCGAGGTCCGCCGGCTCTGCAACGCCTTGCTCGACGACATGGGCGACGTGGTTGCGGGCACGTCGATCGTGGATGTCGCGGTCCAGTACGCACAGCACATCCCGGTCAACGTGATCGCGCGGATGCTCGGCTTCCCGCCCGAGGACGACGACTTCTTCCGCGAGTGCGTGCACAACCTGCTCGAGGAGATCGACGTCCCGCCCGAGGAGCGGCAGTGGACGGGTCTGTCGCTCGACGAGTACCTCGACCGCCAGATCGACGAGCACCGCGCCAACCCGCGCGACGACCTCACCAGCTACCTCCTCGACGTCGAGATCGACGGCAACAAGCTCAGCCAGGACCACGTCCGCGGCTCGATGGTGCTCCTGCTCGTGGCCGGCATCGACACGACGTGGAGCGCGATCGGCTCGTCGATCTGGCACCTCGCTCAGCACCCCGGCGACCTGCGGCGGCTCTGTGACGACCCCGACCTGATGCTCTTCGCCGTCGAGGAGTTCCTGCGGGCCTACGCCCCGGTCACGATGGCCCGCCTCGTCAAGGAAGACCACGACTTCCACGGCTGCCCGATGGAGGCCGACGACTGGGTGCTGCTCCCGTTCCCGGCCGCCAACCGCGATCCCGCGTTCTTCGACGACGCCGAGGGGTTCGTCATCGACCGGGCCGAGAACCGCCACGCGGCGTTCGGGCTCGGCATCCATCGCTGCCTCGGCTCCAACCTGGCCAGGCTCGAGCTGCGCGTCGCGATCGAGGAGTTCATCCGGCGGTTCCCGAGCTTCGAGCTCGCCGGTGAGACGCGCTGGAGCGTCGGTCAGATCCGCGGCCCGCGCGAGCTGCCCGTCCGGGTGCTGTCGACCGCGTGACCGCGCCGCCCGGCCCGGCGGCCCTGCGCTGGTCCGAGCTCGTCGGTCCGGCGGCGCCGATCGAACCCGATCGCGCGCCACGCCACCGGCGCGATCACGCGCCCGCGCCCGCCCACGCCCCGCGCCCTTCCGCTCTGGCTGCGCGCTGGGCGCGCGAGGTGCTCCCGCTCGAGGGTGGCACCGTGCTCGACGTCGGATGCGGCGCCGGACGCGCCGCGCTCGCCCTCGTGCCGCCCGCCTCCGAGCTCATCGGTGTCGACCGCGACCCGGACCTGTTGGCGGCCTTCGCCGACGCGGCCCGACGCGCCGGCGTCGCGCGCCGGACGGTCGCGGGCGACTGGCCCGACGTGGCGCCCGACGTGCCCGTCGCGGACGTCGTGATCTCCCACGACGTGCTGTACGGCGTGGCCGACGTCGTGCCGTTCGTCGTGGCGCTCACGGCACGGGCGCGCTTGGCGGTCGTGGTCGAGGTGCCCGCACGGCATCCCGACGTGGCGTGGGACGCCGCGTGGCGCGCTCTGCGCGACGACGAACCGGCGCCGCGACCCGACCACGTCGACCTCCAGGCGGTCGTGCGCGAGATCGGACTCGATCCCGAGGTCGCGGTCGAGTCGGCGCCTCCGCACCACCCGCCCGCCGACCCGGCGCTGCGGCTCGCGGCGGCGCGCCGGCGGCTCGGCCTCGCGGCCGAGCGCGACGGCGAGCTGGGGCGGTGGCTCGCCGACCACGAGCCGCACTGGGTCGACGAGGTCGCGGTGCTCCGCTGGCCTGGCATGGCGGAGCCCGGCTGAAGCCCGGTCCGCTCACGAACCGATCGCGTGACCGGTGACCGCCGCCGCGAGTCCGAGCACGAGCGTCGCGGCGAGCACCGCGGCGCGTCGCCGGGGCGGCCCCTCGGTCGCTTCCAGGACGAACATGCTGAACGTGGTGAGCGAACCGAGATAGCCCGTACCGATCACGGTCGCGACGTCGTCCGCGGGCTCGACGGCGAGCAGCCAGCCCAGTCCGAACGACCCGGCGACGTTGACCGCCAGGGTGCTGAGCCAGGTCCAGCCGTACTGGTTGACGCGCAGTCGCGTCGCCGCGCCGAGTCCGGCGGCGAGCACGAACAGCGCGGCCGTCACGCCCGCTCCCGCGCCCGCCGAACGGCCTCGGTGGCGACGAGCCCGCCGACGACCGAGACGGCGACATAGGCCAGCGCGAGGGCCGGCCGCTGCACGGCCAGCAGATCGCGCGTCTCCGCGGCGAACGTCGAGTACGTCGTGAGTCCACCGAGCACGCCGGTCACGAGGAACATCCACCGATCGGTGCCGCGCCCCAGATGGCGCGCGGCGAGGCCGATGAGTGCGCACCCGGCAAGGTTGACCAGCAGCGTGGCCCACGGGAAGTCGCCCGGTGAGTGGTCGAGCAGCTCGCCCATGACCCAGCGCGCCGCCGCCCCGACCGCGCCGCCGACCGCGACGAGGACGTAGGCGCGCATCGAACCATTCTCACCGAACGCTCACCCGGTTCTGGTGTACTCGTGGGATGCAGGTGCTGATCGCCGAGGACGATCGTGCGGTGCGCGAGTCGCTCGTGCGCGCCCTGGGCCTCGAGGGGTACGAGGTGCGGGCGGTGTCGAACGGGGCGCAGGCGCTGGACGCGTGGCGTGCGCAGCCGGCCGACCTCGTGCTGCTCGACGTGTCGATGCCGATGATCGACGGCTTGACCGTCTGCCGCGTGCTGCGGTCCGAGGGCGAGCGCGTCCCGATCCTCATGCTGACGGCGCGCAGCGAGACCCCCGATCGCGTCGCCGGCCTCGACGCCGGAGCCGACGACTACCTGCCCAAGCCGTTCGACCTCGACGAGCTGTTCGCCCGCATGCGCGCCCTCCTGCGGCGGACCCAGGTCGATGGCAACGGCGACCACGGGTTCGCCGACGAGCAGCTCGGCGTCGGCGACCTGCAACTCTGGCCGGCCGCCCGCCGTGCGGCGCGCGGCGGGCGCGAGCTCGAACTGAGCAAGACGGAATTCGACCTGCTCGAGCTGCTCGTGCGCAACGCCGGCATCGTGCTCGACCATTCGACGATCTACGAGCGGATCTGGAACTACGACTTCGGGCCGGAGTCGAAGAACCTGGCGGTGTACATCGGTTACCTGCGCCGCAAGACCGAATCGGGCGACGCACCCCGCTTGATCCACACGGTGCGTGGCGTCGGCTACGTCGCCCGGGACGACGGGTCGTGACCGGCCGATGAGCCTCCGCTGGAAGATCGCGCTGGCGATGGCCGCCATCGTGTCCGTCGCCACCGTCGCGCTCGGTGCGGCCAGCTATCAGTCGGCACGCGACCGCCTGCTGGCCGAGGTCGACGAGTCGCTCGTGGAGGTCCAACGGGCGATCCTCGACCGCCGCCTCGGGCCCGACACCCAGCTGCCCGAGCGCGGCCCGCTCTCGGAGCTCGCCGCCCAGATCGTCGGCCGCGACGGCGAGGTGCGCCAGACGACGTTCCCGGAGCCGATCGAGGTCGAGCTGGACGAGCTGGCATTGATCGGGCGCGCCGGGGCGTCGACGTTCCGAACGGTCGACACGTCCGAGGGCGAATACCGCGTGCGGTCGATCGGGCTGCAGTCGCGGCTCGTGCAGGTCGGGCGCCCGCTCGCCGAGACGAACCGGGTGCTCGCCGCGCTCCGCAACCGCACCCTGTTGCTCGTCGCGTTCGTCGCGCTCGGGGCGATGCTCGCGGGCCTCTGGATCGCGAACCGGGTGACCGCGTCGCTGCGCCGACTCACCACCGCTGCCGAGCGGGTCGAGACGACCGGCAGCCTCGACGTCCGCGTGCACGAGCGCGGCGACGACGAGGTCGGCCGGCTGAGCGCCGCCTTCGACCGCATGCTCGACGCGCTCGCCCGCTCGCGGGAGCAGCAGCGCCGCCTCGTGCAGGATGCCGGCCACGAGCTCCGCACACCGCTCACGAGCCTGCGCACGAACCTCGACACACTCCGGCGGTTTCCCGATCTCAGCGCCGACCAACGCGACGCGATCGTCGCCGACCTCCATGCCGAGACCGAGGAGCTCACCACCCTGGTCGACGAGGTCGTCACCGCCGCCAGCGGCGAGTCGTCCGACGAGCCGGCGCGGAGCTTCGACCTCGCCGTCGTGGCGCTCGAGCTCGCTGCACGGTTCGAGCGCCGGTTCGAGCGCCGGATCGACGTGCGCGTCGAACCGTCGAGCGTGGTCGGTCAGCGCTCCGGCGTGGCCAGGGCGATCAGCTGCTTGCTCGACAACGCCTGCAAGTTCGACACGACCGGCGGCCCCATCGAGGTGGTCGTGCGCGACGGCGTCGTGTCGGTGTCGGACCGCGGTCCGGGCATCCCCGAGGGTGAGCACGACCGGGTCTTCGAGCGCTTCCACCGCTCCGACGAGGCCCGGGCCATGCCGGGGTCCGGCCTCGGCTTGTCCATTGTGCGCGAGGTCGCTCGCCGCCACGGCGGGGACGCGTTCGCGGTCGACCGTGACGGCGGCGGGGCCACGGTCGGCTTCCGCCTGCCGTCCGCGTCAGGCTGAGCTCTTACCGGGCTCTCAACCCGCTCTGCTTCGGTTCTTGTCGTGGAAGCGCATCGTGATGGACGTCACGAGACACCCATCACCCCGAAAGGACCTGACGTGATCAACGAGACCCCCACCCCCATGCCGAGCGAGACCGGCACCCGGCGGCGTTCGACCGCCGTCGGCGTGACCGCCGGCGTGCTCGGCGGCGCCGCCGCCGGGCTGCTGTTCGCCGTGCCGACGTTCACCAGCGCCGCGACGGACGAGGCCTCGACCGACCCGGCGCCGGTCGTCGTCCAGCAGGACGACGGCACCACCGACACGAGTGGCGACCCGTCGACCGACCGCCACCGCCCCGGCGTGCGCATCCGCGTCGCGCTGCAGGACCTCGTCGACGACAACACGATCACCGGCGAGCAGGCCGACGCCGTGGCGTCGCACCTCGCCGAGACGATCCGCGACCATCGCGGCGACCGCCCCGGCCACGGCCGCCGCGGCGCCGCGATGGAAGCGGTCGCCGAGGCGCTCGGCATCGACGCCGAGACGCTGCGCGCCGAGCTCCAGGCCGGCAAGTCGATCGCGGACATCGCCGCGGACAACGGCGTCGACCTCGACGACGTCGTCGACGCGCTGCTCGCCGAGGTCGAGGCTCGCCTCGACGCCGCGGTCGAGAGCGGCAAGATGACCGAGGACGAGGCCGCCGATCATCTCGAGCGTGCCGAGGAGCGCATCACCGCCCGGGTGAACGGCGAGCGCCCCGCCGGCGATGGAGCCCCGGCGGTCGACGGCTGAGCGCTGTCGCGCTCTGCGAGGCCGTTCGGCCCTGGTACGCCCGGCGCTGCCGGGCGTACCCTCGCGTCAGGAGACCAATAGCCCGAGGAGGTCACTGCGATGCTTGCACAGCGCGCCCTGGTCACCGGGATCGATGCCAGCCCCGAATCGAACGTCGCCCTCGAATGGACGCGGTCGGTTGCCGGGCCCGGCGACACGGTCGTCGCCGTGCACGCATGGGAGCTGCCGCTGGTCACCGGCTACGACATGGTCGTCACCATCGATCCGGCCGAGATCGAGCGGATGTCGAAAGAAGGGCTCGACGAGCTCGTCACGAAGATCGACGACGACCGCATCGAGGCGGTCACACGTCAGGGGCACGCCGGACGCGCGCTCGTTGCCGAGGCCGACGATCGGGACGCGGCGATGATCGTCGTCGGTCATCGCGGCAACAGCCGGGTGGCGATGATGCTCGGCTCCACGGCCAACTACGTCCTCCACCACACGAGCCGACCGGTGGTCGTCGTGCGCGGCGACCACGTCGGACCACCCGAGCGAGTCGTCGTCGGCGTGGACGATCACCACCTCGACGAGGAGCACGACAACCCGTCCGTGCGCGCCGTGCGCTGGGCCTACGGGCTCCCCGGTGTCGAGGAGGTCCGCGTCGTGCACGCCTGGTTCCTCCCGGCCCTCGCGGTCGGCATGTTCGCCACCGTCGCCGCCGAGATGGAGTCCATGGACTCCGCCGCCGAAGCGGTCGTCGACCGCGTGATCGCCGCAGCCGGCCCGCCGCCGGACGGCGTCAAGGTCGTCGGTGAACCCGTGCGCGGCACGCCGGGCTTCGCGCTGATCGAAGCGTCCCGCGATGCCGACCTCGTCGTGGTGGGATCCCGCGGTCGTGGCGGCTTCAAGGAGCTGCTGCTCGGCTCGACCACCGCCGAGGTCGCCGCCCACAGCCACGCGCCGGTCGGTGTCATCCGCTGACCGGACGCGGTGGCGTCTCGGCGTTCAGCCGGCGCGCCGCGCGCCCTCGTCGAGCTCCGCGACGATCACGTCGACGCCGACACGGTCGAGCTCGTCACGGGCTGCCGCGGGCAGCGCCGGGTCGGAGATCACGACGTCGGCCCGGTCGAGGGGAGCGATCTGCGCCAGCCCTCGCGTCGCCCACTTGGTGTGGTCGGCGAGCACGACCACGCGCCGGGCGGCATCGATGAACGCCCGGTTGACCTCGGCCTCGGCCATGTTCGGGGTCGAGAAGCCGAGCCCGGCGTCCATCCCATGGACGCCGAGGAACAGCACGTCGATGTGCAGCGTCGCCAGCGCTCGCGTCGCGAGCTGGCCGACCAGCGCGTCGGACGGCGTTCGGGTCCCGCCGGTGAGCACGACCGAGTGACCGCCCTGGTCGTACAGCGTGCGGGCGATCGACGGCGCATTCGTGACGACGGTGAGGGTCGGCACGTCGCGCAACAGCTGGGCGAACCGCCACGTCGTGGTGCCGGCGGTGAGTCCGATCGCCGACCCGGGCTCCACGAACGCCATGGCGGCGCGTGCGATCGCCTCCTTCTCGGCGGTCTGGCGCTGCTGCTTGGCGTCGAAGCCCGGTTCGAACGAGCTGGCGGGGCCGATGCGAAGCGCTCCGCCGTGCACCTTGTCGAGCACGCGCAGCTCGGCGAGCGCGTCGAGATCGCGGCGGATCGTCATCTCGGACACGTCGAGCTGCTCGGCGAGGTCGCGGACGCGCACCGAGCCTTCGCGGCGGACGACGTCGACGATGTGATCGCGGCGCTGGTTGGCGAGCATCGCTGACCAGGCTGCGCCATCGCATCGTCCTTGTCAACCGGATTCGAACGAAAACGAACAGCGGCCGGTCGGGGCACCACCCTGGGCTCGTCAGAGACGGCGCAGCTGGATTCGCGATTCAACTGAAGATCCGGGCGGATGGACCCGTGTGGTCCGAGTTGACAACCGGCGCCTCGTCCGCGAAGCTGATGTTCGAATCTGAACGAATGTGTTCAAGATCGTTCACCGCCCGCCATGCGGGATCGAGAGGGGAGTTCCATGACCGGTCAGTCGACCCACCGTTCGCCGAGCCCGTCGATGTACGGCTATCAGCTCGGACGACGTCGTTTCTTGAAAGGTGCCGCCGGCGCGACCGGCCTGGGCCTCGTCCTGCCCGCCGCCCTGGCGGCGTGCGGTGACGACGAGGACTCCGGCTCGGGCAGCTTCGAGCTCGGCACGGCCTCGGGCGCGACGACGCTCGGCTCGAACTACTCGAACGAGCTGCCGCAGCAGGGCCTCGCCGCCGCCGTCGGCGCGCTGCCCAACCAGGACATCTCGGTCAGCATCAACGAGGTCGACCACAACACGTTCCAGGAGAACATCACCACCTACCTCCAGAACCCCGACGACGTGATTCCGTGGTTCGCCGGCTTCCGGATGCGCTTCTTCGCGGCCCAGGATCTGCTCGGCGACATCACCGACGTCTGGGACGCCGGCCTCAACGACAGCCTCGGCGAGGGTTTCAAGGTCGCCTCGACGGGCGACGACGGCAAGCAGTACTTCGTCCCGTGGACGTACTACATCTGGGGCGTCTACTACCGGCCGAGCATCTTCGAGGCGAACGGCTGGACGGCGCCGACGAACGAGGACGAGCTCCTCAGCCTGGCGTCCGACATGCAGGACGCCGGACTCGTGCCGTTCGCGTTCGCGAACGACGGCAACTGGCCGGCGATGGGCACGTTCGACCAGCTCAATTTCCGGATGAACGGCTACCAGTTCCACGTCGACCTGATGGCCGGCAAGGAGAACTGGACCGACGACCGGGTCAAGGCCGTCTTCGCCAAGTGGGAGCAGCTGCTGCCGGTCCACCAGGAGAACCCGAACGGGCGCACCTGGGAGGAGGCCGCTGCGGCGGTCGTGAACGGCGAGGCCGGGATGATGACCATCGGCACGTTCATCGGTTCGCAGTTCCCCGACGGCGACACGTCGGACCTCGACTTCTTCACCTTCCCCGAGCTCAACTCGGAGTTCGGGACCGGCACGGTCGAGGCGCCGATCGACGGGTGGATGATGGCGAAGAGCCCATCCAACGTCAACGCTGCGAAGGAGCTGCTGTACCACTTCGGCACCGCGGCCGCCCAGGACGCGTACCTCGCCGAGGACCCGAGCGTCGTGGCGCCGTCGACCGAGGTCACCGTCGAATACTCGCCGCTCCAGCGCAAGGTCCTCGACGCCGTCGCCTCGGCGCCGAACGTCACCCAGTTCCTCGATCGCGACGCGAACCCCGAGTTCGCCGCAAACGTCGCCGGGCCGGGTCTGCGGGACTTCCTCGCCGACCCGTCGCGCGTCGACGCGATCCTGCAGGACATGCAGGAGCAGGCCGAGGTCATCTACGCGGGCTGACGCTCACACCTCGAACCGGTGCCGCCGACGTCTGCGGCGGCACCGGTTCGCACACATCACCCGTCCCACGACAACTCGGGGGAAGTCATGTCGGACACCACGGCAGCAGCAGCTGTCTCCACCAGCGTCGCGCGCCCCAAGCGCCGGCGCGCCCTGTCCCAGTTCCAGGGGCGGGATCGTACGATCTTCCTGCTCATGGTCGGCGTGCCGACCGCGTTGCACGTCGGCTTGGTCTGGATCCCGACCCTCGCGTCGATCCTCCTGTCGTTCACCGACTGGAAGGGCATCCGCTTCTCCGACATCAACTGGGTCGGACTGCGGAACTACGACCAGATCCTGACGGTCTTCGAGAAGGACTTCTTCCAGGCCGTCATCAACAACACCGTCCTGCTGGTGTTCCTGTTCATCGGCCCGACGATCTTCGGGATGTTCCTGGCCTACCTGCTCGACAAGAACATCCGCGGCACCCGCCTCTACCAGAGCGTGTTCTACACCCCAGTGGTCCTCTCGCTCGCCGTCGTCGGGTTCATGTGGCAGAGCGTCATCTACTCGACCGAGAACGGACTCGCGACCGAGCTGTTCGGCGGCGGTGAGGCCGTCGACTGGATCGGCAACCAGTCGTTCCTGATCCCGTTCGGCGACAACTACGGGATCTCAAAGAACTTCGTGGCGATCCTGATCGCGATCGCCTGGCGTCACACCGGCTACATCATGGTGCTCTACCTCGCCGGCCTGAAGAGCGTCGACAACTCCCTCAAGGAGGCGGCGTCGCTCGACGGGTGCAACGAGTGGCAGTCGTTCCGGCACGTCGTGTTCCCGACCCTCAAGCCGATCAACGTCGTGATCTCGGTGATCACCGTCATCGAGGCCCTGCGGGCGTTCGACATCATCTTCGTGCTCAACACCCCCGGCAACACCGAGGTGCTGTCGATCCTGACCACGAACAACCTCCTCGGTGAGGGCGGCGGCAACGTGGGTCGCGGGTCGGCTTACGCGACGATCCTGTTCCTGCTCTGCCTCGGCTTCGTGATCTGGTACGTGACGAGCCACTACCGGCGCACGCAAGAGGGGGCCGAGAGCTGATGGCCGCCACGACCCTCGCCGCCGACCACGCCAACCGCACCGAGTTCGAGGAGAACACGCGGCGCATCCGGCCGGCTCGGATCCTGCTGCACGGCTTCCTGATCCTGACCGGGCTGGTCTGGCTGGTGCCGATCCTCGGCGCGATCTACGCCTCGTTCCGTCCGTTCAGCGAGACGGTCCGCGACGGGTACTTCGCGGTCCCCGAGTCGCTGACGCTCGACAACTACCGGAACGCCTGGACCCAGGGCGACATCTTGCAGAAGTACTGGAACACGTTCCTGATCCTGGCGCCGGCGCTGATCCTCACGTTGTTCTTCTCGAGCATGGTGGCGTTCGCCGCGAGCCGGTACAGCTGGAAGTTCAACATCACCTTCCTGGTGTTGTTCACCGCCGGCAACCTGCTCCCCCAGCAGATCATCATCCAGCCGCTCTTCCAGATCTACAACCGGATCCCGTTGCCCGACTTCATGTCGAACTCCGGCAAGTTGAACGGTTCGACCTGGGGGCTGATCCTGATCCACGTCGCGTTCCAGAGCGGGTTCTGCACGTTCGTGCTCAGCAACTACATGAAGCTGCTGCCGAAATCGCTCAACGAGGCGGCGCGGGTCGACGGCGCCGGTGTCTGGACCCTGTACTGGCAGATCATCATGCCGCTGACCCGGCCGGCGCTGGCCGCACTGGCGACGCTGGAGTTCACCTGGATCTACAACGACTTCTTCTGGGCGGTCGTGCTCGAGCAGCAGGGCGCCGACCGGCCGATCACGTCGTCGCTCGCCAACCTCGGTGGCGAGTTCTTCACCGACGACAACCTGATCGCCGCCGCCTCGGTGTACGTGGCGCTGCCGACGCTGCTCGTCTACTTCGCGCTCCAGAAGCACTTCATCGCCGGGCTCACGCTCGGGGCCGACAAGGGCTGATCCGCGATCGACGTCGTACGCCTCGTCTCGGACGGCATCACGGTCGTCGTCGGCGTCGACGGCGGCATGCCCCAGCTCCTGTCGGTCGGCCCGTCGCTCGACGTCGCGCCGGTCATGCTCGAGCGGCCCCTGCCCCACGCCTCGCTCGACGCGGCGGTGCCGATCGGCCTGATCGCCGAAGGCGCGTCGGGGTTTGCCGGTCGACCCGGCATCGAGGGGTCCCGACCGGACGGCAGCGCGTGGTCGCCGCGGTTCGTCAGCCAGGGCGTCGATGTCGACGCCGGCGGTCGGCGGGCGACGTTCCGGCTCCACGATCCGCTCGCCCAGCTGGAGCTCGAGCTCCGGCTCACCGTCGACGCCGTGCTCACGATCGGCGCCACGCTCACCAACCGCGGCGACGACGACTACGGCTTGGTGCGGCTGGCGCCCTCGGTCGTGCTGCCGGCGACCTGCGGTGAAGCGCTCACCTTCGCCGGTCGTTGGTGCCGCGAGTTCCAGCCGCAGCGCGCGACCATCGACGGGACGATCGTCGTCGAGAACCGGACCGGGCGAACCTCCCATGCCACCGTGCCGGCGGTGTTCGCCGGCAGCGCCGGTTTCGGCGAGCAGCACGGCGAGGTCCTCGGCGTGCAGCTGGCGTGGAGCGGCAACTACTCGATCACCCTCGAGCGGACGATCGACGGCCGCCGTCACGTCCAGGCCGGGGAGCTGCTCGCGCCCGGCGAGGTCACCCTGGCGTCCGGCGAGTCGTATGTCGCTCCCGACGTCGTCGTCGCCTGGTCGAAGAGCGGTCTGTCGGCCGCGAGTCGCGCGTTCCACGCCCACGTGCGCGAGCGCGCGACGGCGACCCGGCCGCGCCCCGTCATCCTCAACACGTGGGAGGCGGTCTACTTCGACCACCGCGTCGACACGCTCCAACGCCTCGCGGACGTCGCCGCCCAGGTGGGCGTCGAACGGTTCGTCCTCGACGACGGCTGGTTCGGCGGCCGTCGGGACGACACGAAGGGTCTCGGTGACTGGTGGGTGAGCGAGGCCGTGTGGCCGACCGGACTCGGGCCGATCGTCGATCACGTCCGCGGCCTCGGCATGGAGTTCGGCCTGTGGGTCGAGCCCGAGATGGTCAACCCCGACTCCGAGCTGTACCGCAAGCACCCGGAATGGACGTTGACGACCCACGGCTACGACGCCGTGCTCGGCCGTCACCAGCTCGTGCTCGACCTCGGGCGGAACGAGGTGCGCGAGTTCCTGTTCGGGGCGATCGACGCGCTGGTGCGCGAGTACGACATCGCCTACCTCAAGTGGGACATGAACCGCGACGTCGTGCAGGGGTCGCACCACGGGCGCGCCGGCGTCCACGGGCACGTCACGGGGCTGTATCGGCTCGTCGACGAGCTGCGCGCCGCGCACCCCGGCCTCGAGATCGAGAGCTGCGCCTCGGGCGGCGGGCGGGCCGATCTCGGCATCCTCCGGCGGACCGACCGCATCTGGACGTCCGACTGCAACGATGCGCTCGAGCGCCAGCTGATCCAGCGCGGGTTCTCGATGCTGTTCCCGCCCGAGGTGATGGGTGCCCACGTCGGACCGGGTCGCGCCCACACGACCGGTCGTCGACACGGGGTGGGCTTCCGCGCCGCGACCGCGGCGTTCGGGCACCTCGGGATCGAGTGGAACCTGCTCGACGCGACCGACGACGAACTGCGCGAGCTCGCCGCCGCGATCGCCGCCCATCAGCGTCTACGCCCCGTGTTGCACCGCGGCGCCGTCCAACGCCTGGACCATCCCGACCCGAGCGTGCTCGCCCACGGTGTCGTCAGCGACGATCGGGGCCACGCCGTGTTCTGCCTCGCCCAGATCGCCGCGTCGTCATCGACCGTGCCGACGCCGGTCCGGCTCGCCGGTCTGGACGCGACGGCTGCGTACCGCGTGACCGTCGTCCGCGAGCTCGGCCCGAGCTCGTTCGGCGGACGTTCGCGCCCCAGCTGGCTGGACGCCCCGGTCACCGTTGCCGGCTCGCACCTGATGGCGCTCGGTGTCCAGCCGCCGATCCTGCATCCCGAGACCGCGTTGGTCATCGAGCTCGAGCGGGTCGCGTGAGCTGGGAGACCCGCGTCGATCCAGCGCTCGGCACGGTCGTGCACGTCGTCGGCACCCGCCAGAAGCGCCCCAACCTGCCATCGTCGGGCTGTCCGTTCTGCGTCGGCGGTCTCGAGGCGCCCGAACCGTACGACGTCCGGTGGTTCCCGAACCGCTGGCCGGCGATGGACGGTGAGCGGTGCGAGGTCGTGCTGTACACGCCCGACCACGACCAGACGTTCTGGTCGCTCGGCGTGGTGGGCGCCCGCAGGGTCGTCGACCTGTGGGCCGACCGGACGGAGGCGCTCGGTGGCCGCCCCGACGTCGACTACGTGCTCGTCTTCGAGAACCGCGGCCCGGAGGTCGGGGCGACGATCGCCCATCCACACGGCCAGATCTACGGCTACGACCACGTGCCGCGCCGCCAGCGCGCCCGGTTGGCGGCGCCGTGGGAGCCCGACCGCGATCCGGGTGAGCGGCTGGTGGTCGAGCACGACGGGTGGGCGGCGTGGGTGCCGCACGCGCCGACGTTCCCGGTCGCGGTCGAGGTCGCGCCGATGCAGCGCCGAGCCGACCTGCCGTCGTTGACCCCGGCCGAGCGCGACTGCCTCGCCGCGATCCTCGTCGACGTCCTCGCACGCTTCGACCGGCTCTACGACCAACCGCTGCCCTACATGCTGTGGCTCAACCAGCGTCCGACCGTCGTCGACGGGTTCGACGACGCCTGGTTCAACGTCGAGATCGTGTCGCCGTGGCGGTCCGCCGGCGTGCCCCGCTTCATCGCCGCGGCCGAGGTGGCGAGCGACGAATTCTTCAACCCCGTCGTGCCGGAGGAGCTCGCGGGTCGGCTCCGCGAGCTCGGCTGAACATGCCGCTGCCGACGATCGGCGAACTGCGTCCGTGGGCCGACCCGCGCCTGGTCGAGCTCCGCCGCCTGGCCGCCCACGTGCCGCTCTCTGGGTTCGAGCGACGGCGACTCGACGGACGATGGCAGCTCGAGCTGTTCGAGTCGCCCGAGGCCGTCCCGGCCTCGGCGATCACCGGGGGGCAGCGCCCCGACGCGGTGACCGTCGACGTGCCGGGCAACTGGACGATGCAGGACCTCGGCGGCTTCGTCGACGTCCCGCACTACACCAACGTGCAGATGCCGTTCCCCGGGCCACCGCCGCGCCTCCCGGATCGCAACCCGACCGGGGTCTACCGGCGCACCGTGCGCGTGCCGCGCGCCTGGGCGCGCCGGCGCATCGTGGTCCGGGTCGACGGTGCGGAGAGCGTGCATGCCGTCTACCTCAACGGCTCGTTCGTCGGGTTCGGCACCGACAGCCGGTTGCCGAGCGAATACGACGTGACCGCGGTCGCACACCCCGGTGACAACGAGCTGGCGATCGTCGTGTGCCGCTACTCGGCACAGAGCTACGTCGAGGATCAGGACCAGTGGTGGATGGCCGGACTCCACCGATCGGTGTGGCTCGAGTCGCGGCCGCAGGTGCATCTCGCCGACCTGCCGATCGACACCGACTTCGACCCTGCAACAGGGGAGGGGCGGGTCACGGTGACCGCTGTCGTCGACTGGGCCGGTGCTCCGCGCCCCGGGTGGCGGGTGCGGGCGACGCTGCGGTCACCCACCGGGCGCTCCGTCGGCCGGGCCGTGGAGCGCGACGTGCCCCACCGCGACGCCACGCCCTACGTCTTCGAGGGGTTCCGGGCCGTCGCCGACTGGCGGATCCGCCGCGCCCGGGCCTGGAGCGCCGAGCGGCCCGATCGCTACACGGTCGATGTCGAGCTGCTCGACGACCGCGGCCGCGTCGTCCAGCACGAGCAGGTTCGCGTCGGCCTGCGCCGGATCGAGGTGCGCGACCGCCGGTTGCTCGTCAATGGGCGATCGATCCGCATCTTCGGCGTCAACCGACACGACCACCACCCCGACCGCGGCAAGGCGGTGACCGAGGCCGACATCCGCGCCGACCTCGAGCTGATGCGGGCCCACAACATCACTGCGATCCGCACGTCGCACTACCCGAACGACGACGTGTTCTACGACCTCTGCGACGAGCTCGGCTTCTACGTCGTCGCCGAGGCCAACATCGAGAGCCACGCCTACAACCGGAGCCTCTGCGACGACGCCGCTTATCGCCCGACCTGGATCGAGCGGGGCGCCCGGATGGTCCAGCGCGACCGCAACCACCCGTGTGTGGTCCTGTGGAGCCTCGGCAACGAGAGCGGGTACGGCGCGAACCACGACGCCCTCGCCGGCTGGATCCGGCGCGTCGACCCGTCGCGGCCTCTCCACTACGAGGACGCGATCCGCGTCGAGGGGTGGATCGACGGTGGCCGCCCGGCGACCGACGTCGTGTGCCCGATGTACCCCGAGATCGAGGCGATCCGCGAGTACGGCGAGTCGGGTGCCGGCGACCGGCCGCTGATCATGTGCGAGTACAGCCACGCCATGGGCAACAGCAATGGCTCGCTGGCCGACTACTGGGACGTGATCGAGTCGACGCCAGGCCTCCAGGGCGGTTTCCTGTGGGAGTGGAAGGACCACGGCCTGCGCCAGCGTCTGCCCGACGGCCGCATCCGCCTCGCGTACGGCGGCCAGTTCGGCGACGCTCCCCACGACGGTAACTTCGTCGCCGACGGCCTCGTCTCGGCCGATCTCGAACCCCACCCCGCGATGCGCGAGGTCGCCTGGGTGCATCGACCGGTCACCGTGCGACGGGCGCGCGGTGGGCTGCGAATCGAGAACCGCCAGTCGTTCACCGACACCGGATGGCTCCGCCCGAGCTGGGAGCTGCTCGTCGACGGCCGCGTCGTCGCTGGCGGCCGGCTCGCGGCCGCGACGGTGGCGCCCAGAGACTCGTTGGTGGTGCCGCTGCCGTGCGAGGTGCCGCGCGGCCGCAACGACGTGGCGCTGACGGTGCGATGGGTGACCCGGCGCGCCGCGTGGTTCGCATCGGCCGGGCACCTCGTCGCATGGGACCAGGTCGTGTTGCGCACCTCCTCCTCCCCGGCACGTCTCGAGGACGGGGCGCCGGTCGACCTCGGCGAGCCCGAACCGTGCGTGTTCCGGGCGCCGACCGACAACGACGGCTTCAAGCTGATGCCCGATCTGTCGCGCCGCATCGGCGTCGGCGGCAAGGCGCTGGCGGCATGGCAGGATGCCGGCGCCGACGCCCGCCCGGCCGGCGAGCTCGTCGGACACGCCGTCGAGGTCGCGCGGACCGACGACGGCACCCGCTACCGGCACCGCTTCGACGTGCCGGCCGGTCTCGCCGACCTGCCACGCGTCGGGGTGACGTTCCGGCTGCCCGCCCGCTTCGACCGGATGCGTTGGTACGGGCGCGGCCCCCACGAGAACTACCCCGACCGGAATCGATCGGCGATGCTCGGCACATGGGAGTCGGAGCTCGACGAGCTGCCCTACCTCGTCCCACAAGCGCACGGGTTGCGAACCGACTGCCGATGGCTCGAGCTCATCGACTCGGCATCCGGCGAGCGAGTGCGCTTCGACGAATTCTCGGCGCCGCTCCACGTCGCCGCGACCCGGTCCGAGGACGCCGCCCTGTACGCCGCCGAGACCGCGATCGACGTGCCGGTGGCCGACTGCGTGGTCGTCCACCTCGACGTGGCCCATCGCGGGCTCGGCACGGCGAGCTGCGGCCCGGATGTGCTCGCTCGCTACCGGTTGCCGTCGGGGCGCTTCGAGATGGCCTACCGCGTGAGCGGGAGCTGAGCGCGGCGGTCAGACGTCGTCTGGCTCGGCGAGCAGCGCCTGCATCTCGGCCATCGCGGCGCGCCGGGCGCGCGCCAGCAGCTCGTCGTCGGTCTCGTCGTCGGACCGCTCGGTCTCGCGATCCGAGTCGGCCGGCACGACCCGCATGTGCGCCGACGTGACGGCGTGCCCGCTGCGCTCGTCCTCCGTGTGGAACTGGCCGCCGGCGCGCTCGGCGACGTGGCCGACGATCAGCTCCTCGGTGAGCAGGACGTGCGCCGGGTGGTCGCGGTACCTCCGCCAGTCCGCGAGGGTCTCGAAGTCGGCGACGACGTGGTAGTCGAAGGTGCCCGCGGACACGCCGGCGTCGCTGCCGTGGGCGAGGTGGAGCACGCCGCCGACGCGCTCGGCGAGCGCATCGAACGCCGCCCTGACACGCTCGATGTGCTCGGCGTCGACGTGCTCGGCCCACCGGTACAGGGCGACGTGTCGGAACGGCACGAACCGACCCTAGGTCGCGGCGAGGGGCGCGGCGGACGATCGGCCGACCGCGCTGACGCACCGACCGGACGGTGTCATCGGAGTCGGTGGACGGATGCGCCCGGACCGGGCTCGCAGATCCAGACGGTCGCCGTGAGCCCGTCGTAGCCGTAGCGGGCGACGACGTCGGCGGAGAAGTCGCCGGCGGCGTCCGCCTCGACCAGCGCCACCGCGCAGCCCGCGAAGCCGCCGCCCGTCATGCGTGCGCCCAGGCACCCGGGCGCCGCCTCGGCGACGTCGACGATGGCGTCGAGCCCGGGACCGCTGACCTCGTAGTCGTCGCGCAGCGAGGCGTGGCTCGCGCTCATCAACCGGCCGAGCTCGCGCGCGTCGCCCGCTCGCATCGCGTCGGCCGCGGCGAGCGTGCGCGCGTTCTCGCTCACGACGTGGTGGGCCCGGCGGCGGTCGACCGGCCCGCTGACTCGATCGAGGGTGTCGACGGTCGCATCGCGCAGCATCGCGACGCCGAGCTCCGCTGCGGCGCGCTCGCACGCGGCCCGCCGGTCGTCGTACGCGACCTCGGCCAGCACCCGTCGCGTCGCCGTGTCGAGGATGGCGACGACGACGCCGTTCGGTAGCGGGATCGGCGTCAGCGTCTCGGCGCGGCAGTCCATGAGGGAGGCGTGCCCGGCGACGGCGCCGGCCGAGATGAACTGGTCCATGATCCCGCTCTGGAGGCCGACGACCTCGTTCTCGACCCGCTGGCCGAGGCGGGCGATGGCGATCGGGCTCCACGTCGCCCCGGCCCGTTCAAGCAGCGCGGCGATGACGGCGACCTCGAGCGCCGCCGAGCTCGACAGGCTCGCCCCGGTCGGGATGTCGGTCTCGATCGCTGCCCGCCACCCGCCGCTCGGGATCCCGGCGTCGCCCAGCAGCGCGACGACGCCGGCGATGTGGCGCGCCCATGCCGGCACGTCGCGCGGGTGAGCGCGAGGATCGATCGTGATCGTCCCGAACCCGGTCGCCTCGACGTCGACGGAAGCGTTCGCGGGGTCGCCGTGCGACGACAGCGCCACGACGGTGTCGAACGGGAGTGCCATCGGCATCGTGAAGCCGCCGTTGTAGTCGGTGTGCTCGCCGATCAGGTTCACTCGCCCAGGCGCCCGGGCCACGAGCTCGGGGTCGCCCCATCGTCGCCGGTGCGAGGCTCCGGCGCGGTCGTGAGCGGCGTCGCGGGACACCCCGGCACGCTACTGCCGGGCCGGTCGGCTTCGGCGGGTCGCCACGGTGTGGTTGACTCGGATGTCATGGGCGGGATCCCGGAGATCAAGTTCGCGCGGGCCGGCGGTTCGAGCATCGCCTACCAGATCTTCGGCGACGGCCCGATCACCATCGCCGCCGTACCGCCGATGGCGCAGAACATCGAGCTCTGCTGGGAGTGGCCGGCGATCCGTCACATGCTCGAGCGGTTCGGCTCGTTCAGCCGCTACCTGCATTTCGACAAGCGCGGCACGGGCATGTCGGATCGCAGCCTCGACATCCCCGGCATCGACGAACGGGTCGACGAGCTCGCGGCGGTTCTCGACGCGGAGGGCATCGAGCACGCGTTCGTGTTCGGCGTCTCCGAGGGTGGGCCGATGGCGCTGATGTTCGCGGCGACGTACCCCGACCGCGTCGACGGCGTCATCCTCGAGGGCACCGCCGCCGCGCTCGGGAGCGACGAGGCTCGCGAACGGCTCCTCGCCGGCGACGGCGTCGATCCCGAGCAGCACGGGCATCTCCTGGCGTTCGCCGACGCGTGGGGGACGCCCGCGTCGATCACCCCCGACCTGTTCGCGCCGTCGCTGGCGGCCGACGACGACTTCCGGGCTTGGCACCAGCGCTACGAGCGGCAGGCGGCGAACCGCGACGCGATCCTGACGCTGCTGATGATGAACGGGCTGATGGACGTGCGCGGCGTACTCGACCGCATCGAGGCGCCCGTGCTGATGCTGCATCGCACCGACGACGCCGTCGTGCCCGTCGTGGCCGGGCGCGAGACCGAGCGGCTGCTCCGGGAGGCCGGTGTCGACGTCGAGTTCGTCGAGCTCCCAGGGGCCGACCACTTCACCTACGCCGGTGATGCCGATCGTCACATCGACGCGATCGAGCGCTTCACCACCGGCCGCGTGGTCACGCGTACGCGGCGACGCGACCCCGCCGTGCGGGTGTCGGTGATGGGAGAGTTCTCGGTCGAGGTCGACGGCGAGACCGTCGAGACGTCAGCGTGGGGCTCCAAGCGGGCCCGGACGCTGCTGAAGCGGCTGGTCGTCGCCCGCGGTTGGCCGGTGACGCGCGACGAGCTGGCCGAGATGCTGTGGCCGGGCGAGGGCGATGCGACGCGCCTCGGCGCCCGCCTGTCGGTGCAGCTGTCGGCCGTGCGGCGAGTGCTCCACGGAGGAGTCGTCGCCGACCGTTCGTCGATCCGGCTCGACCTCGACCGGGTCGACGTCGACATCGAGGAGTGGTTCGGCGCCGACGATGCAGCGACCGTCGAGCGATACGCGACCGTCCTGCCCGACGACGTGTACGACGACTGGGCCGCGCCGCTGCGGGACGAGGCGCGCGACCGGTTCGCGGGCTCGGCCCGCCGCCTGCTCGCCGTCGCCGTGGCCGACGACGACCACGAGCGCGCCGCCGACCTCGCCCGCCGGCTGCTCACCGTCGACCCGTACGACGAGACTGCCCACCAGGTGCTCGTTCGGGTTCTCGCCGCCGACGGTCGTCATGG
This sequence comes from Ilumatobacter sp., assembly GCA_041596155.1. Classification (GTDB taxonomy): domain Bacteria; phylum Actinomycetota; class Acidimicrobiia; order Acidimicrobiales; family Ilumatobacteraceae; genus Ilumatobacter. The sequence continues at coordinate 6,542 of JBFHJC010000009.1, read as the reverse complement.
CGAGGCGAAGGCCGCCCACGACGGGTACGTCGCCGCAATGACGGAGCTCGACATCGAGCCGGCTCCCTGGGAGGCGCTCGCCGGTTGAGCGCTCCGTGTGGAGGTCGGCGGCGTCCGGGCTACCGTCTCGTGGCGTGGACGTACGCATCGGTGTGACCCAGGCCCCCCGCGAGATCTCGGTCGAGATCGACGACGCCGACCGCGACGACGTGAAGTCACGCGTCGAGGCGGCCCTCTCGGGCGCGAACGATGTGCTCTGGCTGACCGACAAGCGGGGCCGGGATGTCGCCGTGCCGGCGGCCAAGATCGCCTACGTCGAGGTCGGGTCGGCCGACGGCGACCGCCGCATCGGCTTCGGCGGCTGATGACGCCGCCGGTCGCCGCGTCGTTGCTCGACCGGCGGCTGCTCTTCGTCACGGGCAAGGGAGGCGTCGGCAAGACGTCGGTGGCGGCGGCGATCGCCCACCTCGCGGCGCGCTCCGGACGGCGCACGCTGGTGTGCGAGATGGACGCCAAGGGCTCGCTCGCCGACGCGTTCGACACGACCGGGCTGCAGTTCGAGCCGCGCCTGCTCGAGCCCGGCCTGTCGGCGATGGCGATGAACACCGAGGACGCCCTGCGCGAGTACCTGAGGCTGTTCGTGCGCGTGCCGCTGCTCGGCAAGGTGACACCGCTCGCCCGCACGTTCGACTTCGTCGCCGACGCGGCGCCGGGCGTGAAGGAGATCTTGGCGGTCGGCAAACTGGCCTACGAGGTGCGCGAGCGCCACTACGACCTGGTCGTCGTCGATGCAGAGGCGACCGGGCACATCGTCGCCCAGATCGGGGCACCGAAGGTCATCCGCGACCTGGTCAAGGTCGGCCTCGTCCGTGACCAGACCGACTGGATGCTCGACCTGCTCCAGGATCGCGCCGTGACGGGTGTCGTCATCGTGACCACGCCCGAGGAGATGCCGGTGACCGAGACGATCGGCCTGGTGGGTCGACTCGAACGCGAGACCGGCGTCGCAGCGACGGCGTTCGTCGCGAACCGGGTGCTCGGCTTGCCCTTCGGCGACGACGAGGCCGAGGTCGTCGAGCGGCTCCCCGAGGTCGCGCCGCTCCTGGTCGCAACGGCCGGGAAGGCGGCGACGCACGTGGTCGCGGCGGCCCACACGAGCGTCGCTCGCGCCCGGCTCGGTGACGGCCACCTCGCCCGGCTGACCGAGGAGTGCCCGGATCAGCCCGTGCTCGAAGTGCCCGAGCTGTTCACCCGCGCGACCGGCCGCCGCGTGGTCGCGCTCGTCGCCGACGCGCTCGGCCCCCAACTCGGGGTGGAGGTTCGCGATGGCGCGTGACGCCGCTCCGAGCCTCGAAGCGCTGCTCGCGGCCAAGGAGATGGTGCTCGTGTGCGGGGCGGGCGGCGTCGGCAAGACGACCGTCGCGGCCTCGATGGCGGTGTCGGCGGCGACCAGCGGCGGCGGCCGGGTGCTCGTGCTGACGGTCGATCCCGCCCGCCGACTCGCCGATGCCCTCGGCGTCGGCGAGCTGGGCAATGTCGCGAGCCGTGTGCCCGACGACGCGTTCGCGGCCGGCGACGTCGAGCCGCGGGGCGAGCTGTGGGCGGCGATGCTCGACACGAAGGCAGGCTGGGACGAGCTCATCCGTCGGCACGCACCCGACGCCCGGGTCCGCGACTCCGTGCTCGCCAACCCGCTGTACCAGAACATCACGAGCCGCTTCGTGCACAGCCACGACTACCTCGTCATGGAGCAGCTGCACGAGCTGCACTCGTCGGGCGAGTGGGACCTGATCATCGTCGACACGCCACCATCGCGGAACGCGCTCGACGTGCTCGACGCGCCCGGTCGCATGCGGGAGTTCTTCGGGTCGCGGTTGCTCAAGTGGCTGACCGTGCCATACCGGTCGCGGCTGTTCACCGTGGCGTCCAAGCCGTTCAACCAGATCGCCGACCGCATCCTCGGGTCGCGCTTCTTGCAGGACATCGCCGAGTTCTTCGTCCTCTTCCAGGCGATGGAGCGGGGGTTCGTCGGTCACGCCCGCGAGGTCGAGCACCTGCTCGGTGACCCGCGGACGACGTTCGTGATCGTGTCGACGCTCGAGGCGGCGCCCAGCCACGAGGCGGCCTACCTGGCTCGCGAGCTCGATCGCCGTCGTCTGCATCTCGGGGCGATCGTCGCCAACCGGGTCCTGCCATCGGCGTACCGGACGAAGGCGGCCGCCAACAGCGCCCGCAAGCTCGTCCGCGCGGCCGACGGTGAGCTCGCGGACCAGATCGCCTCCGAGCTCCGCGTCGACCGCGACGTGGTCGCTGCTGCTGTCGTCGCGGTCGGTTCGTCGTTCCCCGACGTCGCCGTGGTCGCCACCCGAGAAGCCGAGCGCAGTGCCGAGCTCGCGGAGCTCTCCCCGACGCTGGTGTCGGTGCCGGTGCTCGACCGCGACGTCAACGACGTCGGCGACCTGCTCGAGCTCGCGAGTCACCTGACGTGAGCCGCCCGATCGACCGCCTTGCCGGGCCGGCCGATCGGCGGCTGGCCGTCCGCATCACGCCGGACGCGTTGCGCCAAGTGCGCGGCGGCAGCCCGTGGGTGTTCGACGGGTCGGTCTCGTCGGTGAGCCACGAGGGCGCGCCCGGTGATCTCGCCGTCGTCTTCGACGATCGGCGCCGCTTCGCCGCGATCGGACTGTGGGACCCGACGTCGCCGATCCGGCTGCGCGTGCTCCACCACGGAGCGCCGACGCCGATCGACGACGCCTTCTGGGAAGCGCGGATCGATGCCGCTGTCGAGCGGCGGGCGGTGCTCGCCGCCGACCCGTCCACCACCGCCTATCGATGCGTTCACGGCGAGAACGACGGACTCCCGGCCCTCGTCGTCGACCGCTACGCCGAGACGCTGGTGGTGAAGATCTACAGCGCGGCGTGGCTCCCGCACTTGCGCGCCGTGGTCGACGCCCTCGATCGCCGACTGGCGCCGGAGCGGGTCGTGCTCCGCTCCGGCCGGACCGCGGCGGCGGCGGTCGCCCGAGCCGGCCTGCGCGACGGCGATGCGGTGACGGGGCCTCCGCTCACCGGGCCGGTCGAGTTCCTCGAGCGGGGTCTGCGCTTCGAGGCCGACGTCGAGCGCGGCCAGAAGACGGGGCACTTCCTCGACCAGCGCGACAACCGAGCGCTGGTGCGCGGCATGGCCGAGGGCGCCGACGTGCTCGACGTCTTCGCCAGCACCGGCGGCTTCGCCGTGTCCGCCGCCGCCGGGGGCGCAGCCTCGGTGCTGCTCGTCGACCAGTCGGCGCCGGCGCTCGACACGGCGCGGCGCAACCTCGCCCACAACCGCGCGCAGGCGTCGGTCCGGCGTGCCAAGGTCGACACGCGTGTGGGCGACGCGTTCGACGTGATGGCGGAGCTGGCCGGTGCCGATCGGCGGTTCGACCTCGTCGTCGTCGACCCGCCGTCGTTCGCGTCGAACGCCGCCGCGGTCGACCGAGCCCTCGCGGCCTACGGCAGGCTGACGCGGTCGGCGGTCGGGCTGGTCCGGCCCGGCGGCACCGTCGTCCAGGCTTCGTGTTCGTCTCGAGTCACGGCCGACGCGTTCGCCGACGCGGTCCACCGCGCCGCCGCAGCCGCCGGCGTCACGATTCGCGAGGTGCGCCGCACCGGCCACCCGGTCGACCACCCGATCGGCTTCGACCAGGGCGCGTACCTCAAGGCGCTGTACTTCGTCGTCGACGCGCGGTCGCGCTGACCTGCTCCGCTCAGTCCGGTGGCGTGCCGCCCGACCGGGGCGAGGGGACGAAGTACTTCCGGATCAGCGGCTCGTAGTGCTCGAGCGGGGCGCTCGTGTAGTCGGGGTCGAACGCCGTCTGGTCGTACTTGGCGCAGAACTCCTCCGTGTACTCGTAGTACGGCGAGTCGGCGAAACGGTCCCGGGTGTTGCGGTCCATGCCGAGGTGGTGCCAGAAGTAGTACCCCTGGAAGATCCCGTGATGCTCGACCATCCAGTGGTTGGCCTCGGACACGAACGGCTGGACGATCCCGGCCGCGATCGACGGGTGGTTGTACGGCGCGAGGGTGTCGCCGATGTCGTGCAGCAGTGCGCACAGCACGTACTCCTCGTCGCGGCCGTCGTACTCGGCGCGGGTGGCGGTCTGCAACGAGTGCTCGAGGCGCGACACCGGGAAGCCGCCGTGGTCGCGGGCGAGCAGGCGCAGTTGCTCGACGATGTTGTCGGCGGCCATGGCCTGGGTCGCGGGCAGTTGGCCGGCGATCAGGGCCCAGTCGTCGGCCGTCGACTCCTCGAAGCTCCGGAAGTGGGCTCGCGGCGCGGTCGCCGTGGACGCGGGACGGCTGGTGCTCATGGCGCCACACTACGACGAACCCCTCGGGTGCCTGCGAGCGGCCGGGAGATCGGCAAGACTCAAGGCGATGCCCAAGCTCACCGAACTGATCCGCGAGCAGACCACACTGGAGCGTGAGCAGATCGCCCATCTCGGCCGCCTCGTCTCGGAGTGGGGCATGCTGGCCGACTTCTGCTTCGCGGACCTGCTGCTGTACGTCCCGACGGGTGCCGAGGGCTGGATGGTCGCCGGTCAGGTGCGGCCCGCCACCGGCCAGACGATGTACCAGACCGACTGGGTCGGCTCGATGGCCAACGACACCGAGGTCGCCCTGTTGTGCAAGGCATACGACTCCGCCGAGCCGTGCGAGGGGGAGATCGTCGTCGAGGACATCACCGACGAGACGCGGATGCTCGCGATCCCGGTCGTGTTCGAGGGCGGACCCATCGCGGTGCTGACCAAGGAGTGGATCGAGCTCAGCGGTCGGCGTCCTGGCGAGCTCGAGCGTGCGTACCAGTCGGTGTTCGACCGCTTCGTCCGCATGATCGTGGCAGGCGCATTCCCGTTCCCGCAGCGGGTCGGCGACTCGAGCGCCGCACCGCGGGTCGGCGACGGCGTGATGTTGATCGACGATGCCGCCCAGGTGCAGTACGTCTCGCCCAACGCCAACTCGGCGCTGCACCGGGTCGGCATCCAGGCCTCGGCGATCGGCATGCGCCTGCCCGAGGTCGGCTTCCACGACGGGCCCGTGCGCCAGGCGATGGAGCGGCGCGTCCCCGTGATCGAGGAGTTCGAGCAGGGGCCCGGCGTCACGCTCCTCTGCCGGTGCGTGCCCTTCGTCGACGGCGACGACGTCGGCGGCGCCGTGCTGCTCGTGCGCGACGTGACCGAGCTGCGCAAGCGCGACCGGCTCCTGCTCTCGAAGGACGCCACGATCCGCGAGATCCACCATCGCGTCAAGAACAACCTGCAGACGATCTCCTCGCTGCTCCGCCTGCAGGCGAGGCGGCTCACCCACCCGGAGGCGATCGCGGCGGTCGGCGAGTCGGTCCGCCGGATCCGCACGATCGCGCTGGTGCACGAGGCGCTGTCGCGCGAGCCCGGCGACGACGTCACGTTCATCGAGATCGTGCGCCCGCTCCTGCGCCTCGCCGAGGAGGGGCTCCAGTCGCCCGACCGCCCGGTGCGCTTCATGGTGCAGGGCGACGGCGGCCGCATCCCGGCGTCGATCGCCACGCCGCTGTCGGTCGTGCTCACCGAGTTGCTGCAGAACGCTGTCGACCACGGGTTCCCCGAGGGGTCGTCGGGGGGAGCGGTGACGGTGCGCCTCGTCAACACCGGTCAGGCGCTGCAGCTCGCCGTCATCGACGATGGTCGCGGCGTCGACAACGGGTTCCGGCTCGAGGACGCCACCGGGCTCGGGCTGTCGATCGTGCGCACCCTGGTCACGACCGAGCTCAACGGCACGATCGAGATGCGCCCCCTGCGCCAGGGCGATGCCGACGCCGCCGGCATCGAGGTCGCCGGCACGCCCCGGGGCACCGTCGTCGAGCTGGCGGTCCCCATCAGCGACGAGTAGTCCGAGTCGACTGGTGCTCCGCGCGTGGCGGCGCTGATGGAGCGCCCGCCCTTCGCCCGTGGCGGCGCTGATGGAGCGCCCCCGAGCTGCGCTGCTCTCCCACCGCGGGTGTCGCGGCGGCGTGTGTCGACTGTATGACGGGCTTGAGCATCTCTTGAGCTGGTGGGATGGTGAATTTCGTCACGCGACCGTCATCTTCAGTTCCGCCGTGGCAGACTGCCGCGGTGCTCGATCTGATCGCCGACCTCGCCACCGGGCGAACGACCGCCGTCCCCTTCGTGATCGTCGCCGTCGCGCTCTCCGCGCTGATCGCGACGCGCGTCTCGCGCCTGATCCTGCGGCGCGTCATCCGCCACCTCGCCCGCCAGAGTGTGCGTGCCGGCGTCCAGCTCGGGTGGTGGCGAGTGCGCGACCGCCGGAGCACGGACGAGTCGGGCGCGATGATCGAACAGCGTCGGCGCCAGCGGATCGACGCCGCGACCCGCATGCTCAACCACCTCGCGTCGGTCGTGATCTGGATCGTCGCCGCGATCGTCACCTTCCATCTGCTCGACATCAACCCGGCGTTCTTCCTGTCGAGCGCAGGCTTCATCGGCGCCGGGTTGGCGATCGGCGGCCAGCACAAGGTCAAT
>JBFHJC010000008.1:0-34155 GCA_041596155.1 Ilumatobacter sp. | reverse complement strand
TGTACCCGCCCATGCACATGGACGAGGCGCGCGACCACCAGGGCAAGGTCACCAAGCCGGGCCAGGACTACTACCTCAAGCCGATGAACTGCCCGTTCCACTGCCTGATCTTCAGGTCGCGGGGCCGGTCCTACCGCGAGCTCCCGTTGCGTCTGTTCGAGCTCGGCAACGTGTACCGGTACGAGCGGGCCGGCACCCTGCACGGGCTGCTGCGCATCCGCGGGTTCACCCAGGACGACAGCCACATCTACTGCACCAAGGAGCAGCTCGCCGACGAGATCACCAGCCTGCTCGACTTCGTGCTGTCGGTGCTGCGCGCCTTCGGGTTCGAGGACTTCACGTTCAACTTGTCGACGAAGGACCCCGACAAGTACGTGGGCTCCGACGAGATCTGGGACGAGGCAACCGTCGCGCTCCGCGAGGCGCTCGACCGCCACGGACTGGAGTACGAGGTGAAAGACGGCGACGCCGCCTTCTACGGTCCGAAGATCGACATCGACGTCCGCGACGCGATCGGCCGCTCGTGGCAGCTCTCGACGATCCAGGCCGACTTCCAGCTCCCGGAACGCTTCGACCTCGAGTACGTCGGCGCCGACAACGACCGGCACCGCCCGATCATGCTGCACCGTGCGCTGTTCGGATCGGTCGAGCGGTTCTTCGGCGTGCTGCTCGAGCACTACGCCGGCAACTTCCCGACCTGGCTGGCGCCCCTCCAGGTGCGCGTCCTGCCGGTCGCGACGGCGCACGAGGAGTACGCCGAGAAGGTGGCCGAACGCCTGGCGGACGCCGGTGCGCGGGTCGACGTCATCGGCGCCGGCGATGCGCTCGGCAAGCGCATCCGAGCCTCGAAGCTCGAGAAGCTCCCCTACATCCTCGTCGTCGGCGACGACGACGTCGCCGCGGACACCGTCGGCGTCAACCCCCGCGGTGGCGACGTCGAACGAGGTGTGGGCGTCGCTGAGTTCATCGACCGCTTCGTCGACGAGGTCGCGGCCGGCACCTCCGAGGCGCTGACGGCCTGACGATGCTCGACCGGCTCTGGAACGGCTGGCGCGCCGCGTACGTCAGCGGCGGGGAAGGGGCACCCGACGGCGAGGGCAGCGTCTTCACCCGCATCCTCGCCGCGGGCCTCACCGACGCCGAGGCGTACATCGTTCACCGGGGCGCGACCTGCTTCGCCATCCTCAACGCGTTCCCGTACGGCACCGGGCACCTGCTCGTGCTGCCGTATCGCGAGGTCGCCGAGCTCGACGAGCTGACCGGCGACGAGACGGCCGAGCTCTGGGCAACGGTCACCGACGCGGTCCGCACGCTGAAGGCCACCTACGCCCCCGAGGGGGTGAACGTCGGCCTCAACCTCGGGCGCGCCGCCGGCGGTTCGATCGGTGATCACCTCCACGTGCACGTGCTGCCGCGATGGATCGGCGACGTCAATTTCATGACTGCCGTCGCGAACACCCGGACCCTTCCCGAAGCGTTGAGCGACACGTGGCGTCGCCTCCACGAGGGCTGGCCGGCCTGAGGGCGTAGCCGCTCGGTCGTCGCCTCCTGCCCGGCCAGTAGGCTGGTCGGATCATGAGCACCCCCGACACGGTCGACGAGCTCCGCGACGAGCTGCCCGACGACCTCGACGCCGCCGGGTTCGCCGGTGCGTACGAGTTCCCCGACAACTCGCGGCGTCGGATCCCCGGGGTGATCTACCTGGTGCTCGCCGCGACGTGCGCGATCTGGTTCCTCGTCGCTGACGGGTCGGCGCTGGTCAACGGAGGCACGGCGTGGGCGGCCGTCGTCCTCGGGGTCATGGGGGCGATCAGCCTGACCTCTGGCTGGCGCATGACGATCGACGAGCGCGAGGCGCTCGTCGCCGCCCAGCGGGCGATCGGATTCCCCGTCGGTCACGCATCGGCCCAGCAGGTGTGGCACGGCGTTCGCAGCCGCCCCACGTGGCGGGTGCTGTGCTACTCGCCGGAGGACCCGCCCCAGCGCCGCGGCCTCGTGCTCGTCGATGCCGTCGACGGCCGCGTGCTCGAGCACCTCGTCGAAGACAACCCGGAGCGGTGGACGGCCGCACCGGTCGCGCCGGCGACCGCCGACACCGATCACGAGCCGGAAGTCTGATCGGATGTTCGACGGCAAGTTCCGCGCCCCGGTCGACGCCGCCGTGCGGCCGCTCGGCGCTGCGCTCCGCAAGACCAAGCTGACGCCCGATCACCTCACCGTCGTCGGGCTGGTGCTCGGCGCCGGTGCGGCCGTGGCGGTGGGCGCCGGGCGGCTGCGGCTCGGGCTCGTGCTGGTGATCCTGGCCGCGCTGCCCGACCTGCTCGACGGGGCGCTGGCCAAGGCGTCGAATGCCGCCAGCCAGCGCGGTGCGTTCTTCGACTCGACGGTCGACCGGATCACCGACGCGTTCCTGCTCGGCGGCATCGCCTACCACTTCGCCCAGACCGAGGACCCCCGACTCGCCGTGCTGCCGTTCGCGGTGTCCGCCGTGTCGTCTGTCATCTCCTACCAGCGGGCCAAGGCCGAGTCGCTCGGCCTCGACGCCAAGGGCGGGTTGATGGAGCGCGCGGAGCGCATCGTGGTGCTCTGCGTCGGTCTCTTCATCGAGCCGTGGCTCGACGGCGCCCTGGTCTGGATCCTGTGGGGCATGCTGGTCCTGATCTTGATCACGGCGGTGCAGCGCTTCGTCAAGGTCTGGAAGCAAGCCGCTGTCGCGCCCGTCACTCAGGAGCGCATCGATCTGCGGCGCGAGCGCCGTGAGCTGCGGCGCGAAGCCCGCACGGTCCGCCGGAGCACGCGAGTGCCGCTGCGGGAGCGGGTGCCCCGGCGACAGGACTGACGCCGCCGTGGCCCGTCAGCGACTCGGGTTGACCGACGCGGCAGTGTTCGGCGGCTACCGGATGGCCTCACTCGCCGCGCGCACCCTGCCCGGCTTCGCCGCGCAGGGCATCGCACCGGCGATCGGCCTCGGGGCCAGCTTCGCCAGCCGCGAGCGCCGCGAGATGATCGAACGGCACCTGCAGCGGGCCGATCCGACGCTCGGCGGCATCCGGCTGCGGCGTGCGGTCCAAGAGGCCTTCGATTCGTACAGCCGGTACTGGCTGGAGAGCTTCCGTCTGCCGTACCTGTCGGCGCGCGCGGTCGACCGCGGCATGGGGGAGGACGGCTACCGCCACATCGTCGACGGGCTCGCCGCTGGACGTGGCGTGATCCTGGCGCTGCCCCATCTGGGCGGCTGGGAGTGGGCGGGCCGCTGGCTCGTCGATCGCGGTCACGGTCTCACCGCCGTCGTCGAACAGCTCGATCCGCCCGAGCTGTTCGAGTGGTTCACCGACCTGCGGCGGCGACTCGGGATGAACGTGGTCGCCCTGGGCCCCCACGCCGGTCGCGAGGTGCTCGGAGCGCTCAAGCGCAACGACATCGTGTGTCTGTTGTGCGACCGCGACATCCAGCGCAGCGGGGTCACGGTCGACTTCTTCGGCGAGTCGACCACCTTGCCGGCCGGCCCGGCGACGCTCGCATTGCGTACCGGTGCCCCGATCCTGCCGACCGCGGTGTACTTCACCGACCGCACCGACGGCCATCTCGGGGTCGTCCGCCCATCCGTCCCCGCGAGCCGGACCGAGGCAGGGACGCGCGCCGACGTGGCACGCGTCACCCAGGCCGTCGCCGGCGAGCTCGAACACCTGATCCGGCGGGCCCCGCACCAGTGGCACCTCTTCCAGCCGAACTGGCCGTCAGACCCCGGATACGAGGGCTGATCGATGACCGGAACGAGCACGAAGAGGCGGGCCTTGCGTTCAACTTCGCGCCGTGCGTGGCCGATGGACAGGGTGATGAAGCGTTCGTTGATCGCGCCCGTGATCGTCGTCCTGCTGGGGACGATCCTGGTCGCGCTCTACCTGGCGACGACCCCGTCGCGAGAGACCGAGTGGCTGGTCGCGGCCGCCCCGATGTTGGCGTCGCTCCTGGTGCTGGGGGCGATCGTCGTGCACCGTCCGGTCCGGCCCGTCCCTTGGTTCCTCCTCGCGACCGGGCTCGGCATCGCCGGCGCCGCGCTGGTCGTGCGCACCAACGAGTGGTACGGCGACACCGGACTCGTGTTCCCGGGCGGCGCGCAGGCGGTCGGGGTGCTCGCCTATCCATCCCTGATCGTCGCCACGTTGAGCCTCACCTCCGACCGACGACACTCGCGCGACCTGCTCGCCGGGTCCGAGCCGATCATCTACGCGATCGCGCTCACCGCGCTCACCTGGCTCTTGGTCACCGGCCCGTACTTCGAAGACGGCGACATGCCGCTCAGCGACGAGTCGTGGATCTGGCTGTTCCCGCTGCTCGACGGGATGCTCGCGCTGCTCGCTCTGCGACGGCTCGAACGGTGGCGATCGACGCGCATGGTGTTCGAGCTGCTCGTGCTCGGATACCTGCTCTGGGGTGCCGGACACGCACTGAGCGCGCTGTCGGCGTACGACGGGACGCTCGAGCCCGGATCCCCGCTGGCGGCGAGCGTCATGGTCGGCCCCCTGCTCCTGGCGCTCATGGTCACGATGCCCGACGTGGGTCAGCTGACGGGCGCTCACGGGTCGTCGTCGATGCGGGTCCACTGGTCACAGATCTTCGGACTGCTGTTTGCTGCCCTCGTCCCGCTCGGCGCGCTCATCCTCATGCTCGCCACGGGACTGTCGTCGACGTCGTCGTTCGTGGTCGTGTCGCTCGCCACGGTCAGCGTGATCGTCCTGGCGCTGGCGCGCATGTGGCGCCTGGTCGATCAGGTCAGGCTGCTCACCGAGCAGCGCGGTCACGATCGCCTGGCGGCGATGGTCGAGCACTCGAGCGACGTCGTGATGCTCGCCGATCAGCAGGGCCGAGTGAGCTACGCCAGCCCTGGGCTGCGGGCGACCCTCGGGTTCGACCCCGAGAGCTGGTCCGGCCGCCACCTGCTCGACGTCGTCGTCGAAGAGGAGCGCGAGACCGCACAGCGTCAGTTCCAACGCCTCGTCGAGTTCGGCAACGGTGGCACCGTCGAGTTCGAGGCGTCGCTGCTGCACGCCGACGGACAGCACCGCAAGGCGACCGTCGTCGTGGCCAACCTGGTCGGCGGCACCGCGGTGGACGGCATCGTGGCGACGTTCCGCGACGTGACCGAGCAGCGCAACCTCGAGCGCCAGCTGAGCCATCGTGCGTTCCACGACGAGCTCACGGGGTTGGCCAACCGCGCCCTGTTCCTCGACCGTATGGATCACGCGCTGCGGGTCGCTCGCTCGGAGGCCGATCCGGTCGTGGTCCTGTTCGTCGACCTCGACGACTTCAAGTCGGTGAACGACGCGCTCGGCCACGCCGTCGGCGATCAACTGCTCAAGACGGTCGCCGATCGCATCCGCCGGGCCGCCGGCTCCGGTGACACGGCCGCCCGACTCGGTGGTGACGAGTTCGCCGTCCTCCTCGAGGACCGCGGCGGCATCGATCGCGCCATCGACGTCGCGGAATCGTTGCTCGACTCACTGCGCGAGCCGGTCTCGATCGCCGGCTACGACGTGGCCGTACTCGCCAGCGTCGGTGTCGCCGTGGCCGCCCCCGGCATGAGCACGACGAGCCTGCTCCGCGACGCCGACATCGCCATGTACGAGGCGAAACGTGCAGGCAAGGGCCAGATCCGGATCTTCGACCCGGCGATGCGACTCGTCGCGACGAAGCACCTCGAGTACCGCAGCGAGCTGGGTGAAGCCCTCGACAACGCCGAGCTCCGGCTCGTGTACATGCCGTTCGTCGACCTCCGCACCGGTCAGGTGACCGGCGCCGAAGCGCTGGTGCGGTGGCACCACCCCCAGCACGGCGACATCCCCGCCAGCGAGTTCATCCCGATCGCGGAGCGTTCGGGACTGATCGTGCCGATGGGGTACTGGATCCTCGATCAGGGTCTCGCCCAGCTCGCGCAGTGGCGACCCGAGCTGTATCTCAGCATGAACATTTCGGCGGTCCAGATCCGCCAACCCGATTTCGTCGAGCGCGTCGTCGAGGCGGTCGACCGCTTCGACGTCGACCCGCGGGCCATCGTGTTCGAGATCACCGAGTCGGTGCTCGTCGACGAGGGCGACCGGGCCATCGAAACGGTGCGACGACTCCGCGAGCGCGGCCTGCGCTTCGCGATCGACGACTTCGGCGCCGGGTACTGCTCACTGAGCTATCTGCAACGGCACCCGGTCGATCTGCTCAAGATCGACCGGTCCGCGATCGAGGAGTTCGGCCACGATCCGCGCGGCAACACCCTGACGCGAACGATCCTGCAGATGGCCGACTCGCTCGACCTGCTCACCGTCGCCGAGGGCATCGAGACCACGACGCAGCTGCGAGAGCTGCGCCGTTACGGGTGCGACCTCGGCCAGGGGTACCTGCTGTCCCGCCCGCTCGAGGCCGAAGCGTTGGCGCGGCGGTTCGGGTACGCCGACATCGTGTCGGCGCGCTGAGGCGCGGAGCCGACCGAAGGCACCACCGATCCGGCCGGTACGGTGGCGCCCGTGAGCCTGCGCGTGGGGATGGTCTGCCCCTACAGCCTGTCGATCCCGGGCGGCGTCCAGGCCCAGGTGCTCGGCCTGGCGCGGGAACTGCGCCGCCGTGGTCACGAGGTCAGGGTGCTCGGGCCGTGCGACGGCCCGCCGCCGGAGTCGTTCGTGACGCCGCTCGGCGACAGCCTGCCGACCGCCGCCAACGGCTCGATCGCTCCGCTGGCGCCCGATCCCTCGGCGGCGCTGCGGACGCTTCGAGCCCTGCGCGACGAGGAGTTCGACGTGATCCACGTCCACGAGCCCCTGGCGCCGGGTCCGGCGATCACGACGGTGACGCTCCACACCGCTCCCACCGTCGGGACGTTTCACGCCGCCGGACGATCGACCAGCTACCGCGTGCTCGCTCCGCTGCTGCGTCGGCTGCTCGAACGAATCGACTACAAGGTCGTCGTCTCGAAGGACGCCTTGGCCCTCGTGCAGGGCTATCTCGGCGGCGACTACGAGGTGTTGTTCAACGGCGTCGAGACCGCCGCGATCCGGGCCGCCGAGCCGCTCGCGAGCGACCGCCCCGCGATCTTCTTCCTGGGCCGCCACGAGGAGCGCAAGGGTCTCGAGGTCCTGCTGCAGGCGTTGCGCCGGATCGAGCTCGACGTCGTGTGCTGGGTGGCCGGAGACGGCCCGGACACGAACCGACTGCGCATCGAGTACGGCGGCGATCGGCGCGTCGAGTGGCTGGGACGCATCACCGAGACCGACAAGATGGCACGGTTGCGTGGCGCGTCGGTGTTCTGTGCACCGTCGCTCCACGGCGAGTCGTTCGGCGTCGTGCTCGTCGAGGCGATGGCGGCCGGGACACCGGTCGTCGCCAGCGCGCTCGACGGCTACCGCAACGTCGCCACCGACGGCGTCGACGCCCTGCTCGTCGCGCCCGGCGACGTCGACGGCCTCGCCACCGCACTCGGGCGCACGCTCGCCGGCGGGCCCGAGATCGCTGCGATGGTGGCGGCCGGCCGCCGTCGCGCCGACGAGCTGTCGATGCGGCGGCTGGCGGCCGCCTACGTCGACGTCTACCGCGAGCTGGTCGCGAGCCGAGCACGGGCGGGGTCGCCCTGAGCGAGCTGCGCCACCCGTAGACTGCGCGGCATGTGGTTTCTGATCGTCCTGCTGATCATCGTGGTCGCGCTCGTCGCGTACCTGATCAGCGCCTACAACGGCCTGATCCGCCGACGCAACCAGATCGAGAACGCCTGGGCCCAGATCGACGTCCAGCTCAAGCGGCGCTACGACCTCATCCCGCAGCTCGTCGAGACCGTCAAGGGGTATGCCGCCCACGAGCGCGAGACGCTCGACGCCGTCATCCGCGCCCGGCAGGCGGCGGTCGAGGCGCCATCCGACCATCCGGCTGCGCAAGCCCAGGCCGAGAACGTCCTGACCGGCACCCTCCGCCAGCTCTTCGCGCTCGGTGAGGCGTACCCCGACCTGAAGGCGAACCAGAACTTCCTGGCCTTGCAGGAAGAGCTCACGGCGACCGAGGGCCGGGTCGCCTACGCGCGGCAGTTCTACAACGACAGCGTGCTGGGCTACAACAACAAGCTGCAGCAGTTCCCGACGATGTACTTCGCCCGGATGCTCCACTTCGAGCGTCGCGAGTACTTCGAGGCCGACGAGGCCGCTCGCTCGACCCCGACGGTCGAGTTCTGACGTCCGCTTCCCCCCGGCATGTACGAGCTCATCCGATCGAACAAGCGACGCAGCGCGCTGCTCGTGACCGGCTTCGTGATCGTGGTCGCTCTCGTGGGTGCGGCCTTCGGCTTCGCGTTCGGGGGTGGCGTCACCGTCACGTTGATCGCTCTGGCGATCGCCGGGGTCATCGCGTTCGCGAGCTACTGGAAGGCGGACAAGATCGCGCTGGCCGTCAGCCGGGCCCGGCCGGCCGACCCGCACGAGTACGCGCGCCTGCACAACCTCGTCGAGGGGCTGTGCATCGCGTCGGGCCTTCCCAAGCCGGGCGTCTACGTCGTCGACGACCCGGCGCCCAACGCGTTCGCCACCGGACGCAACCCGAAGAACGCCTCGATCGCCGTCACGACCGGGTTGCTCGAGAAGCTCAACCGGGTCGAGCTCGAGGGGGTCGTCGCCCACGAGCTGAGCCACATCCGGAACTACGACATCTTGGTGTCGACGCTCGCGGTCACCATGGTCGGCGCGATCGCCCTGGTCAGCGACATCGCCATCCGGGCGATGTGGTGGAACGGCGGTCGTGTCCGCCGTGAGGGCGACCATCCCGATCGCGGCAATCCGCTGGCGGTGATCGGGTTCTTGCTCCTGATCATCGCCCCGCTCGTCGCCAAGGTCATGCAGGCCGCGATCAGCCGCCAGCGCGAGACGTTGGCAGACGTCAGCGCCTGTCAGATGACGCGCTATCCGCCGGGTCTCATCGCCGCGCTGGAAAAGTTGCAGGAAGACACGACGGTGACGCATTCCGCGTCCACCGCTACGGCACACTTGTGGATCGAACAACCGATGAGCGGGGTCGGCGACGACGGTCGCCTGGGCGGACTCCATCGGTGGTTCGACACCCACCCACCGCTCGAAGAGCGAATCGCACTGTTGAGGGAACTGTGAACCGAACCCCCCTGTCGGCGGCGTCACTCGCCGTCGCATCTGCCCTGCTCGCCGCGTGCTCCGGCGGCGGCGACGCTGCGACCACGACCGAGCCGGCCGCCGAGACGACGGTCGAGCCGACGGCCCCCGCCGAGGCCTCGACCACCACGGCCGCACCCGAGTCGACCACCACCACCGAGCCGCCGCCCACGATCACCACGCTGCCCGACATCCCCCGGATGCCACTGACCGGCGAGCCGATCGACGACGAGTCGGAGATCCCCGACCGGCCGGCGCTGGCGGTCAAGCTGTCGAACGCGCCGAGCGGCGCGCTGCCCCAAGCCGGCCTCAATCGGGCCGACATCGTGTTCGAGAAGATCATCAACGATCAGGTGACCCGCCTGGCCGCCGTCTTCCACAGCCAGGGGCACGATCCCGTCGGCCCGGTTCGCTCGGGTCGCTTCCAGGACATCGACACGCTGCTGTCGCTGAACCGGCCGCTGTTCGCGTGGAGCGGCGGCAACCCCTCGGTGAACGGTGCCGTTCGGAACTCCGAGCTCGTCGACCTCAGCGCGCTCCACTCGGCCGGGTACTACCGCCGGTCCGGGCGACGGTCGCCGAACGACCTCTACTCCGACACCGATGCGTTGTGGGATCAGGCGCCCGAGGGTGCGGAACCACCGAACAAGATCTTCGCCTACCTCCGCCCCGGCGAGGAGCTCACCGGCGACCCGGCGACCGAGATCGAGATCGCGCTCGACAGCACCCGAGTCCGGTGGGAGTACGACCCCGAGAGCGGCCGGTACTTCCGCTGGCAGGACGGGAGCGAGCACAACACCGAGGACGGCACCGAGGTCGAGCAGGTCTGGACCGACAACGTCGTCGTGATGATGGCCGACTACGGCCGGAACCCGCGCGACGGCACCCCCGAGGCACAGGTGCGCGGATCGAACCCCGTGTACGTGTTCACCGGCGGAACCGTGCGGGTGGGCATCTGGTTGCGGTTCGTCCCCGAGGACCCGTTCGCGTTCTTCGACAACGACACCGATCTGAACGCGGTCGGACTGCAACCCGGCCGTACCTGGGTCGAGGTGCCCCGGAACATCGAGGGCGTCCTCACCTGGTCGTGACGCGGTGAGCGGATCGGAATAGCGCCGCGAGCGGGCCGGTTGTCCTCGTCATGGCCGTCCACCGCCTGAACCACGTCGTCCTGTTCGTTCGCGACGCCGCCGAGTCGGCTGCGTTCTACCAGGAGGCGTTGGGCTTCCGCGTCGTGTTCGCGATGGAGGGCCGGGCGTACTTCCTCCAGGCCGAGGGTTCGACCAACGACCACGACCTGGCGGTGATGGCCGTCGGCGAGGGCGCCGAAGCGTCGCGCGCCGGCTCGGGGTCGGTCGGCATGTATCACGTCGCGTGGGAGGTCGAGACCCTCGGCGACCTGCGACGCCTGGCCGACGGCCTCGCCGCACGCGGCTCGCTGGTCGGCGCCTCCGATCACGGCACCACGAAGTCGCTCTACGCACGCGATCCCGACGGCCTCGAGTTCGAGGTGATGTGGGTCATCCCGCTCGATCGGCTCACCGACGCCGACGTCGCCAAGCGGTCGGGCCGGCCGCTCCCGCTCGACCTCGAGACCGAGGTCGCGCGCTTCGGTGCCGAGCTGCAGGGCGGCACCGGCATCTCGCGCCCGTCCGTCGCCGCCGGCTGATCACCCGAGGATGATCTCGGCGAGCTCGTCCGGGTGCGTGAACATCAGCCAGTGGCCGCCGGCCAACTCCCGGTAGTCCCACGCCGGGTCGTCCGCCACAGCGGCGGCGTACTGGGCGAATCGTGACGGCCTGTTCCCGGTGGCGAACACGTAGCTCTTCGGGAGGCTGTCGGGCAACGGGCCGGGAAGCGGCGCGTCGAACGTGGCGAACGACTGAGGCATCACGCGGTCGAGGAACCACCGCACGCCGGCGTCACCGCCGACCTCGTCCGGCGTGGGGTCGTACCCTCGGAACGCCAGCATGCCGCCCGTCGCCTCCGCTTCGGCGCGCCGCTCCGGTGTCTGGCCGGTGTCGGGAGCGACGGGGGCGTGGGCGTCGACGAACACCATCCTGGCGATGCGATCGGCGAGCGGTTCGTAGGCGGCGCTGATGACGCGTCCGCCGTAGCTGTGCCCGACGAGCGTGATGTCGACGAGGTCGTGCACCTCGACGTGCTGGACGACGTCGGCCACATGATCGGCCTGCGTGATGTGTGGCCCGGACTGGTGTCGACGGGTGCCGTGCCCGGTCAGCGACACGGCGTGCACGGCTCGACCGGCCGCCCGCAGGATCGGCATCACCGGTGACCACGACCACTCGCCGACCCAGGCGCCGTGCACGAGCACGATTGCGCAATGCCGGTCGGGCGGCGGCAGATCGTTCAGCGCCACACGTCGGCGGCGACGTCGACGACGTGGCGCAGCTTGGCCCACTGCTCGTCGAACGTCATCACGTTGCCGTGGATGGTCGAGGAGAACCCGCACTGTGGGCTCAGGCACAGCTGATCGAGCGGCACGTAGCGCGCCGCTTCGTCGATGCGGGCGGCGAGCTCGTCGGCGGGTTCGAGCTCAGGGAACTTGGACGTCACCAGGCCGAGCACCACGGTCTTGTCGGGCGGCACGAAGCGCAGCGGCGCGAAGTCGCCCGAGCGTTCGTCGTCGTACTCGAGGAAGTAGGCATCGACGTGCAACTCCGAGAAGAGGACCTCGGCGACCGGCTCGTACCCGCCGCTCGCGAAGAACGTGCTGCGGAAGTTGCCGCGACACAGGTGGACGCCGACGGTGAGGTCGTCGGGACGGCCGTCGATCGCGTGGTTGATCAGCTCGGCATAGGTTCGAGGCAGCTCGTTCGGGTCGTCGCCGCGTTCGACCGCTCCCTGGCGCATGCCCGGGTCGCAGAGGTAGGCGAGGTTGGTGTCGTCGAGCTGGAGGTACCGGCAACCGGCGGTGTAGAGCGCATCGATCTCGTCGCGGTACGCCTGGGCGAGGTCGTCGAAGAACGGGTTCAGGTCGGGGTACGACTCGATGTCGATGCCGGCGCGCCCGCCGCGGAAATGGGCCATCGTGGGGGAGGGGATGCACACCTTCGCCACGGCACCGTCGGGGACCCGAGCCGCGAGGAACTCGTAGTCCGCCACCTGGATCGGCCGCTCGTGGGTGAGCTTGCCCGTGACGGTGACCCGTGGCGGCGCCATGTGCACCGTTTCCTCGGAGCCGGAGGTCGAGGCGATCATGCCCTCGACGGTGATGCCCCCGAGCTGTTGGAGGAAGTCGAGGTGGAACCACTCACGGCGGTACTCGCCGTCGGTGATTGCCCGGATGCCGGTGTCGGCGAGGTGCGGGATCATCGCGTCGATCTCGCGGTCCTCGATCTCGCGCAGTCGATCGGCGTCGAGCTCCCCGGCCCGGAACCTGGCCCGGGCTTCGTGGATGGCAGGCGGACGCAACAGGCTGCCGACGTGGTCGGCGCGAAACGGTGGATCGACGGGTGACATGGCGGTGACCTCCTCCGCCTCAGCATCGCGCCACGGACGGCAGCGGCACGAACGAGGGCCGGATGCCGGCGGCGCCCTGGCTCGGTATGCAGCGCTGAGACGACGGTGCCGGCGCCGGCGGTGACGGCGATCCCGACGAGCACCCGTGGGCTGGAGCAGCGCACGGGCACCGTTCGGTGCGACAATCGGCAGGGAGCACGAGATGACAAGGGGGCAACCATGACCTTTCCGCGCGATCGGTGGTACGTCGTTGCCGCGTCCGACGAGGTCGGGCCGACGTTGCTCGCCCGTCAGGTCTGCGGGGTCCACCTGGTGCTCTTCCGCGCCTCTGACGGCAGCGTGGTCGTGCTCGACGACCGGTGCTCGCATCGCGGGTTCCCGTTGTCGGCCGGCACGCTGGTCGGTGACGAGGTGCAGTGCGGCTACCACGGGTTGCGGTTCGACTGCCGGGGTCGCTGCGTGTGGGCGCCTGGCCAGGACCGGATCCCGTCGCGCGCCGACGTCGTCGCCCGGCCGCTGGCCGAGCGGGGGCCGTGGCTGTGGGTGTGGATGGGTGATCCCGACGCGCCGGACCTGAACCGGCTGCCCGACATCCCGTGGTTCGACGACGCGGCGTGGTCGTCGGTCCACGGCATGGAGCCGTTGGCGGCACGGTACGGCCTCTTGGTCGACAACCTGCTCGACCTGTCGCACGAGACGTTCCTCCATGCCGGCTACATCGGCACGCCGGAGGTGGCCGAGACGCCGATCATCACCGCCGTCGACGAGGAGGCCCAGGTGATTCGCGTCAGCCGTCGGATGGCCGGCGTCGAGTGCCCGCCGTTCTACTCGGAGACGACGGGGCTGACGTCGCCGATCGATCGCTGGCAGGACATCGAGTATCACCCGCCGGGCTACTACCTGCTCCACGTACGGGTCGCGCCGCCCGGCTCGACGCCGGGTGCCGACGGTGTCGACGCCGACGCCGCCCACGTCAAGGTGCTCTACGCGATCACCCCCGCCGACGACCACCACACGCTCGACTTCTGGGCGGTGTGTCGCGACTTCGCGCTCGGCGACCCCGAATCCGACGCGTTCATCGCCAAGATGAACCGTGACGTCGTGCTGCAGGACGTCGAGGCGCTCGAGCTGATCGAGTCACGGCTCGGCGACGAGTGGCAGCCGCACGAGGTGAGCTTCAAGATCGACACCGGTGGTCTCGCCGCCCGTCGGATGATCGCCGCCCAGATGGCGGGCTGATCAGTCCTCGAAGGGCAATCCGGCGTACTGCTCGCACATCGCGGCCTGGGCGCGCTCCGACGACTGGATGTAGGCGAGCTCGGCTTCCTGGAGCCGCTGGTCGATGTCGGTCTGCTCGGGGAACCGGTGCAGGAGGTTCGTCATCCACCACGAGAAGCGCACCGATCCCCACACGCGGCGCAGCGCCATGTCGGAGTAGCAGTCGAGGTAGTGGGCGTCGCCGTCGACGAGGAACGTCGCGAGCGCCCGCGACGCGTAGAACACGTCGGATACCGCCAGGTTCAGGCCCTTCGCTCCGGTGGGGGGCACGATGTGGGCGGCGTCACCGGCCAGCAGCAGGCTGCCATACCGCATCGGTTCGGCGACGAAGCTGCGCAATGGGGCGATCGACTTCTCGATCGACGGCCCGGTGACGATCTCCGACGCGACCGATGCGGGGAACCGCCGAAGCAGCTCGTCCCAGAACCGCTCGTCGCTCCACCCATCGACCGTGTCGCCCAGGGCGCACTGCACGTAGTAGCGGCTGAGCATCGGGTTGCGCTGTGAGGCCAGCGCGAAGCCACGCTCGCTGTTGCAGTAGACGAGGTGCTCGAGCGGCGGTGTCTCGGAGAGGACGCCGAGCCAGCCGAACGGGTACGCCTTCTCGTACGTGCGCAGCACATGCGGCGGGATCGCACCCTTGCTCGGGCCGTGGAACCCGTCGCAGCCGACGACGAATCGGGCGTCGATCCGGCGGGGCTCGCCATGCTGGACGTAGGTGACCGAGGGTCGCTCGGTCTCGACATCGTGGAGCCCGACGTCGTCGACCTCGAACTCGAGCTGCAGACCGGCGTCGTCTGCTGCGAGGTAGAGGTCCTCCTGGATGCGCGTCTGTCCGTACGCCATGAAGTGCGACCCGGCGTGCCTTTCGATGTCGATGAAGAACAGGTGCTCACCGCCGTAGGTCACGCCGGTGCCGGAGTGCACGTGCCCCTCGGCGTCCATCCGTTCGCCGAGGCCCGCGGACCGCAGCACCTCGACCGTGCCCCATTCGAGGACGCCGGCGCGGATGCGTGAGAGCACGTGGTCGCGCGACTGGCGTTCGATCACGATCGCATCGATGCCGGACCGCCGGAGCAGGTGGGCGAGGAGGGTTCCAGCCGGGCCGGCGCCGATGATCGCGACCCCCGTCTCCATCCGGCCAGTATGTCAAGCTGTCGCGGGTGGAGACTCAGCTCACCGCCACCGACGGTCACCGGCTCGGTGCCTACGAGGTGTCGCCCGAGGGCGCACATGGGGCGGTCGTGATCGTCCAGGAGATCTTCGGGGTCAACGGTCACATCCGGTCGGTCGTCGACCGGTACGCCGCCATCGGGTACCGGGCGATCGCGCCCGCACTCTTCGACCGGGTGGATCCCGCCGTCGAGCTTCCGTACGACGAGGCGGGCATCGCCCGGGGGCGGGAGCTCGCCACGCAGGTCCGCTGGGATCCGGCGATGGCCGACGTGGCGGCCGCCGTGGAGCACGTCACGAGCACCGGCCCCGTCGCCGTCGTCGGTTACTGCTTCGGTGGCAGCCTCGCCTGGCTGGCGGCCCACCGGCTCCCGGTCGCCGCAGCGGTCGGTTACTACGGCGGCCAGATCCGCGACCACCTCGACCTGGAGCCGAAGGTGCCGACGATGCTGCACTTCGGCGAGCTCGACCACGCGATCCCGCTCGATCACGTCGCCGAGATCCGCGCCGCCCACCCGCTGGTGCCGGTGCACGTGTACGACGGAGCCGGGCACGGCTTCAACTGCGACGCGCGCGGTTCGTACCATCCGCTGGCCGCGGCGGTCGCTCTGGGGCGGACGCTCGAGTTCCTCGTCGACCACGGTGTCGCACCGTGATCATCGACTGCCATGGCCACTACACGACCGCGCCGCCGCAGCTCGGCGACTATCGAGATGCGCAGCGCGCCGCGCTGGCGGCCGACCCGGACCATGTCGGGGAGAAGGGCGCGATCGCCATCTCCGACGACGAGCTGCGCGCCAGCCTGGAGCCGAACCAGCTGCGGCTCCAGCGCGAGCGCGGCATCGACCTCGCGCTCTTCTCACCGCGGGCCAGCTGGATGGGCCACCACATCGGCAACGTCCACACGTCGCGGTTCTGGACCGAGCACTGCAACGAGCTGATCCGCCGGATCTGCGACCTGTACCCGGCGAACTTCGCGCCGGTGTGCCAGCTGCCCCAGTCGCCGGGCGCGCCGATCGACGCCAGCGTGCACGAGCTGCGTCGCTGCGTGGAGGAGATGGGGTTCGTCGGGTGCAACCTCAACCCCGATCCGTCCGGCGGCATGTGGAACGGACCGACGCTCGACGATCGGGCGTTCTGGCCCCTGTACGAGGCGATGTGCGAGCTCGACGTGCCGGCGATGATCCACGTCAGCGCGACCTGCAACCCGCACTTCCACTCCACCGGTTCGCACTACCTCGGTGCCGATACGACCGCGTTCATGCAGGCGCTCACGTCGGGCGTCTTCCGCGACTTCCCGGAGATGCGGTGGGTCATCCCGCACGGCGGCGGTGCCGTGCCGTACCACTGGGGTCGGTTCAAGGGCATGGCCGAAGAGCAGGGGTGGCAGCACCTCGACGAGCTGTTGCGGAACGTCTTCTTCGACACGTGCGTGTATCACCAGCCGGGCATCGATCTGCTGGTCGCGGTGGTGCCGGCCGAGAACGTCCTCTTCGCGTCCGAGATGGTGGGAGCCGTGAGGGGCCGCGACCCGGACACCGGGGAGTTCTACGACGACACGAAGCGCTACGTCGATCGGGCGGATCTGACCGACGGGCAACGGGCTCGGATCTTCGAGCACAACGCGCGCCGTGTGTACCCACGTCTCGACGCCCAGTTGGGGCAGATGGGAGCGACCGCGTGAGGAACCGTCATGTCGTCGTGCGCGAGATCGACCGTGCGCCCCCCGCCGTCGTCGACGGGCTGGGTGCGGCGGGTACGGCGACCGTGCACGAGGCGATCGGCCGGATGGGGTTCGCCGGGCCCGACCTCCGGCCGATCCAGTACGACGTCCGGATCGCCGGCTCGGCCGTCACCGTGCTCAGCCATCCCGGCGACAACATCATGATCCACGCCGCCGTCGAGGTCTGCCGGCCCGGCGATGTGCTGGTCGTCGTCAACACCGCGCCGTCGACCCACGGGATGTTCGGCGACCTGCTGGCGACCTCGCTGATCGCGCGCGGCGTGCGGGGCCTCGTGATCGACGCCGGGGTGCGCGACACCAGCGAGCTGCGCGAGATGGGGTTCCCGGTGTGGAGCCGGCACGTGTCGTGCCAGGGCACCGTGAAGAGCACACCCGGTTCGGTGAACGTGCCGGTCGTGCTCGGCGGCGTGACGGTCGCACCCGGCGACGTGGTGTGCGCCGACGACGATGGCGTGGTGGTGGTCGCTCGCCGGCAGGCGGAGCGGGCGCTCGACCAGGCGACCCAGCGCCTCGCCAAGGAGGCCGCCACGCGTGAGCGGCTGGCGGCCGGAGAGCTCGGTGTCGACTTCTACGGGCTGCGCACCAAGCTCGCCGAGCTCGGTGTCGAGTACGTCGACCGGCTCGACGACGACGTCGACGAGTCGCGAGGCGGCGGGGGCGCCGGTGACGACGTCGACTAGGTCGCGAGGCGGCGGGCGGCGCCGGTGACCACATCTATGGCGGCGTTCTCGACCCGCTCGTGCACCTGGGCGTCGGGGGTCTCCTGCTCGGTGCGGTTGACGAGCACGCCGGCGACCATCCCGGCCCGCCAGCCGTTGGCGGCGCACATCGTGAACAGGGTGGCGCTCTCCATCTCGTAGTTGAGGACGTGGAGGCGGGCCCACTCGTCGCGGCTGCCCTGGAGGGTGCGTCGGACGTAGCCGGACACCGTGTCGTAACGCTCCTGGCCCGGGTAGAAGGTGTCGGACGACACGGTGATGCCGACGTGCACGGTCCGGGCGCCGGCCGCCTCGACGAGCGCCGACGTGCACGAGAAATCGGCGACGGCCGGATACTCGAGCGGGGCGAAGTGCAGGCTCGCGCCGTCGAGCCGCACGGCGGCCGTGGTGACGATCACGTCGCCGACGGCGATGCCCGGCTGGATCGCCCCGGTGGTGCCGACGCGCAGGAACGTGCGGACGCCGAGCTGAGCGAGCTCCTCGACCGCGATCGACGTCGACGGGCCGCCGATACCCGTCGAGCAGACGGCGATCGGGCGGCCGTCGGCGAGGCCCAGCCAGCTCGTGAACTCGCGCTTGGCCGCCAGCGGGGTGGGGTCGTCGAACCGTGCGGCGATCTTCTCGACCCGCCCCGGGTCGCCCGGCAGGATCGCGATCGTTGCCCCGGCGAGGTGCTGGCGGGTCAGGCCCAGGTGGAAGACGTCGGACATGCGGTCACGGTACCCGCACGTGCGGTCGGGTGAACGCGGTCGGGTGACCGCCGGCGGGTGAGCGGCGGCCCGTCAGAAGCGGCCGCCGTCGACGAGGAACGACTGCGCCGTGCAGCCGCCGCCGTCGTCGGCGGCGAGGAACAGCACCATCTGGACGAACTCGTCGGGGTAGATCCGCTTCTTGAGGGCTTGGTCGACCATGGTCTGGGCCTCGCCCTCGGGCGACCACCACTTGGTGAGCTGCTTCTCGGTCGGCACCCAGCCGGGGAGCACGGTGTTGACCCGCACGTTGTGCGGCCCGAACGTGCGCGCCATGGTCCGTGTGATGCCCTCCACCCCCGACTTGGCGATCGCGTAGCCGGGGAAGAAGTCCTCCTGCATGTGGTAGCAGCTCGACCCGATGTTGACGATCGAGCCGAGGCCGGCCTCGATCATGCTCGGCGCCAGCGCCTGGATCGCGAAGAACATGTGTCGCAGGTTCACGTTCATGCGATCGTTCCAGTACTCGACCGTCATGTCGCTCCACTCGTGGCGGTCGTCGCTGGCGGCGTTGTTGACGAGCACGGTGACGCCGCCGAGGGCGTCGATCGCCCGGCGGCATGCCACCTGGAGCGCCTCGATGTCGCGCAGGTCGACCTCGTAGAACACCGGGGTGTGGCGGGCACCGGCGTCGACGCACGCCTGGACGGTCTCGGCCGCCTTCGTCGCGTCGATGTCGACGAACGCCACCTTGCTGCCCTGGCGCGCGAAGTTCTGCACGAGCGCGGCGCCGATCCCGTCGGCGCCGCCGGTCACGAACACGCTGCGGTCGAGCAGCGAGGGGTACGTCGCGTAGTTGGCGACGTCGGGCGGATCGTTCGAGTCGGGCATTGGTGCTCCTTCAGTTGGCGGCCGGGAAGCCGTGCGGCATGGCGGGATGGTCGACCGAGTCGTGAACGTCCGCGGGGGAGAGGCTCATCGCGCCCACCACGCCCGCAACCGGCTCGCGGCATCGGCGTTGACCGACCGCGGCGGGACCTCGCCGGCGAGGATCGCTGCGACCTGTTCGACCGAGCTGTGCGCCTGGGCGTCGGCGTTCTCCGGCGTGAGGCCTCCGAGATGGGGCGTCGCGACGACGCCGGGGCGCCTCGCCAGCTCGGGCGAGGGGCGCTGGTCGGGTGCCTGGCCGACGTCCATCGCCAACCCGCCGAGGTGTCCGGCATCGAGTGCCACTGCGACCGCGCCCTCGTCGAGCAGCTCGCCGCGGGACACGTTGACGAGCATCGTCCCGGGCCGCATCTTCGAGAGCGCGTCGGCGTCGATCAGGTTCGCTGTCTCGGATGTCGACGCGGCCAAGGGGAGCACGAAGTCGGACCGGCCGAGCAGGTCGTCGAGCGAGGTCTGCTCGAACCCGTCGTCGGCGGCGTCATCGGTGTGCGGGTCGGTGACGAGGACCGACAGCCCCATCGCTCGCAGGACGTCGGCCAGGTAGCGGGCGATCACGCCGTATCCGATCAGCCCGGCGGTCCTGCCGCGCAGCTGGAAGCCGGCCCGCTGGGGCGGCTCGACGCCGTTGCGATAGTCGACCGTCGACTCGCTCACGTTGCGGGCCAGGTCGAGCATCAGCGCCAGCGCGATCTCGGCGGTCGAGGGTACGAAGCTCTTGTCGGCGTGCGCGACGAGCACCCCGTTCGCCGTGGCGGCGTCGACGTCGATCGTGGAGATGTCGACCGCCGTGCGCAGGAACGCCAGCAGGCCGGGCAGCTGCTCGAACACGGCGGCCTCACCCGGCGTCGCCCGGTGCGCAACGATCACGTCGCACCCGGCCGCGTGCTCGATCAGCTCGGGCGTGGTGAGGTCGCGGTCGAACGGGTTCGTGACCACGTCGGCGATCGCTCGCAACTCCGGCAACGACCGGCCGTAGTACGCCTCGAGATCCTCGGGGTCGTGGGTGAGGAACGCCGTGAGCACGGCGTCGAACCTACCGTTGGCAGGCGTGCCGGGATGAGCCCGTGCCGCGAGTGGGACGGTACGTGACGATCGTGCTCCCGGTGGCCGCCCTCGACCGGTCCGTGGCGTTCTCCGGATGAGCCATCGGGCTCGATCTCCATGTCGACGACCAGCCCCGGACGCAGCGGTGGGGGAGGTCGGCTCGCTACTGCGATCCGGATGGCAACGTGATCGAGCTCACGCAGTCCGGTTGAGCGACGCGCGGCCGGGTACGTTCGGGACGATGGGACGGCATGCGATCAAGACCCCGCCACATCACGCGACCTGGAACGACTTCCTCGACACCTGGCGCGAGGCCGACCGGATCGACGTGTTCGAGTCGGCCTGGAGCTGGGACCACTTCTACCCGTTGGCCGAACCGTACGACGGCCCCAACCTCGAGGGATGGACGATGCTCGCCGCCCTCGCTCAGGCGACCACCCGACTGCGGCTCGGCGCGATGGTCAACGGCATGCACCACCGGCACCCGGCGGTGACGGCGAACATGGCGGCGACGCTCGACCACATCTCCGGCGGCCGGTTCGAGCTCGGCATGGGCGCCGGCTGGAACGTGATGGAGTCGGACGCCTACGGGATCGAGCTGGGCTCGCTGCAGCAACGCTTCGACCGCTTCGACGAGGGCATCGAGATCATCCGGTCGCTGCTCGACGACACGGTCACCGACTTCTCCGGCGAGTACTTCACCGTGACGGACGCCTGGTGCGAACCGAAACCGGTCCAGGAGAAGCTGCCGATCGTCATCGGCGGCAAGGGTCCGAAGCGCACCCTCCGCACGGCGGCCCGCTGGGCCGACCAGTGGGACATGACGTTCCCGGCGGCGCCCGCCGACTGGCTGGCGCTCGATGCCGTGCTGTGCGAGCACTGCGATGCCGTGGGGCGCGACCAGGCCGAGATCGCGCGCTCGGTGCACCTCGGGTACGGCCCCGATGACGACCCGGAGGCGCTGGCCGACACCGCGGACGCGTTCTTCGACGCAGGCGTCGACATCGTCGTCTGGTCGATGCGCGGCCCGATCCGACCGGCGCGCCTCGGGCCGCTCGCCGGCGCGTTGCGCTGACGGCGGGCCGTGTCCGACCGCGGCTCGCGGTCAGGAGAAGTCGTAGAGGGCCTCGGGGTTGCGGACGAGAATGCGGGCTCGAACGTCGGGGTCGGGCGCGAACTCCGCGACGAGATCGACCAGGTCGCCGTCGTCGGGCACGTGGCGGACGTTCGGGTGCGGCCAGTCGGTGCCCCACAGGACGCGGTCGGGCGCGGCCGCGATCAGCGCCCGCGCGAACGGCACGACGTCGTCGTAGGGCGGGGAACCGTCGGCGGTGAGCCGTTCGGCGCCGGAGATCTTCACCCAGCAGCGCTCGTCGCGCATCAGCTCGAGGAGCTGTTGGAACGGCTCCTGCTCGACGCCGGCGGTGACCGGCACGCGCGCCATGTGGTCGATGACGTACGGGCACGGCATCCGGTCGAGCAGCTCTGCGTACCGGGGCAGGTCCTTGGCGTCGAAGTGCAGCACGATGTGCCACCCGAACGGCTGGACCCGGCCGACGAGCCGCCAGAACACGTCGGGCTCCGGCGCGCCGCCGAGGTGGGCGACGAAGTTGAACCGCGTCCCCCGGACCCCGGCGTCGTGCAGCCGGGCGATCTCGGATGTGGTGAACGACTCGTCGATCATCGCGACGCCGGCGTACCGGCCCTCACCCCGCTCGAGGGCGTCGACCATCGCCGCGTTGTCGGTGCCGTGGCAGCTCGCCTGCACGAACACCGCCCGGGACAGGCCGAGTCGGTGCTGGAGACGTTCGAAGTCATCGATGCCCGAATCGGGCGGCGTGTACGTCCGCTCGGGCGCGAACGGGAAGCGGGCGGCAGGGCCGAAGACGTGGCAGTGCGCGTCGCAGGCCCTGGGCGGCGGCGCGAAGGCGCGCGGCGGATGTGGGTCGGGGTGCGGGGGCGGGATCGTGCGTGCGAGGTTCATCGGCGCGGGAAGGCGGTGCCGTCCATCAGCTTGCGGGCGGTGCGGACGATGCCGGCGCGCCGAACCTCGATGGCGCCGTGCTCGCCGACTTCGACGGCGATCGACGTCGTGAACGACCCGGTCGGGTGCTCGAGGACGAGGCGGGTCGCGTCGTCGCCCAGGTCGGCGATGTCGGCGGCGGGCGAGCCGGGCAGCAGCGCCGCGGTCGCCACCGACACGGCGCCGAGCACGCCGATCGCCTCGTGACACCGATGGGGGATGAACGTGCGCGTCGTGAGCTGGCCGGCGCCTTTCGGCGGCGACACCAGGCACAGCTTGGGCACGCTGGCGTCGGTGACGTCCCCCAGGTTCATGAGTGGGCCGGCCTGCAGCCGGATCGACTCGAGCCGCCGTCGCAGGTCGTCGTCTGCCTCCAGCTCCGCAGGCGCCTCGTCACCGACCACGCCGAGATCTGCGGCGCGCATCACGACGACGGGCATCCCGGTGTCGATCATCGTGACCTCGACGTCGTCGATGACGTCGAGCACCCTGCCGGTGGGCAGCAGCGCACCGCAGGAGCCGCCGGCGACGTCCTCGAAGTCGAGCGTGATCGCGCCGGCCGTCCCGGGCACGCCGTCGATGGACGTCCGCTCGGCGAGATCGCCGAGGCCGGCGTAGTCGGGCGCTCCGTCCAGGATCGGGAACGTCGCGACCGCCACGCTGTCGGTGTTGACCATGTGGACGCGGACGCTCGCGGCGTACGCATCACCCGGCATCGGGTCGAGGAGGCCGCGCTCGAGCGCGAACGGTCCGACGCCGGCGAGCAGGTTCCCGCAGTTCTGCCGGTCCGAGACGGTCGGGCGCTCGACGCCGAGCTGCAAGAAGAGGTAGTCGAGGTCGACGCCCCGGCGGGCCGACCGGCCGACGATCGCGACCTTGCTGGTGAGCGGATGGGCGCCACCGAGTCCGTCGATCTGGCGGGCGTCCGGGGTGCCCATCACCCGCATCAGCAGGTCGTCGCGGGCGGCGGGATCGTCCGGGAGGTCGTCGGCGACGAAGTACGAGCCCTTCGACGTCCCGCCTCGCATCAGCATGCACCGGACCCCCGTCGTCACGTCCGCAGTCTGGCCGTTCGCCGGGTGATGCAGCAATCGTCGCCTACCCTGCCTGCATGCCGATCGAGGGAGAGTACGAGCCGAGCACGCTGGACTGGGTGCGCGAGCAGATCGCGGAGTACGAGGCGTCGGGCGGCACTCGCGCCACGACGCTGCGCGACACCGGCATCCCGGTCATCGTCGTCACGATGCGCGGCAGGCGGTCGGGCAAGGTGCGCAAGATCGCGTTGATGCGGGTCGAGCACGACGGCCGGTACGCGCTCGTGGCGTCGTACGGCGGGAGCCCGGAGCATCCCGTCTGGTACCACAACCTGCTCGCCGACCCGGTCGTCACGATCCAGGACGGCCCGGCGGTGGGCGACTACGCGGTACGTGAGGTCGACGGCGGCGAGCGCGCCGAGTGGTGGGAGCGCGCGGTCGCGGTGTTCTCCAACTACGAGGCGTACCAGCAGCGAACCGATCGGCTGATCCCGGTCTTGGTGGCCGAGCCCACAGGCTGAAGCACCTTCTCCCCAGGAAATCCACACGTTTTCGGGGCTGACGTTCCACAGGTTCGCTCGTTCACAATGGGCGACGATGTCGAGCCTCCGCCGCCCGCAACACCGTGCCCGCCGCCACGGATCGCTGCTCGAGCCCGTCGACCGCCGCCACCTCGAGCGCGATGGATGGCGTACGACCCTCGATTACCGCGAGAACCATGTGCGCGGCAGCGATGGGCGGCTGTTGCGGGTCGAGCCGGTCTGGATCGCGGAGGCGGAGCGCTACGACGGCCAGGTCGTCGTCGCGTCGGCGGAGGGGGAGACCGCCGACGCGGCGTGGGCACGGTTGTACGACGACATCGCCGCGGCACGTGTGACCACGCTGCGCCGCATCCGGGTCGCCGCCACCGGATGACGGCCAGCCCCTGCAGAACCGTTCCGCCTGTCGGAACGGTTCTGCATGGTGGAACAGCGAGTGCTAGCGTCGGGCGCCGTCAACGAGGCCGAGGGGGCGACGATGCAGCTCGCAGAACGACGTCGACAGCTGGGAACCGAGACCGCCTTCGCGGTCTCCGCGCGCGCCGCGGCATGGGCCGCGCAGGGTCACCGGGTGTACCCGTTCCATCTCGGCGACATCGACCTGCCGACGCCGACCAACATCGTCGAGGCGATGGAGAAGGCGATCGCCGACGGCCACACCGGTTACTGCCCCGCGGCCGGGATCGCTCCGCTGCGCGAGGCGTTGGCGGCCGACATCGGGGCGGCCCGCGGCCTCGATCTCGACGCCCGCAACGTCGTCGTGCAACCCGGCGGCAAGCCGGTCATCTCGAAGTTCATCCAGTCGACGATGAACCCGGGCGACGGCGTCCTCTACCCGAACCCCGGCTACCCGATCTACGAGAGCCAGATCCAGTACTTCGGTGGTCGGGCGTTGCCCTACGGCTACACCGAGACGGAGACCGGGTTCGCGATCGATCTGGCGCGGCTGCGCGAGCTGGCACCCCAGGCGCGCGTGCTCATCTACAACGACCTCCAGAACCCTCTCGGTTGCGAGAGCACCGACGAGGAGCGCGCCGAGATCGCCCGGCTGGCGGTCGAGCACGACCTCGCCGTGCTCTCCGACGAGGCGTACTTCGAGATGCGCTACTCGGGTACGTCGACGTCGATCGCCTCCCTGCCGGACATGGCCGAGCGCACGGTGATCCTCTACACGTTCTCGAAGAAGTTCGCGATGACCGGCTGGCGCCTCGGGTGCGCGGTGGCGCCGGTCGAGGTCGCCGACCACATCGCCAAGCTGAACACGAACGACGAGAGCTGTACGACGCACTTCGTGCAGCACGGCGGCGTTGAAGCGCTGCGCGACCCGAGCGGGGCCGCACCGATGCTGGCCGAGCTGCAGCGGCGTCGCGACGCCACCGTCGAGGGCCTCGCGGGCGTGCCGGGCATCCGCTGCGCCAAGCCGGAGGCGACGTTCTACGTGTTCCCGAACGTCACCGAGGCCGTCGCGCTCACCGGGAGCGCCGACGTCACCGACTTCGCGAACCGCGCCCTCGAGCACACCGGCGTCTCGTTCTGCACGCGTCACCACTTCGGCGCCGCCGCGGCCGACGAGACCGAGTCGTACATCCGCCTGGCGTACTCGGGAATCTCCGTCGAAGCGATCGAGGAGGGTCTCGGCCGGCTCGCGGCGTGGGTGGCGGCCGCGTGAGCCGGATCGTCGTCACCGGCCGGATCCCGGAGCCGGGCATCGAGCTGCTGCGATCGGCCGGCGAGGTGTGGGCGTGGGACGGCGACGAGCCGATCCCGATCGACGTGCGCGACGAGCAGCTCGCCACGGCCGATGCCGCCGTGACGCTGCTGACCGACCGGGTCGACGACGCGTTCCTCGATGCGGCCCCCGGTGTGCGCGTCGTCGCCAACGTGGCGGTGGGCTACAACAACATCGACGTCCCCGCGTGCGAGGCGCGCGGCGTGACGGTCACGAACACGCCCGGCGTGCTGGCCGACGCGACCGCCGACCTGGCGATGGCATTGATCCTGATGGTCACGCGCCGATTGGGCGAGGGCGAGCGGCTGATCCGGTCGGCGCAGCCGTGGAAGTGGAGCATGTTCATGATGCTCGGTACGAGCATCCAGGGCCGCCAGCTCGGCGTGATCGGGATGGGCGGGATCGGGGCCGCGCTGGCCGGGCGCGCCAAGGCGTTCGGGATGGACATCGTGTACCACAACCGGCGTGCGATCGACCCCAACCTCGAGGTTCGGCTCGAGGCGCGGCGCGTCGAGCTCGAAGAGCTGCTGGCGACGAGTGACGTCGTGTCGATCAACTGCCCCTACACGTCCGAGACTCACCACCTCATCGACGCGGAGGCGCTGTCGGCGATGCGCGCCGACGCCTACCTGGTCAACACGGCGCGCGGTCCGATCGTCGACGAGGCGGCACTCGTCGACGCGCTGCGCGCCGGCAGCATCGCAGGGGCCGCGCTCGACGTGTTCGAACACGAACCGGACGTCCACCCTGGCCTGCTCGATCTCGACAACGCCGTGCTGGTGCCACACCTCGGATCGGCGACCTGGGAGACGCGCACCGCGATGGCGAAGCTGGCGGCGCGCAACGTGGTCGAGGTGCTCAGCGGCCGCCCGGCCGTGACGCCCGTGTCGTCCTGACGCCCGCAACCCGCCCTAACCTGGGGCGATGTCGACGATCGAGACGGTCCCGGAGCCGCGCAGCCGCGTCGAGATGGACGAGACCGTCCGCCACATCACCGATCACGCCGAGCGGATCATGACGTGGCGGTACGACCGTGACCGGGACCAGCTCGTCACGCTCTACAACAAGGCGATGGGGTCGCAGTGGAACAGCGTCACCGACCTCGACTGGGCCATCGAGGTCGACCCCGAGGAGCTCGTTCGCACGAACCCCAGCCCCGTGCAGCGGATCGTCGAACGAGCGATCGAGCTCCCCGGCTCACCGATCGCGTCCTGGGGCGAGAAGGAGGTGACCCACGCCGGCATCGAGTTCCTGAAGGCGTCGCTGAGCCAGTTCATGCACGGCGAGCAAGGCGCGATGCTCACGGCGGCCAAGATCGTCGAGACCGTGCCGTGGATCGACGCCAAGTACTACGCCGCCACCCAGACGATGGACGAGGCCCGCCACACCGAGGTGTTCGCCAAGTACCTCCACGAGAAGCTCGGCGAGCCGTATCCGATGAACCCGTTCCTCGACGCGCAGATCATGGCGCTGATCGAGGACTCGCGGTGGGACATCGCCTACCTCGGCATGCAGATCATCATCGAGAGCCTGGCGCTCGCGGCCTTCGGCGACATGCTGCGCCGAACCGAGGAACCCTTGTTGCGCAAGCTGCTCCGCTACGTGATGGCCGACGAGGCCCGCCACGTCGCGTTCGGCATCATCAGCCTCGGCGAGTTCTACGAACATCTCAGCTCGGCCGAGCTGAAGGATCGCCAAGAGTTCATGCTCGACAACACTCTGCGCTCGCGCAGCCGCTCGACCACGCCGGAGGTGTGGGATCGGCTGGGCGTGAGCGTCGAGGCCATCGTGCCGTTCCTGCACGAGGCGGCCCTGCGGCTCGATCTGCACCCGCAAGCAGCGTTCCAGCGTGGCTTCTTCGCCAAGCTCGTGCCCAACGTGCGCAAGCTCGGTCTGCTCGACGCGAACGACGGCTACCTGCGCGAGCGGTGGGGCGAGGCCGGCCTGCTGGAGTTCGAGTTCGCCGACGACACCGCGAGCGACTACGAGACCTACGACGCCGTCGCCCGGGATCGCGCCGTTTCTTCCTAGGTGCCGTGCACGTGGCGGCGCTGAAGTCGCCGGCTACGTCAGCGCGGCGGCGAGCTCGCGCCAGGCGTCGATCGGGAGCGTTCGGTCGGCGGTGAGCACTTGGACGCAGACGTGCGATGCGCCGGCGCCGTGGTGGTCGCGGACGCGTGCGACGACGTCGTCGACCGTTCCCCACGCGACGATCGCGTCGACGAGGCGATCATCGGCGTCGGCGATCTCCCGCTCGGTGTAGCCGAGGCGGAGCAGGTTGTTGGCGTAGTTGGGCAGGTCGAGGTAGATCCGCATGTGGCGGCGCGCCAGCTCGCGAGCGCTCGACGGGTCGGTGTCGAGGATCACCATCTGCTCGGTTGCGACGATCTTGTCGGGTCCGACAGCGTCGCGTGCGATCGCCGAGTGCTCGACCGGTACGAAGTACGGGTGCACCCCGTCGGCCAGCTCGGCGCCGAGGGCGAGCATCTTCGGCCCGAGCGCAGCGATCACCCGGCTCGGAGGTTCGGCCGGTTCGACGCCGCGAAACATCGACGCGTCCATCCGTTCGAGGTACTCGCGCATCCGTGTCAGCGGCTTGGCGTAATCGTGCTTGCGCACCCATTCGGTGATGGTGTGGTGGCTGACGCCGAGGCCGAGCAGGAACCGACCCTCGTAGGCCTCGTTGAGCGTCTTCGAAGCGTTGGCGGCCGTCATCGGGTCGCGGCCCCAGATGCTCGCGATGCCCGTCGCCACGTTGAGCGTCGTGGTCGCCGACAGGAGCAGGCTCGACGCCGTGAACACCTCACGGGCCACGGTCTCGGGGATCCAGACCGTGGGCCACCCCATCGCCTCCAGCTCGGCGGCGGCATCGCGCACCAGGCCGGCAGGGTGGGGGTCGAAGCCGTGCCAGATGCCGACGGTGCCGATGTCGATCATGGCGTCGACCGTACCGTTTGCGTCGTGGCGCCGGAGGGGTCGGTCCGCCGGCCCGCAGGGTCGAGCCACATCAGGACGGCGGAGACCAGCGCAAGGCCGGTCGCAGCCCACCAGACGATCGAGTAGTCGTCCCACAGATCGACGGCGAGCCCGGCAGCCGGTCCGCCGATCGTCAGCCCGCCCAGGAACCCGAGCATGACGATGCCCGACGCCCGTCCGGACTGGCTGGTCGCGACGTACGTGATGATCGCCAGCATCGCCACCGCGTTCCAGGCCGCGATGCCGACTGCGTTGAGCGGCGGTGACAGCCAGAGCACGCCGCCCGTCGCGGGTCGAACGACCGCGAGCAGCACGCAGTACGCCGCCCCGACCAGGGCGAGGTGACCGAGCAGACGGGTGGGAGCGATGCGGTGTTCGGCGAGACGTCCGACCCACACTCGGGCGCCCATGCCGAGCAGTCCGCTGATGGCGAGGACCATGCCGGCCGCCTCGGTGCTGAACCCGATCGCCTCCTCGGCGAACAGCGGGAAGAAGCGTCCGACGGCGCCGCCGACGGTACCCATCAGCAGGGCGTACAGCGTCAGGCGCCAGATGATCGGATCGAACCGGGCGATCGGAGTCGATGACCCGTCAGCGGAGAGCTCGGTTCTCTCCGGGTCGGCGGCGAG
This sequence comes from Ilumatobacter sp., assembly GCA_041596155.1. GTDB lineage: Bacteria > Actinomycetota > Acidimicrobiia > Acidimicrobiales > Ilumatobacteraceae > Ilumatobacter. Next base: position 5,001 of record JBFHJC010000008.1, on the reverse strand, counting down.
TGTGAGCTCGACCGCGATCGCCAGCGCGACAAAGAGCACCGCGAACGTGGCAACCGATCCGCGCCAGCTCGAGATGTTGGCCAGCGCCGGCATCGTCGCGCCGGCGAGGAACACCCCCAACGTGACACCCGACTGCTTGATCCCGGTGACCGACCCCCGCCGGCCGGCGGGGACGCGAGACGAGATCAGGGTGTTCGTCGCCGGGTTGCCCCAACCCTGCGGAACGCCACCGATCAGCGCCGCGGCAGCGAGCCACCACGCGTTCGGTGCCGCGGCCATCGCGCCCATGCCGACCGCGCTGACGACGAGGACGAGCACGACCGACTGCCGGGCACCGATGCGGTCGGTGAGCCGGCCGGTGAGCGGCGCCGTCGCCGCTCCGACGAGGGTGTTGACCGAACCGATCAGTCCGAGCTCGGCGCGCGACAACCCGAACTCGTCGATCAGGTGTGACGCCAGCACGGCGAACACGAAGATCTGGTACGCCGACGCCATCATCGTGACGACGAGCGTCGCCGGGAACGCCACCCGGCCCCGGCCGCGCGACGGTCCCATGTCGATCGCCTGGTGGCTCAGATGCCGGCGATGATGTCGTTGAGCGTCTGACTGGGACGCATGGCGGCGCTCGCGAGCGCGGCGTCCGGGAGGTAGTAGCCGCCGACGTCGGTCGGCTGCCCCTGCACGCCGAGCAGCTCGTCGTGGATCCGCTGCTCGGCTTCGGCGAACCGGGCGGCGATCGGCGCGAAGTGCGCGGCGAGCTCGGCGTCGTCGGTCTGGTCGGCCAGCGCCTGCGCCCAGAACTGCGCCAGGTAGGCGTGGCTCCCGCGGTTGTCGATGCGGCCGAGCTTGCGGGCCGGCGACTTGTTCTCGTTGAGCAGGCGCCCGGTGGCCGCGTCGAGGGCGTCGGCGAGCACCCGGGCCCGGCGGTTGCCGGTGACGTCGGCGTAGTGCTCGAGCGACACGGCCAGGGCGAGGAACTCGCCGAGGCTGTCCCAGCGGAGGTAGTTCTCCTTCTGGAACTGCTGGACGTGCTTCGGTGCCGACCCGCCGGCTCCGGTCTCGAACAGACCGCCGCCGTTCATCAGCGGCACGACCGACAGCATCTTGGCACTGGTGCCGAGCTCGAGGATCGGGAACAGGTCAGTGTTGTAGTCGCGCAGCACGTTGCCGGTGACCGAGATGGTGTCGAGACCCTGGCGGATGCGCTCGACCGAGAAGCGGGTCGCCTCGACCGGCGACATGATCTCGATCCGGAGTCCGTCGGTGTCGTGGTCGCCCAGGTAGCGGCGGACCTTCTCGATGACCTGGGCGTCGTGGGCGCGGTCCTCGTCGAGCCAGAACACCGCCGGGGCGCCGGTGGCGCGGGCGCGGGTGACGGCGAGCTTCACCCAGTCCTGCACGGGCAGGTCGCGCACGTTGCACATCCGCCAGATGTCGCCCTCGCCGACATCGAACGTGAGGATCGCTGCACCGTCGCATCCGACGACCCGCACGGTGCCGTCGGCCGGGATCTCGAACGTCTTGTCGTGGCTGCCGTACTCCTCGGCCTTCTGCGCCATCAGCCCGACGTTCGGCACCGACCCCATCGTGGCGGGGTCGTAGGCGCCGTGCTGCTTGCAGTCGTCGATGACCGCCTGGTAGACGCCGGCGTAGCTCGAGTCGGGGATGACCGCCTTGCAGTCGCGGGTGTCGCCGTTGCGGTCCCACATCTGCCCGGAGTTGCGGATCATCGCCGGCATCGACGCGTCGATGATGATGTCGCTCGGCACGTGCAGGTTGGTGATGCCGCGATCGGAGTCGACCATCGCGAGGTCGGGGCGGGCGGCGTAGGTGGCGTCGATCTCGGCCTCGATCGCGGCGCGCTCGTCGGCCGGCAACTCGGCGATCGCGGCCAGCACGTTCGCCCACCCGTCGTTCGGGTTGGCGCCGGCCGCCTCGAGCTGCTCGCCGAACTTGGCGAACACGGGCTCGAAGAACACCCGCACGCCGTGCCCGAAGATGATCGGGTCGGAGACCTTCATCATCGTCGCTTTGAGGTGGAGCGAGAACAGGACGCCACGGTCGGCGGCGTCGGCCACCTGCTCGGTGAGGAACGCGACGAGCGCCCGCTTCGACATGAACGTGCCGTCGACGACCTCGCCGGCCTGGACCGGCACCGACTCCTTCAGCACGGTGACCGTGCCGTCGGCGGCGACATGCTCGATGCGGAGGTCGTCGGCGTCGATCATCGTGACCGACTGCTCGTTCGAGCGGAAGTCGTCGACGCCCATCGTGGCGACGTGGGTCTGGGAGTCGGGCGACCACTCGCCCATCGAGTGCGGGTGCGAGCGGGCGTACTCCTTGACCGCGTTCGGCGCCCGGCGGTCGGAGTTGCCTTCGCGCAGGACCGGGTTGACCGCCGAACCCTTGACCCGGTCGTAGCGCGCCTTGATCTCGGCCTCGGCTTCGTCGCGCGGCTCGTCGGGGTAGTCGGGGAGGGTGTATCCCTTCGCCTGCAGTTCGGCGATGGCGGCCTTGAGCTGGGGGATCGAGGCCGAGATGTTCGGGAGCTTGATGATGTTGGCCGCCGGCGTCGTGGCCAGTTCGCCAAGCTCGGCGAGATCGTCGGACGCCCGGTGATCGTCGTCGAGGTGGTCGGGGAACTGCGAGACGATGCGGCCGGCGAGCGAGATGTCGCGCGTGTCGACGGAGACGCCCGCGGCCCGAGCGAACGCTTCGACGATCGGCAGGAACGAGTAGGTCGCCAGCGCCGGCGCCTCGTCGGTGTGGGTGTAGATGATGCTCGACTCGGTCACGTGGCGAGCGTATCGGTCGTCGTCGGGATCGCCCGCACGAGCGGGAGGACGGTGGCGGCGTCACGCCCTCGCGGGGGCCTGCGGTGCCCGCACCGGTTCGGGGGCCCGCTGGCCGAGCAGGATCGACGCCAGTGCGGCCACCACGACGACCATCGCCGTGACCTGGGTGCTCGTCAGCGCTTCGTCGAGGAAGATCCACGCCGCCAGCGAGCTGACGACGGGGATCAGCAGTGTCAGCGTCGAGCCGAGCCAGAGCGGTACGCGCTGGAGCGACCAGTTCATGACGGTGTGGCCGAGGATGCCGGCACCGAAGGTGAGGCCGAGGAGCGGGGCCCAGTCGTCGGCGGACGGGAACCCCATGTCCTGTGCGAACGCCAGGCCGGCGAGCCCGCACATCACCATGGTCCAGAACGCCGTACCGGCAGAGTACTCCTGCGACGTCAGCACCCCCTTCGACCGCTTCGAGAACACGAAGTAGCCGGACCACGCGAACAGCGCCCCGACCGCGGCGAGGTCGCCGGCGCCGCTCCACTCGGGTGTGCCGGACGACTCGACGACGATCACGACGACCGCGGCGATCGCCACGATGGCGGCCGCGATCTCGCGGAGCCGCACGCGCTCGCCGAACATCCGGGCCGCGAACACCGAGACGACGAGTGGTTGCATGGCCCCGATCGTCGTCGCGTTGACGACGTTGGTGATCTTGACGGCGGTGAAGAACAAGATGACGTCGAACCCGAGGCAGACGCCGCCGAACAGCGACGCCCGCAGCGAGCGGGATGTCAGGCGGCTGCCGCGTGCCGCCATCCAGCCGGCGAGGACGGCGCCGTACACCAGGAAGCGCCAGAACCCGATCGCCACCCCGCTCATGTCGATCGCCTTGACGATCACACCGGCCGAGCCCCAGGCGACGACCGCGACGCACGTGCCCGCCAACCCGAGCTCGAGGTCGCGGGCGCTCGGCTCGGACGCCGACATCAGGCGAGCACGCCGTCGACCCACGCGAGCAGGTCGGCGATGACGCGCTCGCGCTCGGGCTCGTTGAAGACCTCGTGGTAGAGGCCCTCGTAGTAGTGCGCGGTGACGTCGGCCTCGGTCGCAGTCGCCGCCAACGCGCGTGACCCGCCGACGTCGGTCAACCGATCGGCGGTGCCGTGCATGATCAGGATCGGCAGGCGCAGCCGCGCGTACCGGTCGGGGAACGTCTCCATCCGGGAGATCAGCGCGGCGCCGATCCCGGCGGGGATCTTCCCCGTGTACACGAGCGGGTCGGCGCGGTAGGCGGCGACGACGTCGGGGTCGCGGCTGATCGCCTCGGCGTCGAGTCCCTGCGGCTTGAGGCCGGGCGCCACCTTGCCGAGCAGCTTGAAGATCCTCAGCTGAACGGGGGAGAAGTCGTCGCCGATCTTCAGCGCCGGGCCGCTCAGCACGAGACCGGCGACCCCGTCCTGGTGTTCGATCACGTGGTCGACCGCGAGGTTGCCGCCCATGCTGTGGCCGAGCACGATCAGCGGTCGCCCGGGGTGCTGCGCTTCGACGTGGCGGCGGAACATCATGAGGTCGTCGGCCAGCTCGTCGTACGAGCGGACGAACGCCCGCTTGCCGTCCGAACGGCCGTGGCCACGATGGTCGAGCGCATGCACCGCGAGTCCGGCGCCGACGAGCGCCTCGGCGACGTGGGCGTACCGCCCGGAGTGCTCGCCGAGGCCGTGCACGAGCAGGACCACCGCCTGCGGCTCGCCGTCGGGGAGCCAGCTCTGGTGGAAGATCCGGGTGCCGTCAGCGCTGGTCAGGGTGCCGTCGTCGTGCCGCATGCCGCGAGCATGTCAGACGCCCTCGGCGCTCCCCAACGCGTATCGATCGCCTATCCGATCGCGTCGCGCCACGTGCGGATCGCGCGTCCGATCTCGTCAGGGCTGTCCTCCTGCACGAAGTGGTTGCCGGCGACGGTCACCTCGGTCTGGTTGGGCCAGCCGCGGCAGAACTCCCGCTGGGCCCCGGTCAGGATCGCTCCGGGCTCGGCGTTGACGAACAGCTTCGGGACGTCGGATGTCGCCAGCCAGTCGCCGTACGACCGCACGATCTCGGTGACGTCGGCCGGCTCGCCCTCGATCGGGATCTCGAGCGGCCACACGCGGACCGGCTTGCGCCTCTTCCAGGTCGGGAACAGCTCCGCATGGCGCCGCTTCGCCTCGTCGGACAGTCC